>CAYTNJ010000009.1:18334-23539 GCA_964439155.1 uncultured Candidatus Peribacteria bacterium | reverse complement strand
TCGACTCCACCGTCATCCGCGTCATCCTGGTGCCGGTCTCGATGAAGCTGATGGGCCACTTGAACTGGTGGATGCCGAAGGCGCTGGACTGGATCCCGCACATCCGCGAGGGCGGCGACGAGGAAGAAGAGACGACGAAAGTGAGCGACGACGGAAGCAGCAGCGACAACGACGATGAAGACAATGAGGATGACTCCGGCAACGACGAAGACGGCGCCATCACGCTGAGCAAAGAAGCCAACCCCGGCGAAGTGTTCCCCGGCGGCATCGTGGAATACATGGTGACGGTCGAGAACACGGGCGATTCCACCCTCACGGACGTGCAGGTGGTCGATACCCTCCAGGGTGACGGCTTCACCGTCATCGACGACGGCGGCGCGGATTCCGTGCAAGGCAATACTCTCACCTGGGATATCGGCAACTTAAAGAAAGGCCAAACCAAAGTGTTGCGTTACCGCATCCTGGTGGATGCCCTCGCCGCTCCCGGCCAAATGATCTCCGGCACGGCGAAAGTGACATCCAAAGAGAACGCGGACGATAGCGCCTTCACGACGGTTTCCGTCATCGGCGAACTCCCCCAAACAGGTATCTTCTTCGGCCGCGGCGGCTCTAAATCGTCCTACCTGCGCCCGTACGAGTCGCCCAAATCGGCGGCGGGCTACGCAGCCATCCTCTCCGTGATGACGGCCGGCATCAGCGCGGGCGCCCTGGTCGGCAAGAAGTTCTTCATCTAAGCATCCGAAAGACCCCGTGGAAGCCCCCTTCATCGGGGGCTTTTTTAAACGTCGTGCATGATTGCCGCGGGCCGAACGCCCGCTCTAATAGTGTGTTATTTGGCACTCTCCATCACATACTCCTTCACCATCTCCGGAATCTTCTTCACTGTCGCACTGAGCAATGTTCTTTCCTCCGGAGTAAACGTGCTCAGCACCCACGTGGCCAGGTCACCCGCGCCCTTGGGGCCGATGCCGATGCGAAGGCGCGGAAAGTCTTCTCCGAATTGTTCGACGATCGACTTAAGCCCGTTATGCGTGCCGGGGCCGCCGCTCTTGCGAAAGCGCAGTTCGCCGAGCGGGATATCGATATCGTCGGAGAGCACGAGAATCTGCGTCTTTGCATCGAGCTTGTAAAAGTCGACGACCTTGTGCAGCGCTTCGCCCGAGAGATTCATGTATTTTTGCGGCTTGAGCAGCAGCACTGGCGCCGCGACAATCCTTGCTTCTTGGCTTACGGAAGCGAATTTCTGAGCATCCTTCCAATCGCCCTGGCCGAACGCCTCGCTGAGTGCATCGATCGCCAAAAAGCCCGCGTTATGCCGCGTGTTCTCGTAGGAGGCGCCGGGGTTGCCGAGACCCGCGATGACGAGGGAGGGTTTCACGAAGAGGAGTGTAGCAAAAAATTTCTACCGCGCCTCGACGCCGAGCGATCGCAATGCTTTGGCAAACGCCTCCATCGCTCGGTCGGCTTCGCGAACATCCAACGGAACATTCATCTCATGAGCCACGCGGTTGCGTAACTTATGGGCGTCCCACACGCTCTGCAAATTGGCGAATCTGGGACCCGCCTTGCGCAATTTATCGGCCATACTGCCTTGGTAACCCAAAGATTGCAGCGCGGCGTCGAGCACCTTTTCTCCTTCCAGAACGCGGCGATGAGTGTCGGCCTGTGAACGAGCTGCCGCGAAAGCGACTGCCAACTTGCCGGCCAGCGCGGGAGGCACTCCCCTCTTGCGGGACATGTTGTACGCCTGCATCGCGATAAACACGGCTATGAGAACAAGCACGATAAGGACGATGGCGAGCGTCATTCGTCGTCATCGGGAGCGATGTCCTTCAACTGCATTTGTTGTGCGATGAGGGCGGAAAGAAGCTCCTGCACTTGCGATGAATCTTTCAAGTTTTTCGTATGCAGATAGGATTCCATGCATTGCAGAATGGCCGTCTCCACGCGCCGCGGACTTTGTACGTAATCCAACGCGATGCTGGTTCCCGTGGAGACTTTTTCTACACTCAGCGTGCCGAAGCGCAGCAGGGTGGCCAGCACACCGTTGATTTCATAGCTCACGCCTTGGATATCGCTATAGAGAATGCGCGACGACTCGCGATGGAACCATCCGTGCCACGCCACGTCTATGACGCCGTGCGAGGTGATGATCCAGGCATCGAGAAAATAATCGAAGAAATTGCGCAGCCACCATACGAGCAATACCACCGCCACAAGCGAGATAACGAGAAACATGCCTCTCGTGGGCTGCAGCGAAAGCAGCCACACCGCCACTCCGAAAAACGCACTCGGCCAGAACAGCGCCTTAAGGCCGATGAGCCAGTGTTTGTGGACGATGCGCACCAACTGCTCATCATCCTCCAAATGCCGGCGGAAGAGGATGCGATTGAGCACGCAGTAGAGAGTGTAAATTCCCGGCGACTCGCTGTACAGCGGTGCCTTGCATCCCTATACTCGCTTTAATGCGTCAAACGAAGCAGTTCGGCTTGTGGTTTCATGTTCTCGACGTGGTGTTCAACATCGTCGTAATCGTAATGATCGTGGCCGGCATCCGCACGTTTTTGGTGTCGCCCTTCCAGGTGGAAGGCAGTTCCATGAGCACGACGCTCGAAAATCACGAGTACATCATCATCAATAAACTCACCTACTATATCGGCAACCCCGAACGCGGCGATATCGTCGTGTTCCGCCCCCCGAACGACCACACCAAGTACTACGTCAAACGTGTCATCGGCCTGCCGGGCGACCGGGTGATCCTACGTGACGGCTATGTCTACTTAAGAGAAGGCGGCCAGGGTGAGGAGCGAAAATTGGAAGAAACCTACTTGGACGACCGCAACGCCGGGAAAACCTTCCCCCACCCACCGGGAAGCGGTGCCACGCAGGAAGTCGTGTACGACGTTCCGGAGGGTCGTTTCTTCATGCTGGGCGATAACCGCATGGGCAGCCTCGATTCTCGCAGTTTTACCGATGAGGAAGGCAATGTCGCCCCCTTCGTGGTACAGAACGATATTAAGGGAAGGGTGTGGTTCGTGGCGCTGCCGATCACGAAGATCCACGCGTTTGACGCTCCGGCCTACAATTTGTGAGCCCCATTTCCCCTTGCCTCCAACCGCCGTTTCGCTATGCTATTGACAGGCCCGACGGGCTTTTTTAGGTAAGAGCACACTATGAACGCCATCCTCACCTACATCAACGAATCGCTGGAAGAGCTGCGCCACGTGCGCTGGCCCACGCGCAATCAAGCCGTCCGTTTTTCAGGCGTTGTCATCGCCTTCTCGGCCTTTTGCGCCGTCGCGTTCGGACTCATCGACTTAGGCCTCTCGCAGTTCCTGCAATTTTTGTTGTCCTTCGCGATCTAACTCCACTCCCCTTCTCCCATGGCAAAACAAGATCCTAATGCCGGGCGTAATTGGTACGTGGTCCACACCTATGCCGGTTACGAGGACGCGGTGAAGCAAGCACTCGCGCAGCGCGTCGATTCCTTCGGCATGCACGACTACATCTTCGCCGTGGAGGTACCCAAGGAGAAGCAATTGGTCTTCAAAAAGAACGAACCCGTCGAGGAAGAGCGCAAGCTGTTCCCCGGTTACGTGCTCCTGGACATGATCGTCACGGACGAATCGTGGTACCTGGTGCGTAACACCCCCAACGTCACGGGCTTCGTGGGCTCGGGCAATATCCCGGTCCCCGTCACCCCCGAGGAATTCGGCGTCATCCAGCGCAGAGTGGGAGAACAGGAAGCCAAGTTCAAGAGCGACTTCCAAATGGGCGACCTGGTCGTCATCGCCGACGGACCGTTCAAGAACTACGAAGGCACCGTCGACAGCGTAGACATCGACAAGGGCAAGCTCACGGTGTTGGTCCTCATCTTCGATCGCGAGACGCCTGTCGAATTGGACTTCACGCAGGTGAAGAAGAAATAGGCTGTGACTAAGATGCCGCAGGCAGGATGCCTGCTCCCGGGTACTACTAGTTTATGCATGCCCTTTCTTTGGGAGCGGTCATCCTGACCGCGTTGTGATGACTATTTCATCGCAAGCACCCGGCTCCTGAGCATCACCCCGAGCAGCGTGGTATGCACCACCTGTCCCGCGGTGAACGCGAGGGCCATGGCGAATACGTCGAACCTGCCTACGAGCAGCCACGCCACCGTGATGGAAACGATACCCGCTATCGTCGTGGAAACCGCCGGAACCAGCGTATCGCGCAAGGCATAGAAGCCGCGCAGGAGAAGATGATTGATGCTTTCGAAGGGAATGCTGATGGCATACAGCAGCAGCGTGAAGCGGAAAAGCGGGAGCAGCTCGGAGATGTTCACGAGCGCCGCCGCAACCGGGGCCAACACCACGAGCACGCAGGCGCCCGGGATGGTGAGGAAGAGCGCGTAAGTGACGGCTTTGCGCATATACACGCCATACGCCTTCACGTCTTTGCGGGCGGCCGCTTGGCTCAGCGGCGAATACACGGCCTGGGCAAGAGCGATACCGACAACACCCACCAACACCGATTGGAAATTGCGCGAGGCTAAGTTGATGGAGATGGCGCCTTTTTCCAAACCGGAACCGAGCGCGTCAAACACCAGCAGTTGCAGTTGCAGCGTGCCGAGTGACAGCATGCGCGGGAGCATGAGCTTGCCCATGTCCCAAAATTCCGGATGCCACAAGGTGGGATGAAAGCGTGCGCCGCTATGGAACACCGAGATGGCGCGCAGCAGCGCGTACACGAACGCTCCCAGCACCGTGCCGAACATGGGGCCGAAGTAGCCGAAGTACGGTGTAAAGAACACGGTGCCGATGACGGTGCCGAGCGTGTAGAGGATCGGCGTAAGCCCATACACCCAGTATCGCTGGATAGTGATGAGATGCTGGCCGAACGTGGAGCCGAACACGAACAAGAAATTCGAGAGCAGCGCCAACCGGCCGAACATGATGTACAGCCTTAGCTGCTCACCTTCGAACTGCACGAGATGCGGGGCGATCCAGGGGTAGAACACGGCCAGAATCAGCGCGATACACCCGAACCCCACGGCGCCGAGCAGCATGGTGGCGGAGAGCACTTCGTCCCGTTCTTTATAGCGACCGTGCGCTTGGTGCGCCGCCAACACCGGCACCAGCACCGTGCCGAGCGCCGAAAGAATGCAGGCCTGAAACAAGAAATCGCTTGGGCGGAACGATGCGAAGTACACGTCTGTGATGCCCG
>CAYTNJ010000009.1:4471-18324 GCA_964439155.1 uncultured Candidatus Peribacteria bacterium | reverse complement strand
AACTGCGAAAACAGCAGGCGGTCGCGCACGAGCCCCAGTACCGAAGCGGCAAACTGTGTGAGCGCCAAGCCCGAAGCGCCGCCCACGAGCCTGTGGCGGTCGAAGAGTGAGGCGAATTTGGCGAATACCATGGAGGAAGGATACACCGAAGAATGCGATTATCCGACGCATTCATTATAAAAGCCCTTTCCTCCGATGCTATACTGTGAGCCTCCTCCCTGCTTTCGCCATGATGCTGCGCCGCTTCGCCACGACCCTGTCCGTCTCCGTTCTTGCCGGATCTTTCGGCATTGCCTCCGCTCTGGCCCAATCGGCGGATATGTCGGCTTCCAGCGTCACGGCTTCATCCGTGGCATCGAGCAGCCTGGCTTCCTCAATCCCTTCTTCATCCACGGCATCCCAAGCCACCTCATCCGTCTCCTCGGCCTCCCTTGCCTCGGCGCAGTCAGCCTCGGCTGACGGAGCCGGGTCGACATCTTCCGCCGTGAGCGCCGCGACATCTTCCGCCTGGTCGGGCTCCTCACAGTCCGCACAATGGCTGCCCGAAGCCAAACTGACGATCGAGCAGAAAAACGACAAGAACATCGTGGGCACCTGGACGCTGCTGCGCTCGGACGGCCTCAAGCAAACGGATAAGACGGCGCTCAAAACGCTCTCCGTTCCCGCCGGGCACTACACGCTCTTCTTTGAAGCCCCCAAAGGCACCGCCGCTTCCGTGCGCCTGTATAAGGGCACCGAAACATTGCAGGATGTAAAACGTCCGCAGATCACTTTCTCCATCGCCAAAGACGAAGACCTGCGCGTCACCGTGAATTATCCCTTCACGCGCGTGGGCTCCGTAGGCGTGACCAGCGATCCGCCGGGCCTCAAATTCACGCTCTCCACTCCCAACGGCGTCAAAATGGAAGGCGTCACGCCGATGTCGTATGAAAAAATGGAGGTGGGTCAGTACTCCGTGGAATTTCAAACGCTCGAAGGCTGCGTCACGCCGGCCCGCAAATCGGACGTGCTTGAAGACAAGGGCCGCGTTTCCTTCGCCATCACCATCGCCTGCAAGGCCGCCGACGACCTGCGCGCAGGCATCAAACAGACCGAAGAAGAAAACGTGACGACCATGGTGAGCGGAGAAACCTTCTCCTTCAAAGACGTGCCGCAGGATTCCTGGTTTGCCGAAGTGGTGTTCAAGGTCGCCGAGTGGGGCATTCTCTCCGGCTACAAAAACGACAAGGGCGAACTTACTGGCCAATACGGCCCCGCGAATAACGTCACCGTGGCCGAGCTCGCGAAGATCGCCCATAAGGTAAGCGGCACCAATGAACGGGAAAAATCCTTCGACACGAAAAATCCGCTCATCTCCTCCGCAGCCTGGTACTTCGCGTTCATGACCTCCGCCGAAAGCCGCGGCTGGACGATCTTTGCCGACGCCACCATCAACCCCGACCGCGACGCCACGCGCGCCGAAGTATTGGTCACGCTCCTGCAGGCGCTCAACGTGCCGATCAAATGGCAAAAAGGCACGGTGTTCGTGGACGTAAACGCCATGACGCCCTACGCCGCCGCCATCGAAACCGCCTACACCGACAAAGTGGTATCGGGCAGAGATAACGCCGACGGCACGCCCTCGGGCTTCTTCGCCCCCGGTGACCCCATCAACCGCGCGGAGCTGGCCAAGATGATCGTGAAAGCGATAGAGACGTATAGGACGCCGACGGTGGGGAATTGATTATCCGGCTTCGTTCGCGCTTAGGCGCGAAACTACGCCGTGATTTCCTATGCAGACCATTGGCAATATGCCGGCTGCCGCGGCGGAGCTGGCTAGTGGAGACGGGCAAACATGTCGAATTATTGGCCTGCGATGATTTTAGTAGCTAGATCAGTTATATCTCCAGCCCCCATGCACACGAGCACGTCGCCCGGGTGCAGGATATTCTCGCGCAGCAACTTCTCCGTATCCTTCAACGAATTTCCCCGCAGGACTTTGACCTTACTTTCTCGCTCGATGTCCTCGATGAGCTTGAAGACATCCGTCACAGCCGTCTCGATGTCGTTGCGGGCGTTGTAGACATCCGCGACCACGACCATGTTGGCATCCTTGAACGCCGGCAAAAATTCGTCATACAGCTTGATCGTGCGATCGTGCGTGTGCGGCTGGAAGGCAACCACGATGCGGCGCTCCGGATACGCCTCGCGCATGGCGGAGAGTGTTGCCCGGATTTCCTTCGGATGATGGCCGTAGTCGTCGATCACGGTGACGCCATTCCACTCCCCTTTTACTTCCATGCGCCGCCACGTGCCCACGAAACCTGAGACGATCGTGCGCGCTTTATCGGACGGAATCCCAAGCTCTTCGGCGAGAGCCAACACCAACTGCGCATTCTGACGCATGTGTAATCCCGGCGTGGCCAACTCGACCAGTGGCTGGGTATCGGCATTGACCATTATTTTCCCGCTTTTGGAAGCCACTTTCACGCACTCAGGATCGTTGCCGTGCGTGAACACTTTTCCGTCGGCTGGAAGGCTCTTCAAAAATTTCACGAACGCTTCCTGGTATTCCTCAAGCGACGCGTACGCATCGAAGTGATCACCATCCACATTCGTCATCAAGACGTACGAAGGCGACAGATAGTGGAAAGATCGGCGGTATTCGCAAGCTTCGAGCACGAACAGATCACTCTGCCCGTGACGCCAGTTGCGGCCGTCGAGCTCGCGCACTTTGGTGCCCACGATCACGGTGGGGTCGAGCCCCGCCTCGATCAGCAGTCGCGCCACCATGGCCGTGGTCGAGGATTTACCATGCGTGCCGCACACGGCTATCACCTTCGCACCTTTCGAAAGTTCTCCGAGTGCATGAAAGTACGAATGCATCGGCACTCCCAATTCTTTCGCCCGCACGCGCTCGGGAGCATCGGCCGGGATCGCTTCTGAGTAGACGAACAGGTCGATGTCGCTTGGAATGTTAGCCGCCTCCTGGGTTAAAAACACCGTCACTCCCTGCGACCGCAAATCCTGCAAAAGGGCGCTGTCTTTCCTATCGCTGCCATACACCGAAGCCCCGCGCTTCGCCTGCAGCGCCGCGTAAGCCGAAAGCCCGATGCCGCCGATGCCGCTGCAATAGATCTTCATGATCAAAGGATACCAGATTATACTCGTCGCCGTGGCCCCCGCCCAACACGCCATCGAGCCGATCAGCAAGCAGCTGACCATCTTCATCGGGTTAACCGTGGTGGGTTTCATGGCCTTCGGCTTAACGCTCTCTTTTTACCGCAACATCCTGTTCGACCGCACCCTCACGGCCATGGAGGAAGAAAATACCCGCATCGCCGCCGAAATAGACAAAGGCTACCGCGACGTCGACTACTACCGCTCCCAGCAATATAAGGACAAATACGCCAAAGAAAACCTGGGCAAAGTAAACCCCGGGGAAAAGGTGCTGATCATCACCCAAAACCTCGATGCCGAGCCCGCAAACGAGGAAGAAGCCATCTCCCAAAGCGAGCACCGGGAAGCGGCCTATTTGGAGCTGCTTCGCCAAATGCCCGTCAAAGACCATTGGAACCTATACCTGTTCCACCCGGAGAGGATTGAGGAGTTGAAGAGGGGGATTTGAAGTGACTACCTGTCACACATAAAACCGCCATGCCATTAGGGGCAAGGAAGTCCTTAATTGCTTTGAGTTTGACTGGCTGCGCCACGTGGGAGCGCCGTTTTTGCCACGTATAGCCGCGCACACGTCAAATCCAAAGAAAGTCTGCCTGCCCTTCATGGTTTAGATGGCTGCGCCACGTGGGAGCGCCGTTTTTGCCACGTATAGCCGCTGCGCGGCACGTGGCACGTATAGGTTCGCTACGCTCCCTATACGTGGTTGCGGCGACAGGATTCGAACCTGTGGACTCCAGGTTATGAGCCTGGCGAGATACCACTTCTCCACGCCGCGAAGGCATTCTGCTTGAGGAAAGAAGGGCTTGCAAGCGGAAACTCTTCCTGTAAAATCCTGCGGCTATGGCACATAAGAAAGCAGGAGGTACATCATTCAACGGCCGAGACAGTAACGCCAAACGGCGTGGCGTAAAGCGCTACGGCGGTCAAACCGTCGCCTCAGGCGAGGTTTTGGTACGTCAAAAGGGCTATTGGTACCGTCCGGGCAAAAACGTGCATGTGGGCAAGGATTGGACGATTCACGCCTCGGTAGACGGCATCGTCGCCTTCGGTCGCAAGAAAATGACCACCTTCAGCGGCAAGCGCCAGTGGCAGACTCTTGTGAACGTCGAACCCAAATAACGTGGCCATCCCTGGCCGCGTAGGAGAGTAAGAATCTTTCCTGTACACTTCTCCCGTACAAGTTTTTCTCATGTTTTCCGAACTCGGAGGACCGGAGTCCTTTACCCCCGGCGAAGGCGGAGCGGCAGCCAGCGAACAGCTGAGCGAGGAAGCCCGACAGCGATTCGCGGCATCCGCGGCCGCGCAACAGCAGGCGCAGAAGGATGAAAAAAAAGCCAAGCGCCGCGACGACGGCGTGGCCCAGATGATTTTGCAGTTCCTCACCGACTCGCAGCGCACGCACCTGGCAACCCTCATCTCCCGCTTAGTCGCCCGCGATTGTCCGTCGATTTTTTTGCTCTCCATTCTTTCGCTCATCAACGACGACTGCCGCAAAGTGGTCGACACCTACTTGGGTGAAAGACTCGGCGAAGAACAGGTAACGGCCCTCCAACGAGCGTCCGCCGAACTGGCCACCGCCGGCAACCCGGAGCTCGCCCCTTGGATAGAGCGCATGCAACAAATCCTCTACCTGGAACACGAACACATTCTCCCGGCGCTCGTGGTGGAAGAAGGCAATATCGACGGCACCGTGCTGCAACTTACGAGCTTCGTGCTGCAGGAACACTTGAACACGCAAGGCAAAGACGCACCTTTCGACAAACTACAAATCCTTACGGCCGGCATTTTGCAGGCGCTGTTCCAACCCTACGCGGAACATTTGCAGCAGCATTTGCTGCAAAAAAACGGTCCGACTGTCGCGGACGACGAATAAGATAGGGGTATTTAGCGCTGCAGAACACTCAAGAACGCTTCCTGCGTGAGCGTCACTTTGCCCATCTGCTTCATACGCTTCTTGCCTTTTTTCTGCTTCTCCAAGAGCTTTTTCTTGCGGGAGACGTCTCCACCGTAGAGGTAGCCCGTCACGTCCTTGCGCATGGCCGCGAGCGTTTCACGGGCGACGATCTTGCCGCCGATGGCCGCCTGGATGGCGATTTCGAATTGGGCTTTGGGCAGCACTTCCTTGAGGCGCTTGCAGACGATGGCACCAACGGCATGGGCTTCGTCGCGGTGCACGATGGTGCTTAGGGCATCGGCAGGGTCGCCCATTAGCAGAATCTGCAGCTTCACCAAATCACCTTTGCGATACCCGAGCGGCTCATAGCTCATGGAGCCGTAACCGGATGTGGAGGATTTCAGTTTGTCGAAGAAATCGAGCACGATCGCCTGGAGCGGGACTTCGAATTTGAGCAACGCGCGGCCGGCGTCCAAATATTCGAGCGCGAGATAAATGCCGCGCCTTTCCTGCACCAGCGGCATCACGGCGCCCACGTCGTCGGAGCGGCACACGATTTCGAGCATCACCCACGGTTCGCGCACCTCACTGATGAGGCCCGCGTCGGGAAAATCGGCCGGGTTGGAAATTCTGGCCGTGTCCGGTTCGTCGGTTTTAAGAAGGCTTGCACGCACGATGCCCGCGGGTTGGCCGGCGGAGATTTTGACTTCGTAGAGCACGCTCGGGGCCGTCACCACCAAATCGCAGTCGTATTCGCGCTCCAAACGTTCTTGAATGATATCCAAATGCAAAAGACCTAAGAATCCGCAGCGAAAGCCGTTGCCGAGCGCCGCATTCCTTTCGTGCTCCATCTGCAAAGCCGCATCGTTTAAGGAGAGCTTTTCCAACGCGTCGCGCAGGTCGGGATAAGAATCGGCTTCGGACGGATACAACCCGGCGAACACCATAGGTTGGACCTGTTTATAACCCGGCAGCTGTTCGGCGGTGGCGTGCGATGCGACCGTATCACCCACGCGCACCAGGCGCACGTCTTTGGCACCGGTGACGATGTAACCGATCGAACCGGCCGTGAGCGCCTCATCCGCGATGTATTTGGGTGAAAAGTGCCCCACGTCCTGCACTTCGAACTCGCCTTTCGTACCGAGCAAATGCACTTTTTGGCCTTTCTGAAAGCTGCCTTCCACCACTCTCACGTAAGCCACCGCACCGCGGTAGTTATCCATCACGGCGTCGAAGATGAGCGCCCGGCTTATAGACGACGTGGGATCGGACACCGCAGGCGGAATCTTTTTCACGATCTCTTCCAACAGCTCCGGCACTCCCCTGCCCTCTTTGGCTGAAATGCGAAGGATGTCTTCTTTTTTCCCTCCCACGAGGCGCAGCACCTCTTCGCTCACGCGCTCAGGGTCTGCCGCAGGCAGATCGATTTTGTTAAGCACGGGAATGATTTTCAAATCATGCTCCATGGCCATGGTGAGCACCGCGAGCGTTTGAGCCTGAATGCCCTGCGACGCATCCACCAACAAAATTGCCCCCTCGCAGGCGGCAAGAGAACGGCTTACCTCGTAGCGAAAATCGGTGTGGCCTGGGGTGTCGATCAGGTTGAGCTCGATGCCTTTGTATTCCATGCGCACCGGAGTCAGCTTGATCGTGATGCCGCGCTCGCGCTCCAGATCCATGGTATCGAGCAGCTGCTCCTTCATCTCGCGCTTCTGCAGCGTGCCAGTTGTTTCGATCAACCTGTCGGACAGAGTCGACTTGCCGTGATCGATATGCGCAATGATGCAAAAGTTACGAATGTTCATAAGAGGAGGAGATGCCCTGCCCCGCGAAGCTCCAGAGAGCGTAGTGGGGAAAAATTTCGAATATCCATAAGAGCCATAAGAGAAAGCGCCTGCCCCGCAAAGCGTAGTGGCGAGATGATAGCGCAAAAGGCCTACAAACGCGATACGCCTATGAGCGATCCGGAAGCTCCGCCAAAGCCTCTTTGAGCGTGCACTCCCCTTCCCGGATCGCTCGCTTGAGTTCATCGGCCGAAAGGGTGATGCCGTCGCTCGATTGAAGCGAGGAAAGCTTGTCCTTGCTCCCCTGGGCGGCTATTTCCACAGGAATCCCGAGCGCGATCGCTGCGAGTGCGCCGTGGTAACGCTGCGTGAGCACGAGGGAAGCATCCTTGAGCGCCGCCAAAAGGGCCACCGTCGAACGAGCGGGCACCACTTCGGCTGTGGGGAAAGCCGCGCACAATCTTGCGATGGTCGCTCTCTCGCTTGCATCGTCCGGCTGCATGGCGATGATGCGCACCGCCATGGAAGGATAGTGCTCGCTTAACGTGATCGCCTGCTCGCGGAACATGTCGGGCGAATTCCTGCGCGGGATGATTACGAACGTTTGTTGCGTGCCATGTTCGACTTTTCCTTGATGGAAGACCGAAAACACGGGATCGGACGTTTGCACCGTCCGCACGGATTTGTCCCACGAACGCACCCGATCGAAGGAAAACCGGTCGCGCACCGATACGTACGCCGCCTTGGCCATAACTCTCCTCGCCAAGCGCTCGCCGAAGGCGGAACGAAAGGGGCCGATGCCCTGGAACGACAAAAATACGGGCGTGCCGAAGAAAAACGCGACAGCGGCATGCAGATACCAAAGCCAGCAGGCGAAGGCCGATTCCACATCGGTAAAGAGCGACCCGCCGCCGAACACCAAGCCGTCAGCCTTGCGAATGGCCAGAACCGTGCGCATCCAGGGTGTAAAAAAGAAGGAGCGTACGCCGCTCGGAATGCGCGGCAACTCCTGCACACCAGACGGACGCGCCGAAATCACCTGCCACTCGGCAGCGGGAAACGCGTGCAGCATGTAGTCTTTCAACGCCTCATCACCAAGGTTGCCGACCCCGTAGTTGCCAACGAGGATCAAGCGCATAGGTGTGAAGCGGAAGGTGTGCTTTAGGAAGCGGCTGCCTCAGGTGCGGCGGCTTCGGGAGCGGCCTCGGCCGCGGCCGGAGCGGTTTCCACCGGGGCTTCTGTGGGTGCCTCTACTTCGACCACGGGGGCCTCTTCTTTTTTGATGGGTGCCACGTCGAATTCGCCTTCCACGGTGAATCTCTCGTTCAAGCGGGCGGCCTTACCGGCGCGTCCGCGGATGAAGTACATCTTGGCGCGGCGGGCGCGGGCGACCTTCTTCACTTCGATTTTCACCACCACCTGGGAGTGCAACGGAAACACCTTCTCGACGCCGATACCGGATACCACGCGGCGGACCGTGAACGACGCGTCCGTAGCCACATGGCCGCGATGCACGGCGATCACCAATCCTTCGAAGATCTGCACGCGCTCCTTGTCGCCTTCCTTGATGCGTTCGTGCACGCGCACGGTATAGCCCGGCTGCATGTCGGGCACGCTCTTGAGAAAACGGTTGGCCTGGTCGTGGAGGATCGGGGACGGCAAAGTGGAGGTAGGATACAGAGAAATAAAGGGGTGTAAAGAGGAGAATTACACAGCTAGTTAGCTTTTTAGCTTATTAGCTTTTTAGGGACATATGAGCATTTTAAAGCTAACCAGCTAACCAGCTAATAAGCTAAAAAGCTAAGAACTACCCCAAGGCCTCTTCGATCTGCTTTTGGAGCCCGTTGAACACCATCGTATGGCGGGGGTCGTTGAGGATTTCCAGAACGAACCGGTCTTTAAGGCTGAGGCGATAAAGGAAGTCGGCCTCCGAGAAGATGGAGTACTTCACGTATTTCATCGCAGGATCCTGGGCGAGGAGGGCTTCGAGCACTTCTTTCTTCACGTCCCCTACCAGCAGGAGATCCACCTTGCTCTCAGTACCGCTGAGGCTGCCGGCCAAAAGGATCAATTTTACTCCAGGAAGCGACTTTAAACTGGACACGAAAGGGCTTTCGCCTTGAATGGCCTTGGAAAACAGGCTGCGCAGATCATTATAGAGGGGGAAATCCGTGTCGATGCGGTAGTACTTCTTGCGGGCCTTGTGCCTGGCCTTTACCAATCCCACGCGGCGCAGGTTTTCGAGCTCACGACGAATGGAGTTGATTTGCTCGTTTAGTAGGCGCGTCAACTCGCGGATGAAGTATTCCTCCTCCGGGTGGAGCAGGAAGGTGGAAAGCAGCTTTACCCGAGTCTGGGAGCTGAAGAGAGCCTTGAGGACGGACGCGGAAGACATGTTCACAAACAGTATTCATGACCCCCCAGGTAGTGCAAGAAAAGTGAACAATACTTTGTATACATATTATGATCATATTAATTGGCTCATTGAAGCCAAAAAATAGGGTTATTGAGTGAGAAAATATATTTGCTTGAACACAATTTCTACTCACAATCTCGGGGGTTTCATGGTGTAACACTACTTGCGAGAATACCGCTGCGTTGTGCGAAAAGGGCTAACATGCTATGATAGTTCGAATGTCCCCACACAAAAAATACCTCCCCGCAATGGCAACGATTCTAGTGGCGATGGGCATGGCAGGCATCGCCTGGGCCTTCCCCGAAACCGTGCACGCCGCCGAGGGAATCCGGATTCCCGAGGGCATCGACTTGTCGATCGCCCAAGTGGTGTCGATCATGATCACGATATTGCACCTGCTCACGTGGATCGTCTTCGTGTTCCTCAATACCCTCCTCGATCCCCGCTTCATCTTTGACCTTTCCTCGAGCGGCCAGGAAGGCGCTCTCATGGACATGCTCAACGAAATTTGGCAGTTGGCGCGCGATTTGATGAACATCATCTTCGCCTTCGTGCTGATCGGCGCGGCCATTTATACGATCATCACCACCAATAAGGAATTCTTAAGCACCCACGCCCCCAAGTTCGTGATGGCGGTGATCTTGGTGAACTTCTCCTGGTTCTTCCCCCGAGTGATCATCGACGTGGCCAACGTGGCCACGACCGCAGTATATGGCATCCCCTCTTACCTGCAGCAGCCGGGCTTTGAATGCCGCGTGGCGCGCAATAAGCCGGGGCCCGTGGTGGAAGACTGCAAAGAGGAAGGCCCGAACCAATACAGCTGCCCCTGCCAGATGATCGTGGACGTACAGTTCTTCCTCAAGACACCGGCGGATTTGGTCAGCCTTAAGAATCAAAGCTACCAATGCCCATTGGGACAGATTCTCTGCTACAAGGAAGAAAAACTCGACGTGAACGCCATCGAAGGCTATTCGGCCGTGCTCAACGGTCTCATCATCAACTACTCGCGCTTAGGGTCGCTCGGCGAAGTACCCAAAGCCGAACCGGGCGGCATGAAATTGAACGACTTCATCGTGTTTTTGGTACGTGAGGTCTTGGTGCTGATCATCCACATCGCCCTCTTCTTCCCGCTGCTGGCGATGCTGGTGGCCTTCGTGATGCGCATCCCCGTGCTGTGGGTGACCATCGCCTTCATGCCGTTCATCTTCCTGGATTACGTGGGAGGCGACCAATTGAACATGGGCGAGGATATCCCCAAAAAGATTTGGAAGACCTTCCTCAAAGCGGCGTTCCTGCCCGCCATGGTAGCGGTTCCCCTCTCGGTGGGCTTCCTGCTCCTCAATGCCGGCACGGGCGTGCAGTTCCAAGGCGGTGACTTAGGGATTGAACTGCGCATTTGGGACGGCATCACGAACTACTACCAACTCCTCTGGCTGGGTCTCAGCCTCGGCATACTGTGGATGGGAGTATTCATGGTACTCAAGGGCGACGACGTGCTGAGCACCGGCGCACAGGCCATCAAGAGCGCGGGCGAAGGCTACGGCAAGTTCGCTCTTAAGGCGCCTCTCGCGCTGCCGATTATCCCAGGTATGCCCGGCGCCACTCCTCTATCTCTTTCCAAGGGTTTGAATTCGAACAACTTGAACGCCGCGCTGTATGCTCCGGGCGGACTCAAGGCCGTAATCGACAACTTGAAAGACAACAAGAAGACAGGCAGGCCGGGCGAAACGGCCGGAGCGGTGAAAACTCTCGGAGCCGACGACGAAAAGTCGAAAAAGCTGCGCATCAAGATCGATACTCAAATCGGCAACGGCGCGAATGCGAACTTCGAACAACTCAAGACGACACTCAAGGAATTGGGCTACACGAACGTGGAAGACAAGGAAATCTACGACCGGCTCACCGAAATCGATACCAAGCTGCGAGCCGAAGGCAAACAAGGCATCACGGGCCTGACCAACGAAGACGTGAAAAAGAAATTCAAAGAAGCGCAAGATACCAGGAACAAACCGAAACCCTAAGACGTCACTCCCCAAAAGCACACACTCCACATGGCCCTCTCCTCTCCAGAAAACAGCGGCGACAAAGCCCGAGAGCGGTTGGCTACGACCACGCTCAAGGCACCGCGCGACGGCGAGAGTGCCAAGAACGTGTTGGGTGCCACGCGAAAGAAATTGGACGACGTGGACGGACAAGTGGGCGACATGCTCCTCAAGAGCGCGTACGCCAAATTGGGCTCGCCCGATGAGCTGCGCAAAACCGCGTATTTGAACTACGGCCCGAACAGGCTGAACAAGGTGAAAACCGCGGTCGAGCAGAACAGGAAAGACATCGATACGCCCGGCACCATTCGTGCAACGTTAAACAAAAGTTTGCCGGATACATTGCAGGATGCCTCGGGACAGATAGAGAAGATGCTCGCCGGCCTCACGGCGGACCCGCCGGACGCAAATGAAATGCCCGACATGGAGAGCGGGCGCTATCTCGAGCGCATCGCCTTAAAAGGCAAAGACGACCCCAACGCAGAAGAAAAGTCTTCGCACGTGTACCGCATCAGGCAAGGACAAATTTTGGATGACAAAGAACTGATCGCGAAGCTGCGGCCGATCGTGCCCGCAGAAACCCAAGCGGCGCTCGATGGGCTGCTCGTTTGCCTTACGCGCATGGAGCAAACCGATCCCGACGGAGCGCTGCGCTTTCAAAACAGACCGGGGCAATCGTTCGTGAACGAGAACGTGAACAAAATGGGCCGTCTCGGCCTGGCGGTGGTGGCGACTGCCGCCGCCGCGGTCATGGGCACCATCGCCGTCATCTCGCGCAAATGGTCGGCCACTCCCCTGCTGTACTTGGGGATAGCGGCAGTTGCTGCCCAACCGAGCCTGCTCAATGTGTTCGAGCCGAAAGACAAACGCCTCGTGGAGAACGCCTCCCTGGCGCTGAACAACAAGGAATTCAAGCGCTTAACAGGACAGTACGGCATTCAAGGTGCTGCATGGGCCACTGCCGTCGAAGAGATGATGAACAACGGCGGCGGCACGAAAAACCTGCTCAAGGCGGCAAAAGCCGGTGACTCGGCCAAGGTGAAGGAGTACCTCGACGAGATTTCCCCAAAAGAGGTGCGCGACCAATTGGACGCCATGAATACTTCCGGGGGCAAGCCTTCGGACTTGGTGCAATTCCTCGAAGCCATTACTGCCGTAACCGGTGCAGATGCCAAAGAATTGGTCGTCGATTACATCCGCAGCGGCGCGGAAAAACAGGCGGACAAGATCAAGAAGGACATGCGAAACGCACCAACGGCTTAATCTTCTTTCTTCTTAAACTCACGGAAGTACGCTTCGAGAACGTCTCCCTGCAATACCGGAGACGAGGATTCGACGCGCATGCCGCACTCGCTGCCTTCCTTGGCTTCTTTGATGTCATTATCCACTTTGCGCAGCGACAAGATGCGCCCCGTGGCCACTACTTCGCCGTCGCGCTGCAAGCGGAAGAGTACACGCTTGATGACGCCGTCGAGCACGCGGCCGCCGATGATCTGCTCCGATTTCTGCTGGAGGAACACGCCCTTCACTTCGAGATGGCCCAAAATCTTTTCTTCTTCCTCGGGGATGAGGAGCCCCTTCATGAGCTGGTCGAGTTCTTCGAAGAGCGCGTAGATGACGGTGTATTGGCGGATCTTCACGCCTTCTCTCTCGGCCGTACGCAGCACCGCGGGCGACACCGCCGTGTGGAACGCCACCACGAGCGCCTCGCTGGCGCTGGCCATCATCACGTCGCTCTCGGTGACGGCGCCGATGGCTCCGTGGATCACCTTCACCTTCACTTCCGTCGTGCCCTGCTTGTCGAGCGCACCCTGAATGGCTTCCAGCGACCCTTGGCTGTCGGCCTTAAGCACCACTTTGAGATGTTGCACCTTGCCTTCGTGCAGGCGGGTGACCAAATCGGCGAATCCGCGCTTTTGCAGCTGGCCTTCCTGCGTGAGTAATTTATCGAGCAATTGGCGCGCCTCGCGCTCGGAGCCCACTACCTGGAGAATGTCTCCCACTTGCGCCGTACCGGAAAAGCCCGACACGCGCACCGCGCCTGAAGGACCGATGTTGTCGACGCGCTTGCCCGAGGCATCCACCATGGCGCGCACTTTGCCGACCGTGCGTCCGCACACGAAGGCATCGCCCACTTTGAGCGTGCCGGCGTTGACGATGACGGTGGCCAAGGGCCCGAGGGACGTATCTAAATTACTCTCGATGACAGTAGCTACGGCTTTGCGCTTGGGATTGGCCTTGAGCTCGGCCATTTCGGCGATGAGCACCACGTGGTCGAGCAGCGAATCGATGCCCATTTTGCTCACAGCCGAACAGGGCACCATGGGAGTAGTGCCGCCCCATTCCTCCGGCTGCAGGCCGTGTGCCGCAAGCTCGCCCTTCACGCGGTCGGGGTCGGCGTTGGGCCTATCCATTTTATTGATGGCCACGATGAGGGGGACCTCCGCTTCCTTGGCATGGTTGATGGCTTCGATGGTCGTCTCCTTCACGCCTTCTTCGGCGGACACCACGAGAATGGCGATGTCCGTCACCTGAGCGCCGCGGGCGCGCATGGCCGT
>CAYTNJ010000009.1:0-4461 GCA_964439155.1 uncultured Candidatus Peribacteria bacterium | reverse complement strand
CGTATCGAGGAAAGTGATAGCCTTGCCCTGGTGCATTACCTGATACGCACCGATGTGCTGCGTGATACCACCCGCTTCGCCCGCCACCACGTCCGTCTGGCGGATGGCGTCGAGAATGGAAGTCTTGCCGTGGTCGACGTGACCCATCACCACCACGATCGGCGGGCGCGTCTCTAAGTTTTCCTTTTCGTCTTTCAAGAGCATTGCCAAGTTCTTGCTGAGCAGATCTTCCACCTTGGCCTGCTCCTGTTCTTTCTCCACGTCCACGCCCAAGTCGTTGGCGATGATGGCGGCCGTGTCGTAGTCAATGGCCTGCGTGATCGTGGCCATGACGCCGTTTTTCATGAGGGACTGGATGACTTTGGGCACCTGGATGCCGGTCTTCTCGGCGAATTCCTTCACGGAAATCTGCGCGGGCAGCGTCACTTTTCCTTCCTTGCGCTTGATCTGCTCTTGGTGCGTCGAAGCTCCCGGCTTGCGCTGGATGGCATGCAACTTCGCTTCCTGGTCGCGGGCCTCGCGCTCTTCTTTGGTGAGTACGGGAGCGACGGGCGTGGCGTGCTTCTGCATCGCCTCCTTGGAGACTCCTTCGAGTGACAACTTGCGCAGTACATGGAGCGAGTCGGCCTTGGGCGTGGGCATGCTGGTAGGCATGGCGGGCGCAGCATGATCTTCGCGGGCAGGGGTGCCCTCATCTTCGCGGGCAGGGATGCCCGCGCTGGCACCACCTTCCTCGCCACTTCCATCATCGATGCCGCCCGGCAGGAACACCTCCGGCGCCACTTGGATGTTGTATTTGCGAGCCAAAAAGCGAATCACCCCGTGCGCCAGGTTATCCGACATCTCGCGATCGGTCGGTTTGACGCCGAAATCCACTTGGGTCAGCTCCTTGCGAAGCTGCTGTCCGGTCATGTTCAGTGCTTTGGCAACCTGGACCAGGCGCATGCGAAAAAAGGGGAACGGCGCTGACCATACCAGAGAAGACGCCGTTACGGAAGGAACCTAGGCTTTCTTTTCCTCGCTCGCCCCCGTTAAGTCGCGCACAATATCGCGCTGCGAGGGCAAAGGAGCCTGATTGATGGCAACGGGAGGCGCTTTTGGCTGCGAAGGAGCGGAAGGCGCCGCGCTTGGCACGGGCTTGGCCGTGGGCAGGGAAGACGCGGGGGTGGGCACCTCTTCTTCGTGCTGCTTGAGCATGCCCTCCTTGAGTTTTTGGATGCACTCCAGCACCTGCAATTGAAAGTTCGCAAAGCTGCGCACGCGGAAACCGGAAGCCCGCGCATGCCCGCCGCCGCCGTAGGTTTGGCCGGCAAGCTTGCTGACATCGATGGCCGCCGTGGAGCGCATACTGGCCTTGAGGCCGCCTTCCTCCACTTCGGTAAACAGCACGTACACGTCGGCGTCAGGAATGGTGGAGATGAGTTCGTCCAGAATGCCGTGCGTCTCCTTGCTCGTGGCATCCATCTCGGCCAAGTCTTCCTTACTGACGGTAGACCACACGATCTTCGCCGCGCTATCGATTTGAATGCGATTGAGCGCCCGGCCCCAAATTTTGAGCGTGCTCAAAGGCTTGGTCTTATAAATCTGCTGAATGATCTCCTGCTGGCGCGCGCCGCGCTCGAGCAATTCGGCCGCCACCTCGAGCGAACGAGGAGTCGTGTTGGGGTTCTGGAAACTGCGCGTATCGGTAATAAGGCCTGTAAGCAGCAGCGTGGCCATATCGGCGGTGATGTGTTGCTGATAAGCCGGCATGCGGGTGAACCAGCTGTAGAGCACCTCGGTGGCGCTGGCCGCCGTGGGATCGATCAACTGCAACTGGCCGTAGCCGGTGTTGCTGATGTGATGGTCGATGTTGAGGATGGGGATTTCGTTGAACAGATCGACGTTGTCGGTATAGACAGACCCGAGCAGCGCCAAGTCCGCGGTATCCACCACCACGAGAAGATCGTATTTGCGCTCCCCTTCCGCAAGCGAAATCTGCTGCGGGCGGATGCGGCCATTCTTGGGCGACACGATGATGTTCACCTTTTGATCTTCAACGGTATAACGCAATTTATCCACCTCCACGCCATCATCGAGGTTGATGGTGATGACGAAATCGCGACTCTCCTGGATCTTCTGTTCCAACTTTCCAAAGCCCGGCAAAAATTTGAGCGACTCGGGCAAGGTATCCGGGCAGATGACGGTGACATCTTTGCCGAGCGCCTTGAACATGGAGTAGCACGCAAGCGCGCTGCTCAAACAATCGGGATCCACGTTGGCGTGCGGCAGAATCAGAATGCGCTGATGCTGATCGATCGCCTGGCTTGCCGAAGAGATAGCAGTGGGTTGTAATGACATTTTTAAGACCTTAATAAAACATTATAATATAAATATGATACTTTGGCAAGTACTCCAAAAGTGGCTAAATCCAGCGCCGTCAGGGTCGTTTTGGGCATAAAGGGAGTCATGTAAGCAAAAAAGCCCTTCGGAAGCAAGAATTAGCCTCCAAAGCGACCATACCCAATACCCTAACGCGGCCATCCCCAATACCCCAGCGCGGCCATACTGGCCGCAGGACTTACAGCACCTCCATCACATACACCGTCGCCTTCTGCCCAGAAACCAAAATATCCATGGTCTTCCTCTTCTTCATTTTTGAATGCTCAGGCAACGACACAGTCCGTCCAAGCAGCAAGACTATCCGCGCTCCGGGTTTACAGACCCGGCTCAGGGAACTTAAGAATTGCTCCAGATCAAACATCCCCGCATCGTACATCCCCCAGGGCGGATCGGTGACCACCGCATCGACGGAGCGATCGGGAATGCCCTCCAATGTTTGCGCATCCATCTCAGACACTTCGATCTCCTTTTGTTTCCTCGGCACTTGTCTTTCCAATGCCGCAACAAGTCTCGCATCGTTATCCCCCGCGAGGATCTTCTTGAACGGAAACGCCCTGGCGCGCTCCAGCGGAATCGCTCCGGACCCGGCGCAAGCGTCCAAAAAAACATCCGTCGGCTTTGGCTCGGACAACAGGCAAAGAAGATGTGCCAACTCCGGCCTGAGCTCCCCTTTCTGCAACTCATGATCCAACTTTTCCTCCTGCCGCGTAAGGCGCAGGCCGAGGATGCCAAACCCTTCCGCCCGCGTGAGCAGCCACAGCATCTGCTTGGGAGTTTTTTGGTCGGGGCGCAGGCTGGCCGAGGTGAACAAAAACCGCTCCATCTTCTCCCGTTGAAACTGCGTGAGCGCCGTCATCTTGTTGGAGACAGATGCCCAAAGGCCGTACGTCTTCCCCTGCTGCGCGATGCGCTCCAAGAGATCGGGCAAAGCGGGATCTTGGCGGACGAAAGCGATGAGCCCTTTGAGCGGATCATCCTTCGGCAACTCCTTGGCAAGCGACAGCACGAGAAACGAATTGTTGAAAAAACGCAGGGAGCGGATCACCTCCGCCGGCGCTGAACTTTCGTAGAGCACGACCCCGTCCCCCACCTGCTTTATGCTCACTCCACGAAGCGCCCGCGGCAGCACCTCGGCTATAAGCTCTCCCATGCCGGCGATGAAGGTGGAGCAAAAAAGAGACATGCAGAACGTTGACTAAAGGGCCACAGCATACCATCATCCCGCCCCTCCATCGCGGATGGAGCAGATCTTTCCGACGTTCCGCCTTCCTCTCTGCAAGCGCTTGGCCAAAGAGCGTTTCCCGAGTGGAAGGCACTGGGCCAACCATATTTTGAGCAGGAGGAATCATGCAACGATACAGGAAAGTAGTGGTGATACGTCACTGCACCATGATGGAGAACGGCGAACAGATGGAGGTGTGGCCGGGCAAAACCTTCTTCCAGTTCGACAAGAATCCTGAGAACCGGAAGGAGTACCTAGTGGGTGAAGAATCCGATCGCCCCACCGGCACGATTTCCGGCGACGCCGTAGTCATGGAAGGCATGGACAAGGGGGATATCTTCGTCGTGGAAGGAGCATCTGAATCTGGCAAAATCATACTTCGCGCGCTCTTGTTGCACGGCAAGCATGCAGAGCCCCTCAGCTGTTTCCCAAAGGAGATTTACCGCGCCAAGGATCCGATAGAGACAGCCAAGGAATACGCCTTTCAGTGTTTTTCGGGACAACCTGTAGGGAAAGTTTATCTCCCTATACCTAGCAACAACGAACGAGAAGAGGCACGGAAAAACAAGAACAACTAAAGCCCAGAAAGGAACGTCGGTCCCGGCAGGCGAAAGCTTGCCGGGATTGATGATGCGCGGAATACGATGCAAAGACCTATTTTGCTAAATTATTAGCCTAAAATGCGTTTCTAATAAGAATTCAGCCAATGGTTGCTTTAAGTCCCATACAGGAAAAAAGCATGCGTTGCATTAGATGTTTCCGCTATACTCCCGCGCGTTCGGGACGTAGCTCAGTTGGCTAGAGCGCTTGCATGGGGTGCAAGAGGTCGAAGGTTCAAGTCCTTTCGTCCCGACCAT
>CAYTNJ010000008.1:23342-25648 GCA_964439155.1 uncultured Candidatus Peribacteria bacterium | reverse complement strand
GGCCGGTCATACCTTCGAGGAGATTGCTCAGAGGAGAGCCGCGTCGGGGGTATACGTAGGCGCCGAAGTCGCGGAGCAGCTCCTCGTAGCCGTTCCACTTTGCAAAAGCCGGGAGTTGATCGGAGCCCATGAGCCAGGAGAAGTGATCGTCGGGATGACTTTTCGAAAGTTCCTGGAGCGTTTGCAGCGAATAACTTTTGCCCTCGCGTTCCAATTCGTGCGTGGAGATCTTGATCTTGTCCGATGCGAGGAATTGGAGCATCGCCAGACGGTGTGATGCGTCCGAGAGGCGTCGATTGAACGGATGATCGCCGCAGGGCATGAACCACACTTCGTCGGCGATGCCGCGTTTTACGACTTCGCGCGCGACGAACGCGTGGCCCAGGTGAGGCGGATCAAAGCTGCCGCCGAACAGGAGGATATGCATGGAGACGATGAATAGAGACTCCTATCTACTTTCCACTGTCCTCTGTCCTCTGTCCACTCATTCGTGGTTTTGCATCCACTTTGCAACCTTTGCCGCGAATGTTCGCGAGACGAGTCGCGTGCCGAGCACGCCCAATCTATTCCGTTTGCCCGGAATCACGTGCGCCTTGCCTTTTACACAGCCTTTGAATCCGGCCAAGGCGACGGGTTTTGCGTCCATCACGTGTCCGCGGAACAGCTTGGAGCGATCCATCTTGGCGTTGGCCGCGAAGCGCGTGCGGGTGGGGCCGGGGCTTAAGCAGGTCACGGTGACCCCGGTGCCTTGCAGCTCCACGCTAAGGGCGAGCGACAGCGACAGCACGTAGGCCTTGGTGGCGTAGTACACGGCCATGAGCGGGCCCGGCTGATAGGCGGCCGTGGAGGCGACGTTGAGAATGCGGCCCTTTTTGCGCTTGAGCATGTCGGGTAGCAGATGTTTGGTGAGCTCCGTGAGGGCCTTTATGTTCAGGTCGATCATCTGCTTCTCCGTCGCGAGATCGGTTTTGGCAAAAGCCCCGAAGCCGCCGAAGCCGGCGTTGTTCACCAGAGTCGTGACCGTGATCTTTTTTCTCGTGAGCTGCTTCGCCAAGTCGTCGCATGCGCCTTCTTTCGACAGATCGCAGGGAAGTACGGTGACGGTGACTTTGTGTGCCCTGCGAAGGTCTTTCGCGAGAGCATCCAATCGTTCTTTGTCGCGAGCCACGAGTACTACGTCACTTCCAGCCTGCGCCCACAAGCGCGCGAATTCCTCTCCGAGTCCGCTCGAAGCACCGGTGATGAGCGCCGTGTCGTGCACGGATCTCACTATAGCTCCCGCTTACACTTCCGTCGCGTATTCGAGCTTGAGGAGTTTGAACATGTCCAGTCCGGACTGCGCATTGGCCAGGTCCGGAATACCCGCTTCCTGCGCGGCCTGGCGGATGAAGTCGAAGCACACGCCGCTATGTTGCACCTTTTCTCCTCCCGTGGTCGGGCTCAGTCCCGTCTTCTCCTTGAAGCGTTTTACTCCGATGTCGAATGCTTTTTTATAAGAATACAGGAATTTTCCTTCCAACTTAGAAGCGTGCTCGATCAGCTTGGCGCCGTCTTCGGGCTTGGGCAGGCTGCAGACGGCGATGGAGTCGCACTCTTTGCCGGGGCCGAGGATGTCACGGAGCAACACCTGGCGCGAGCCGGTGTACACCTGGTCGAGGAGCACGATTCTTCCCTGCGCGTCACGGCCTTTTACGATCAGGGGATGTACAGAGAAGAACGTTTCTTCTTGTGCTGCATTTGCTTGGAACATGCGGCCGAGCGCCACGTATGCCTGCTTGATGGGATTACGCTTGCGCGCGTTGACCAACACCACTTGTCCCGGCTGCAGACGCGCGTCGAGCAGGTCCAACTTCGACGCAGTCATCCGGTCTTTCTCCTCCGTCTTTTTGAAGAGCGTGACTGAAGGTGCATCGTTCTTGGCGGGGGACAGGTGGATCGGGAAGCCGTCTTTGTCGAAGTACAGGAACGTGCCCTTCGGCAGCTTTTTGTCGGTAGAGACGCCGCCGAGCACGCCGTCTTTCTCGCCCTTGAGGCCTTTTTGGATTTGTTCCCAGGCCTCTTTGCCGATCACGTTTTTCTTGGCGAGTGATTCCAGCGTATCGCCGTCCTGCACGGCGTAGGTTTTCGTCTTATCGGCGGTGACGGTCCGGTCACGGGAAAATCCGCGACGATACAGTTCGAACTCCGACTCAAAGGAGGCGATGCCGATGCGCATCTTTTTCTCTACGTCAGTCTTCTGATCCATGCGTTCGGTTTGCTTGAAGACACCGGCGACCTGCGCGCTTGGCAGGTTGCGTAACCCCTCT
>CAYTNJ010000008.1:18977-23332 GCA_964439155.1 uncultured Candidatus Peribacteria bacterium | reverse complement strand
AAGTTCTCCGCGGCGAACCCGAGGCCGGTGACGTTATTCTTATCGCCGAACATCAGCTTGAACGCCTGGCTCACGACCTGGCCCCACTTTTTTTCGGTGATCGATTTGCGCAGATCTTCGAACGTGACTTCCGGCTTAAAGTTGTCTTTGGTCACCTGTTCATAGGGCACGGGTAATTCGTCATTGGCTATGCGGATCTGTTGCACTCGCTCTTCGACGTCTTTCGCTTCTTTGTCGCGCTCCTGTTTTCCTTGCTCCTTTACGGGTTCTTTTTCCTGCACTTTCTTTTCTGCAAACTGCTTGAGCGTTTGCGCGTCCACGGGCAAAGACCCGATGATCGGGATCGCTTTCTCAGCGTCTTTGAGAGCCTCGTTGGGTGTGGGTTTTTCGACCATAAAAGTATCCCCTCAGTATAGCAGAAAGTGGGGTTATGCGCACGTTCTGCTTCTTGTTAAGAAGATCAGTATTTGTGGCCGTTGTCGTTTTTTGTGACGGATTTCCCGAGCGTACGCGCTCTGCCCACAGTGTTTTGCATCACGCGAATGCTTGGTTTGGGTTCCATTAAGAGCAATGCTTCGGAAAGAGTCGTGGCTTGCAGTGTTTGTCGCGTGATGGTCATGATGTTAGACGGCGCGTTTCCTTCGGTTTGCAGCATCGCGTCCACAATGGTTTTCTGGAGATTCGTTTGATTGTCGTTGATCGTTTTCTTTTCACTATTTTTAATGTTGGGAAGATATTTTATATGCCTGAGAAAAGCATTGGTCATGAGCCGTAAGCGTTCTTCCGGATTTTTCGCCGCTTTTACGAGTGCATACAGATCTTCTTTTGTATGAAACAGATTATAGACCGACCTGCATGCTCGATCGATTGCCGCATACACTGCTTGGTCTTTGCTATCCGGAAATTTTCGCAGTCGCTTATAGACGCCCAAGCGAATCGGACCTTCCAACACCCATGCACTTTTGATGCTGTTGAAAGCCGTTTCCCATATGCCGTGATAGCGTCGGACCAGATCATTGATGTCCTGCGATCCATGATCTTTTTCGCGGTTATCCGGATCAAACGGTTCAGGCGGCAGGAACGCGAAAGGTTGCGGCTTGTTTTGCATGCATGCTTTTTACTCAGTTTATGCTCTCAGTCAACTGTCTTCTCGCTTGAGTGCTGCGGAATCTTCAACAGGAGGACGAAGAGCAGGTTGATGGCCATCACAGCCGAGAAAATGCGGATGGTGGCCGCGGCGGAGATGGAGTCGATGAGCATGCTGGAGACGAAGGCGGCAAGCGCGATAGCCGCGCGGTCGACGAGCGATTTCATCGAGAGCAGCGTGCCGCGCATGGGGCTTTCGACGAAGATGTTGGTGAGGTGATGTTCTATCGGCATGCGGATGGCGAAGGCCATGCCGGCTACTGCCAAGGGGAGCATGACGAAGTTGCCTTTCATGAAGGTGGCCGCGATCCACAGGCCCGTGTGCAGTACTACACTCAGCAGCAGCGTCGCACGGTCGCCGATGAGGCGCGAGAGCGGGGTGGCCGCCAGAAAGCCCGCCATGCTGATGACGAACGTGAGGGCGTTGACGATGCCGATGGTGCCGTTTGAGAGGCCGATTTCTTCGTAGAAGAGCGAGCTTAAGTTGAAGACCGCCTGCCCGATCGACCAGCCGAAGACGCCGATGGCGAAGAGGGAGAGCAGCGAGGAATGCCGCAGGATGTACAGCGCCGTGTGGCCCGCGTGACCGAGCAAGGTATTGCCGTGCGGCTTGCCGATGGCGGGTTCTCGCAGGAAGAAGGTGAGGGGCACGAGCAGCGCCGCGGGGATGACGCTCGCGATCACCGTCCAGCGCAGGTCGACGTCGGCAAGAAAACCGCCGGCGAGCGAAGAGAGGGCGAAGCCCAGCGGCACCGCCGTTTGAATGCGTGCGTTGATATGCTTGAAATCCTCGGCGCGATTACCCGCGTGCAAGACGTCGTAGAGCATGGCCATGGCAATCCCGCTCATGAGCGCGTTGGCGCAGCCCCACAGCATGCCGCCTATCAGCAGTGTGGGCAGCGAGTGCGCGGAGGCATACAGTATCAGTGCCGCGACGTTGAAGACCGAGGAGAGGATGAGGCAGAGCTTTCTGCCGAATTTGTCGGCGATGGATCCGGCGGGAATGTCGCATAGGGCGGCCGTGATATTCATGGTGGCGAACACGAGCATGGCCCCTCGCGCCGAGCCCGCGATATCGGTGAAGTAGAGCGCCGCCACCGGTAAGAAAAACACCAGTCCCATGAGGAACTGGAACGCGTAGAGCAGCCCGATGTCGCGGCGCAGCGAGGTCATTTTTTCTTGGTCATGATGCCGATTACTATCGCCGCCCCGAAGGCGCCGACCGCGTTGGCCACCAGGTCCCAGCCGGTATTGAGATAGCCGCCCACGTTGGTATCGGGGATCAGCAGCACCGCCAAAAACTCCACGATCTCATTGAGCGCCCCAAGCCCCATGCCCGCGAGCGCGCAGAGGAAGAGGATGGCGGCGGTCGGTGTCTTATTGATAAGCGTCGAGCGCAGGGATTGCCACACGGCCCATGTGGCGATGGCGAATCCGAAGGCATGCACGATGTGGTCGTACTTGAGGTAATCGGGAATCAGCCACGTGCTGTAGAGCACGCGCTTATCGCCGTTGATGGGCCAGCCTTCCGGCACGGGCAGCAGGCCGCCGAGCATGTGCATGAGACCCCACAGGCTGAGCGTCCAAAGCAACCCCCTGCTCAAGCCCACCTGCTTATGCAGCAGCGCCACTCCGGCGCCCGCAAAGAGCACCACCACGATGTAGGCGACGAATTCCCAGTTATCGTTGCCGACGCTCGCGATCGCCGCGACGGTTAAGTACAGCGCCGTGACGATGGCGACGGGGAGAAGGGGAGTGCGGTTGGGAGTCATGCGATGAGTATAGGGCATGTCGTCGCTCAATCCTCTTCACCCACCGCTATGCCCACGTGTTTGCGGATGACAAGGGTATCTTTGATGGTGGCGGTGAGGTCTTCATCGAGGGCATCCATACGGTTCTCCAGATCATCCATGCGTTCATGGAGAGATACTCCCATCGTGCGGGTTTCTTTTTTGTGTGACGCGATTTCGTCAGATAGTTGCTTCTGTATTTCGGTCATTTTCCCCAGCAGCTCCTGTTTCATGTGCCCCATATGATTGACCACATCCCTAAGCGTGATGTCCGCGTCGCCGGTGGTGGTTGTGTCCGTGACCATGGATGAAGAGAATAGAATGGTGCTTTTTGAGGAGCAATTGCTTTCAAGAAGATAAAAATGAGGGGTGTTGGATTTTGTTTTGCTTCTGCGGTGGATGTTGTTCTTTCTGCCAATGGCACGGTTATGGGCAATTATTCTATTTGACATTTATACAATATTTTCTATAATTTGCAACATTCTCCTCTCCCCATGTCTAGTGCTTCTGAAGGACCACAGGACAAGAAAGGCAACGGTGACCTGTCGTATCATTTGCATCGTTTGCTAGATAGCACCGACGCAGACGCCTCGGGTCATCTGCTTTCGTCGAAAGCCATTCAGGCTGAAATACGAGTAGCCGTTGCGTCGTTATCGGATGATTTGCTGCCGAAATTTCTTCGACTGCATAATCAAACGGAAGATCGTGATTTGCAGGCGGAGCTTGCGGAAATTCTTGCATACCGCTGGGCTACGAAGAACGAAGTGCAGCTTCTTCTGAGTGCTGCACTGCAGTCCGAAAACATTCCGCTCGGCACCGTTCATCGGTGGGTCACAACTCTTCAGCATCGTCTCATGCATGCTCCTGAGCTTTCGCAAGATGCGGGCATTAGGACCATTGTCGCGAACACGCACGTGTTGCTGGCCAGATATGGCAGCAAACAGGAAGAAGATCTGACGATTTGTGCTATGAATCTCTTAAAGCAATGGGTGGTCGCTTTTTTTGCCCATTCCTATGGCCTCGATACTGCCAACGTTGCTATTAAAGGAGGCCTGCCCGTCTCTCCTTTTTGCCACTTGATTGATGACGAAGAGGTCAGTGACTATCTTCATCTGGTGTTGGATGCCGACACCGCCCGAGAATGGGTGTGCAAACTCCGCAGTTTTTTTGAGCGACACCGAGAGGCAAAGCAGGGATCTGCAAGTGTTCAGGCGGATAGAGCAAAGGAACTTCTTCGATATATGGGAGAGGACGTGGATGATGCGGGCGCAGATGCGGCAGATGATGTCTTGGGTATGCAGGAGTTGTTCTCCAGAATTTTCGCGGAGAAAGACCATACGCTCTCAGTGGAGGAAGAAGAGATGCTTGCCGAACACGTACTTACGCATCCTCTCTCGCACGTTGAGTTGCTTACGGAAA
>CAYTNJ010000008.1:0-18967 GCA_964439155.1 uncultured Candidatus Peribacteria bacterium | reverse complement strand
GAAACCTTGCGCGACAAACCTTATCTTTTTCTTCATCTTGATGACGAGCATATAGGGCGCATTCCTTTCATTGTTGCCTATTTGGAAAAAGAGGCACACCTTACGCACGTCGCTTTGAACATCTCACCCGAAAACGAGAGGGAGTTTCGCGCTTTCCTTGGAGGTGGCGAGCTTCCGGCACAAATTCATGCAGAAGGAAAATGGATAGAAATATGCCGAGAATGGCTCAAGAGCATAGATCAACTGCCCGGCATCGAATGGGCATTTGTAGGTTGCTCTCCAAATCTGAACCCCAAAGGAGAGGTTGCTCTCGATCAGCAAGTCCGTCGCCTTGCCGCGCTCCGACAGGCGAATTCCTCCGCTAGAGTGCTGGCACTGCACTGCAATGACCTCTATTTTTCCCATTCCATTACCAAGCAGAAGTTGATCGACATTCATGATGGCAAATATGTTTCCATCGTGGAGGCGCTGGCTGAGGCGGTGGGCAAGGATCGTGTTGCATCCGTGAAGATGCTTGATGAAAATGGTCGTTTTGACGGCGATGGTCGCGCCGAAGATGGAGAGATAGGAGAATTCTGTCGCACCCATGGCATCATCACTTCTTTCGGCATACGGCCCGAGCAGACTCCCTTGAGAGACAAGTGTTTTGATTGTGATTACCAAAATTTCTACGCCGACAGTTGGGATGGCTTGCTAGTCATGCTCTCCAATGATCAGGACGAGGAAGAGCCGGTGGAAGATGAGCCCGATCCTTCTTTTGGCAAGAGTCTTAGCGCTAGCGGTGTTCTTGTTTGATCCTCTGCTTTGTTGAGAAGCTTGGTGGGTCGGGAGGGATTCGAACCCTCGGCCAATGCCTTAAAAGGGCACTGCTCTACCAGCTGAGCTACCGACCCAATCATTAGTGAGGAACCTGCATGCGGGAAGTGTCATCGTAGAGTTCCCTGCCTCGCCGTAGCTTTAGCGTAGGCGGGCCGACCCGTAGTGCATGTCCGGAAAGAACGCTCGCCGACTATAGAACATCAGCGGGGCCAGGCCAATGCTATGATTACCCGCGATGATCGACTCCCACTGCCATCTCACCGACAAACAATTCACTGATGACCTGCCAGACGTTCTCGAACGCGCGAAGGTTGCCGGTATTACGAAGATCGTGACCATTGCCGATACCGTCGATGAAGGAGAAAAATGCTTGGTTCTAGCCCAGAAGTATGATCACATTTTTTGTACAATAGGACAGCATCCGCATGCGGCGAAGGAGTGGAAAGCGGGAGACGATGAGCGTCTGCGTACCATGGTGAAGTCCTCGCCGAAGGTGCGGGCGATAGGGGAGATCGGTTTGGATTATCACTACGATCATTCTCCACGTGACGTGCAGAGAGATGTTTTTCGGTCACAACTTCTTATTGCAAAAGAGTTGCAACTACCGGCCATCGTGCATTGCCGTGAGGCCGTCGCAGATATTCGTTCCATCGTGGAAGAAGTGCAGCCGCAGAAGTTGGTGATTCACTGCTGCACGGAAAGGTTCACGGACATCGAGTGGTGCCTTGCACGCGGCTACATGCTCTCTTTCACCGGCATCGCCACGTATCCCAAATCGGATGAGATCCGCTGGACCATTCGCAATACGCCGCTGGAGCAGATCATGATCGAAACCGACGCGCCCTACTTGGCGCCCGTGCCGCATCGGGGCAAAAGGAACGAGCCTGCGTTCGTGGCGGAGGTGTTGCATTGCGTGGCCAAGACGAAGGGGATTCCCGTGGAAGAAGCGGACAGAGCCATCGAGCGAAATACGATGGCGTTCTTTGGCTTGCCTGCGTAGAGTTTCGCCAATGCTCCCGTAGGTCCCCACTACGCCTCTGGGCTTCGCGGGGCAGGCAACGGATCGATCTTTCTTCTAATGAAAAGCCAAGTATTCCATTTGCTCCCGTAGGTCAACGGATAGACCGCGAGCCTCCGAAGCTCGAGACATAGGTTCGATTCCTATCGGGAGCACCACGAAGAAAAAAACCGGACCCCCAGCACCATCGGAGAAGGTATCGATTCTTCTCGATGCTGGCGGGTCCTGACCGAATGCATCATTGCAAAAGCTCCGCACTCGGCGTGCGATCAGCGTATCACAGCAACCAAGTCGCCACCCACAAATAAATTGCCACGCTGAGCAGATCTTGAATGATCGTTGCAATCGGCCCGCTGGCATCGGCCGGGTCCATGTGCAGACGGCTGAAGATGAACGGGAAGAATAGACCCGTGCAGAGCGAGGAGAGGATGGCCGCGGCAAGCGAGATGCCGAGGGTGAGGGCCAGCATCAGGCTGCCGTAGAAGAGCAGTGCCGCGCCTGTGAGCAGTACACCGCACGCGCCGGCGATGAGTAGGACGATCGCGCCTTGCCGAAGAAAATAGACGCCGAAGCGCAGGTGGCGGTCGATCGCCAGGTCGCGGATCATGTAGGCCTCCATCTGCGTGCCCACCGCGTCGCCCATGTAGACGATGAGGGGGATGAAGGTGGCGAGGATCAGGTTTTGCTCCAGCGTGTGCTCGAACAGGCCGATGATCTTTGCCGAGAGCAGGCCGCCGAGTAATCCCAGCAGCAGCCACGGCATGCGGTGCTTGAACGATTCCCACAGCGACAAATCGAAGATGCTCATGTGGGCGCGCGGGTGCTGGATACCCACCATGCGCAGGTAGTCCTCGTGCATTTCCTTGTAGAGGATGGTGAGGATGGAATCGGGGGTGATGACGCCGAGGAAGCGGTGCTCATGGTCGGTGACGGGCACGGCTTTGATGTTGTGCTGCAGCGCCAAATAGGCCGCACGCTCTTGGTGCGTGGTCGCCTTCATGCTGATGAGCGGCGTCTTTTTGCAAACCTTGCCGACCGCCGTCGTTTTTTTGGCGCGGTAGAGATCTTTCGTGGAAAGCACGCCGTGCAGGTGTCCGCCTTCATCCAGCACGTACACGTAGTCGATGGTCTTGAAGCTCTTGATCTTTTTATGCAGCAGATCGATCACGTCGCCGATCGTGTCTGTCGATTGCGCGGTGGGAACCTGTGCCGTCATGCGGTGCCCCGCGCTTTCGTGCGGCCACTTGGGCAGGTCGACCTTCTTTTTCCGCTGCGTCATGGCGACCAGTGTATCGCGGTTCGCTACACTTCCCACATGCCATCGCGCCCGAAACAGTTCATCGCCGCACTTCGCTCGCTCGCCGATGCCGAGAAGGCTGCGTTCTTTCCGCGGTTTTTCAAGACCGGCAAAGGGGAATACGGAGAAGGGGATACGTTTATAGGAGTGACGGTGCCGCAGGTGCGCAGCGTCGTGAAGCAGTTTCGCGATCTGTCGCTTGAGGATGTGGAGATGCTGCTGAAAAGCCCGATCCACGAAGCGCGCCTCGGAGGACTTTTAGTTCTTGTTTCTCAGTATCAAAAAGCCGACGCGGCCGTGAGAAAGCGCATCGCCAAGTTTTACCTTGATCATCTCGACTCCGTAAACAACTGGGATTTGGTCGATTCCTCCGCGCATCAGATTTTGGGTCCGCACATCGAGGCTACCGGGGACACGCAGATCCTCGACCGTCTCGCAAAAACCAAGCATCTCTGGCGTGAGCGCGTCGCAATCGTCACTACCTACCATTTCATCCGTCTCGGGCAGTTTGAGCATACGATTCGTATTGCGGAGATTCTGCTTCATCACGATCACGATCTGATTCATAAAGCCGTTGGCTGGATGCTGCGGGAGATGGGGAAGCGAGATCGCAAGACGCTGGAGAAATTTTTGAAGAAGCACTCTAAGACGATGCCGCGGACGGCGCTGCGCTATGCGATCGAGAAATTCGATGAGCCGACGCGCAAGCGGTATCTGCGCGGGGAAGTCTAGTTTGCGTTACACTTGGTCGCGTGATTGCGCTTCTTCTAGCTGTGGCGTTGAGTTTCAGTGGCATCGCCCATGCGCAGCCCCTGAAGGTCGAAACGTCTTTGTTCGATGCCTCTACTTCGCTCGGCCAGCTCGTGTCCTCGGCGAAGGCGACGGTCTCGCGTTCGGTGAAGGGGGCGGGAGGGCGACTGCGTATTTCTTACTTGGCCACGTCCGACGTCGACGTGCTCGTGTTCGCCGTGAAGGAGGATGGCACGCCGGATACTGCGCATGCCCTCAGCGCCCAGTTGCCCCGCTCCACGGCCGGTGAGGCGCTGCTCGATCTGACCGTGTCGCCGCTCTGGTCTTCCTCCGAAGCGTCGTATCGGCTCTACGCTTTCAGTTCGCAGGTCGGCGGCGTGTCGTTACAAGATGTCGAGGTGGTGTCCGGCGGTTGGCTGGTGTTAGTGCCGTTCCGCCAATTCCTCAGCGTCGAGCCTTACCAGCCGTCGTCTTATCATCGCCTGCAGGGCTACCACGCTCTCGGTATTCCGCTGACGGTCGTGTTCGGTATTACTCTTCTGTGCGTCACGGTCGTCCTGCTTTTTGCCGGGCGCAGGTATGCGGCTCCTTTGATCGTCGCGTTCTTGCTGCTCTACGGTGTGCGTGTTTCCGTCGACCTGCTGCGCTGGAGTATCACTCATGCGAGCGCTTGGACATCCATCGGGCTCTATGAACAGGCGGGATCGCTGTACACCGTTGCCGATCTTCTCCAGTTGGACCGAGGGGACGGAGACCTTGCCATCTTCCTGTGCACCGATGCGACGAGCTATCCCTCTATCCTGCTGCGCTATCTGTTGTATCCCGCTCCCGTGATGACGGCGATTTCGCCCGCGCGCTATCCGACGCACGCGTTGGTCACGCAAAAGCTCGAGTGGTCCGATGCCGGCGACGTGCTGCGCTGCGGGTCGTACGAGATTCCGGTGCACAAACTCCAAACCTTTGAAGACGGGTCGGTCCTTTATCGCGTTCCCGAGCTGCAGCTATGACCCTGTTGCTCTTCCTGCTTTCGGCGGTATTGCTCTGGATCGAGGGCTGGTTGGTCGCGGGATTTTTCGTGCCGCGGTCGATGAAAGCTCTGCGTTGCGCGCTTGCCCTGCCGCTCGGTGCCTTTTGGAATACGTTCGTGCTCTTCGATTTGACCGTGATCACGTTACCGCTGAGCGCCCTGATTCTCTTCTGTTGTCACGCGTTCTCGATTCTCGTTTTGTTCTTTTTGCACACATGGATGAAGCGCGAGCCGAAGGAAGTGCCTGCGCCTTCGACAGATATTTCTCTGCATTCCTGGAAGTCGATCGTACTTGGTCTCGTGTGCGCGTTCATCATCGGTTCCGCCTTCATCTCGAGCACAGTGCATGGTGTCCTGTTGCCGACCTTCCACTACGACAGCGCCACGAACTGGATCGTCCGGTCGAAGGTGTCTTGGACGGAGCAGCGATTGGCGTTCGACAATAAGCCGCCGCATGAGTTGCTGCTCAAGCCCAACTATCCGTTCTTGCTTCATGGCCTGCATCTTCAGGGAAATCTGGGACAGTCGAAGTGGAGCGATCGGGCGGCGAATGCGATGAGCTTTCTCGTCTCGTGGTCGGCGATCCTGGTCATGGGTTTGCTGATCGTTCGTTTGAAGAACAGGAGGACGGCTGTTTTGGCGATCGGCTTGCTCCTGAGCATTCCATTTTTCGCAGTCCATATGGGCCAGGGTTACGCGGACCATTTGCTCGCGCTCTTTGCGGGGTTGTCGTTGCTCTCTTTTTTCGCCCAGAGAGCGTGGGGTGGCAGGTGGATCTTGCTCTCAGGGACTTTCGCCGCTGCGTGTGTATGGACGAAAACGGAGGGGTTGCCGTTCGTATTCGCGCCATGGCTCGTGTTGCTGGCGGCTGAGTGGATGCTTCATCGCGAGAAACGTCTGTGGCTGAGCGGAATCTTCGGCATGCTCTTGGCTGCACCATGGCCCATCTTCGCGCTCATCCTGGGCCTGGGTCTGACGCCGCACGCGAGCGATGCGTCGCTCGGTTTCCAGCAGGGGATCGGGGCCGCCATGGTCTCCAGTTTCTTTGTTGCCGCGTCCTTCGGCATCGCGTCGTACGCTTTTCTTGCAGCTTGTTTCCTCGGCATCGTCTCATTGCCCGGTGCCGTCGACGGCTTCATTCATCGGCATCTTCCACTGCTGTTCGGAGGATTGTCGTTGCTTGCCGTTCTTATCGTCTACGGCCTCACGCCGAACGTGGAATATCTCCTAAACGCGCAGTCCTTCGATCGACAGCTGCTCACGCCGGCCGTACTCCTCCTTTTGGCGTTGGTGTTTTCCTCGCGTTTGTTCGGGGAAGATCATTGACTGCGTCGCTCAAATAAGCCGTAATGGCGGCAAGCAGTGGAACGGTTCCATTGCCATTGCTCCTTGGAAGCGAACGACGATCTCTGTCGCGCGCCTGATGAAAGGGATGAAGGATGTTCCAGCATCTGTTCGACCGGTTTGCGCAGCTTTTCACCGGAATGTCCGATTTGGACTGGCTGTGCTTTTCCCTTCTGCTTTTGGCCTACGTGCCTTACGTCTGTGCCGTCGTTTGGGATCCCGATGCCGAGCCTTCCATCATTTCTTGGTTCATCTGGGCGAGTCTCGACGTGCTCACCATGTTCGGTCAGGACAAGAGTGCAAACCTGAACATTCAAATCGTGGGTGCCGCTTTCGGCGGATGCATGATGTTTCTCTTGTCTCTCCGGTACGGGCAAATGCAGTGGGATAAGAAGTGGTGGTGGGTAAACGTGCTTTGCTTACTGGGAGGGACGATCGCGCTTGTGTTTCTGTTGATCTACAAAGATCCCGAAGTCAGCGTGATCATCAGTCTCCTCGCATCTATCTGCGGCTTGATTCCTACGGGGATCTCTGCCTGGAAAGAGCCAAAGCATGAAAATCGCTGGGGCTGGCTCATTTTCCTCTTCTCCTGCATCGCTGCAATGTTCGCGATACAGGAGTGGACCTTCTTCCGCGTCCTGCAGCAGACGACCTTTCTGCTGGATGCCGTGGTCATGGTCACCATTCTCTTCGTGCGCCCCTTCTGCTTGTGGTGCAGGAAGCCGCGCATCCCCCAGCCGCCGGATCTTGTCAGCGTGTTTGATGACTAGTCGTTCGCTTCCCCCTCTCTCCATGACCTGCGCGTTGTGGAGAGAGGATTATTCTCTGAATGCACACCTTGCGACGGTTCCCGTCGAAAGTTTTCGTCCATCCGTCGCTTGCAAGAAGAGTTCTCCGGAATCGATCTCAAAGTGCAGCTGCGGTTTTATGGTATGCAAAATTCCCGTCAGCAATTTGTGAAAGCTCTGCGGCGTATCTCCTTTGGCGTAGCCGTTTAACAGGATGAAAGCGGGTTCTTCGGAGAGAAGCGACACGCAAGTTTCCAGCAGGGGAGCGAGGTCGCGCTCTACGCGCCAGGTTTTGCCCAGAGGCGAATGGCCGTAAGCGGGCGGGTCCAAGATGATCGCGTCATAGATTTTGCCGCGCTTTTTCTCCCGATCCGCAAACGTGGCCGCGTCGTCCAAAATCCAGCGTGCGGTGTTCGGGTTCAAGTTATTCAGCGTCGCATTCTCCTTGGCCCAAGTGATCGCGGGTTTTGAGGCGTCCACGTGCGTCACGTTATGGCCGTCCTTTGCCAACGCCATCGTGGCGCCGCCGGTGTAGGCGAAGAGGTTTAAGACGGAGAGCGGTCGGCCGATCTTCTTTGCTTGGCCGCGCATCCACATCCAATTCTGCTGCTGCTCCGGAAAAGCCCCGGTGTGCTTGTAGGGTGCGAGGCGGATCGTCAGTTGCAGATCGTCGAATGCCACTGGCCACTCGGGCTGGAGCGGCGTCTTTTGGATCCACTCGCCTTTGCCTTTTTCTCCTTCGTAAATCGCGTCCGCTTTGTCCCAGAGCGGGGGATCGGCGGGCAGGTCGATGGCCGTCGGGTCCGGGCGGATCAGCACGTACGGCCCCCACTGCTCGAGTCGTTGGTAATTGCCGAAGTCGAGGAGGGCGTAGGACGATTTCATCGGGATGACTTGGAGGGGTTTTTCTCCGGCAATCGTATAGCCACCAGTGCCTGATGCCCATCGCTCGGATACATCCAGGCTTTTTGGAAGAGCGCTTTGGTCACTTTTCGGTGCGGATGCGGCGGTAGGCCGGAGTCGTGCAGGAAGACATGGGTTTTGGTGTAGCCGTACACGAGAATGCTATGGCCCGAGTAGCCTTTGCGTTTATTCATCGTGGCGGAATTTACACCGCACTCGACTAAATATCCTTGGTCCAAAAGTTGCTGAAAATCCCGGAGTGTCGGCGCGCGCTTTTCGATGTTCAGCAGCTTCTTATATTTTTTAAACAGCCTGCGCTCCTGCGAGATGTCGCTGTTTTGGATCTGCGCGTTGCCCACTTCTTCGCCCCAGAGCTCTACGAGGAAAGGGCCGCCTCTCTCGATGAAAGCATCTACATCGAACGGATCGAGGATGCGTAATTCAAAGCCCATCTTCCGCAGGTTCACGAGCATGCTGGTCGCCCAGGTCCACTTTCCCTTTTTCTTCGCGGATAATTTCTCCAATGCTTTCCAGGTAAAATTCTTCTTGGGCAGAAAATATTTCAAAGCCATGCGTATGCTCGCTTGGTAGCAATGGGTGTTATCGTGCGTGTTGCCGAAGAAGGGGACCGCTTTTTGCACAAAGGCAGTTTACTCTCTTGACTTCTCATTCTCCCTCTTTATCATTCAACCAGATGGTTGAACTTACTTTAGATCTCCGGCTCGACCATATCTTCGGCTCCCTGGCCGATCCCACGCGTCGTGATATTCTGCGGCGGGTAGCGCAAAAGGAGCTTTCGATCGGGGATATCGCCAAGCCGTACAAGCTGACCTTTGCCGCCATCTCCAAACATCTCAAAGTTTTGGAGAAAGCCAGGCTGGTCGTCAAACGTCGTAAAGGGAAGGAGCAATTGGTGAAGATGGCACCCGAGGCCATCAAGGACGCGAGTGTGTACCTGAAGGAGTATGAACGGCTGTGGAATAGCCGCCTCGATTCGCTTGAACAGTATTTATCCACTCTTCCCCAATCTTCTCATGAGTAACACGAAAGACATCGTCATCACCCGTATTTTCAACGCCCCCCGCGAGCGCGTGTGGCAGGCCTGGACCGATCCCGCCGAGATCAAAAAATGGTGGGGCCCTAAGGACTTTACGTGCCCCGACGGCACCATCGACCTGCGCGTGGGCGGCAAATATAATTACTGCATGCGCGGCCCGGCGGGTAGCGATTTCGATAAAGATATGTGGAGCGGCGGCGAGTACAAAGAAGTGATCCCCATGGAGAAGATCGTCGCGACCGATTACTTTACCGACAAGGACGGCAACTGGGTGTCGCCCAAGGATTACGGCATGCCCGGCGAGTGGCCCGAGAAAATGGAAGTGACCGTCACCTTCGAGGATGCCGGCGAAGGCAAGACCAAGCTGACGATCGTGCACAAAGGACATCCCAGCGAAATGGCCGACATGGCCGAGCAAGGCTGGAGCCAGTCGCTCGACAAGTTCGATGCCATTCTCTGATTCTTTCGTCTGTTCTTCCCCCATCACTCATGACTGCAGATACGAACGACCGTGCAATGGTCACCACGCGCTTGATCCCGTTCCCTCGGGAGCTAGTGTGGAGTGCCTTCACGGATCCGGAGCATCTCAAGCTGTGGTGGGGGCCGAACGGGTTTACCAATACGTTCTTCCAGTTCGACATGAGCCCGGGCGGCGTGTGGAAATTCATGATGCACGGCCCGGATGGTGTGGATTACCCGAATCAGATCATTTTTGAGGAAGTCGTTGCCCCCGAGCGCCTGGTGTACACGCACTCCGGCGGTGAGGAAGCACCCGATGACCACGAGTTCCACTCCACGATCACGCTGGAAGAGCAGGACGGAAAAACACGTGTGACCATGCGCATGGAATTCCTCACGGCGAAGGCCAAGGAGATCGCCGCTACATTCGGTGCCATCGAAGGAGGCAAACAAACCCTTGGACGCCTGGAGGCACATGTTGCTACCATGGTTTGAGACCTTATTTTTTTCTCCCTACATCACTATGTCATATGTCGATGGATTCGTACTGTGTGTACCCAAGAACAAAGTGAAGGCGTACAAAAAAATGGCTACAGAAGGCTACAAAACGTGGACAAAGTTCGGCGCGATCGATTACAAGGAATGCATGATCGATGATGCCGCCCCTGAGCACGTGGCTTTCACGTTCGCAAAAATGGCAAAAGCAAAGGATGACGAAGTGGTATTCTTCTCGTACATCGTCTACAAGAACCGCAAGCAGCGTGATGCCGTCAACAAAAAGGTGATGGCGTACTTCGATAAAAAGTACAAAGGCAAAGAGCAAGACATGCCATTTGATATGAAACGTTTCGCGATGGCCGGCTTTAAGACGTTCGTTGGCAAATAGATCACGTTAGTATAAAGAGCAGCCTTCGGCGGCTTTAAGGCGATTGTGGAACTGTAAACATTTTCCGTACGTCAAAGAGACGAGCACGATGCTCGTCTCTTTGTCTGTTTTCGGAGAAGCATCAACGCTTCTTCTTTGCCTTCTTCTTCCTGCACAGGAGCTTCATCTTCTGCACGGTGTTGAGTTGCGGATGCCGGTCGTAACTCCAGATGTGACTGGAGAAGGGGATGTTGCTGACCATCTCATCCACTGATGGACATCCCATTTGTGCCCATCGTTTCATGCTGCGCCTACGATTCAATTCCTCAGCGATCCCCTTTCCCGCTACCGCGCAGATCAGCAGGGCAGGAAGCAAGAGGAACAGCCAGGGCGTGAAGCAGATTCCCATGGCTATGATGCCGGTCGCCGCACCCCCGAGTGCGAACCAGCCTGCCCCGCTTTTCCATTCCGCCAACATTTCATCGATGCCCTGAAGCATGGCTTCCAATGCAAAAAAACACAGCCGTTGCAGGATCTTCTCATCCATCGCATCCCCACTTTCTCATACGTTGAAGTGCAAAAAACAGACTGTATATAAATACATTAATATGTTATTTTTGTCAATAGCCTTTAGGATATTTCCAATGGTCTCAGTGAGATCTTTCAAAGGCCTATAGTTGAACTGTGAGCGTATGATTGGCGTATGGCGAACGAGCAACCCAAGAATTCTTCCATGGAGCGGCAATCGGCGTTTGGCAGAAAGCTGGACGCCGACCCCGTGCTGAAAGCGCATTGTGAAGCTGTTGCTCGGTATTATCGGGAGGAAACACGGGAGGATTTGGAAGCCATCGAGCGATCCACCATGCTGACTGCCGAGGATTTGGGGAGAGTGATCGGGCCTTGTCCGATCGTTCCGGATCAAGCGGATGCCCTTCCGTCTCTTACGCTCGAAAGTCAGGCCTTTTTACGCCAAAGAATGGCGGAGCTCTGCGATGCATTTCGCCAAGCCTTGCGAGACTCCGATTCACCGGAGAGCGTTGCCGAGCGCCAAGCAGAAGATTCGGCATTGGATCGAGTGGCGGCGATGCTTATGCGTTCCGAAGAAAGCGAGGGCATCGAGGTATGAAGTTCCGCCAGGCAGGCTCATTACTCCCTTAACTTCCATGAGAGGGGTTGGCCCCGAAGGGGACCCGTTGGGTGAGATGCCACTCTCAATCAAAAAACTGTCGCCCGGCTTCGCCTAGGGGCTACGCCGAGGCACCCGGCATATCCATTCATTCGGGCAGGGCGAAACCGCGGCGTAGTCTCGCGCCTTAGCGCGGACGTAGCCGGGTGGAGCGGGTAACGGGAATCGAACCCGTGTCCTAAGCTTGGGAAGCTTATGTACTACCATTGTACGATACCCGCGTATTTGGTTGAGAATGCGGAAAGAAGGCGAAGATAGGATACTTAAGTCACTTAGAGGAAGCTAGATTGAAGAGCCCGGCTACGCCCGCGGGCTTCGCCGAGGCACCCTGGTTGGTGCTTTTGCTATAGGTGGTGCAAACCTCGGCGGAAGCAGGCAAGCACACAGCACAGCCTGCTGGAGACGGGTGGAGCGGATGACGAGACTCGAACTCGCAACCTACGCCATGGCAAGGCGTCGCTCTAGCCAATTGAGCTACATCCGCAAGAACTCGCCTATCCTACGGAGAGAGAGCCCTTCATGCAACAGCACAATGCTGCTTGTTTCGGGCTTTCAGGGGGAGAAAACAACTTTGGGGGTTAGAATGTCGTTGTTTTTTGGACATGGATCTTGCAACTTTTTGCTCCTCTTACCGTCTTCCCTTTTATGAAAATTCTTCAATTTTTGACCGGTTTATGCCTGATCGGCGGAGTAGCAATGATCGCGTTCGCCAAGCAGCTTGCGGTGCTCAAAGAGGGCTCGCAGTACTCCATGTCTGATTTGGGATTCGTGGTGTACGGCATGATGCTGCTCGCCTTGGGAGCAATCTTTCTCGTGACACTCCTCGTCGTTTGGCTGATGCGAAAGAAAAGGCGTGCCGCGTGATGGGAGCAACGCAAGCCGTGACGTTATTGAGAAAGCTCACGAAAGAAACCGACTTGATGGAGCCATTGCCACATCAAGGCATTTTTTTGCTCAGTACTCAAATTCGGACCGTGCGTCACTTGCGCGATGGCCGGGGAACCAAAAAAACCAATGGCAGGTTTGCCATTGCTATCCCCCCAACTCAGCACACTCCCTGCATTTACAGATTCCAACTGCCCTCTCTTTGTGTAGACCGACGTTGAGCCGTCAACGCTGAAAATGAGACCGGAAACCTGCCGGTACACATTGGGATCATTGGTTGGCTCTACGCCACGGATTTCCATGGATCCCTCCTCGGAGGAGGCGGCGATATCCGAAAGCACCTTGCCTCGGGAGTCCCGAAACCGCATGACCACTTTAGTGTCTCCCTCAGGAACCACATAGTCCTGTCGAACCGTGATCGGTCCTGTCACATCTGAAGGGGCAGATGAGTGTCGAAGATTGTCGATTTGCGCTTGAAGGGGCGAGGTAACCCCCGAAAGAAAGCCGAGTTCCTGCGCCGTGACTTGCGATGCGCCGATCACGCTCGATCCATCTGAAATCAGCGCTCTCGCCGGTGGCAGACTGAGGATCTGTATGCCGCGGGAAAATTGGAAGTTTCCGTCCCTCAAACCGATGGCCTGCGTGTTTTCTGTCTCCTGATCCCACAGCCCGAGCGTGGATCCGTCTTGGCTGATGTAGGCGCGAACGGTCTGATCGTCTGCACGGCGCACTTCCAGAGCATAGCCTCCGTCTTCGCTCTGCATGAGGAGGCGGAAGGCCGCGACATCCGCAGCATGCTGAGAAATTTGAAAGGTATCCCCATCGAAGATCGCTCCAGGAACGCTCTCAATCGTGCCGTTATTGGCATACAGAAGGCCGCCATTGGAAAGCTCCTCCAGCATCAGCTTGCCCTGCACTTTCAGATCATCGGTGAGCACGAAGAGCGCATTTGTAGCATCCCACGACAGCCGCTCATTCGCCGTCTGCCCGAATTGCACCACCATGTCTCCCGGGCGGTCCCGATTGTTGAGGATGAGCCTCTGGGCAGGGAAGGGGCGGACTGTTTCATGCGGATTTTCCTGCGCGTAAGCGGCTGGGTTCGAGTAGATGCCAATGATTCCCAGAATGACAGTTGTCGTAAGAAGGTGTCGCATATAGGCGCATTCTGAAGAGCGCATTCTTTCTGTGCAAGTTCAAATCATTTTTCTCGTCGCACTCCTTGTCTTTTGGTTTAGCAAAAAGAAGAGCCGTGCCGCATGATTTTTGATTGCGAAACGGTTGTGTTTTTGCCGGAGGAGAAGGCAGACTTCTGCTCATGAGCAACAAGCAAGCCGCCACCGAGTTCCTCCGCCTGGCCGCATCGGGCCACGTTCGCGAGGCGTATGACAACTACGTGCACGCCGATTTTTTGCATCACAACGCGTACTTTCCAGGTGATCGCGAGTCGCTTTTGAAGGGCATGGAAGAGAGCGCGGAACATTTGCCTGACAAGCAGTATGAAACGCTGCGCGTGCTGGAAGACGGCGACTTGGTGGCGGTGCACGGCAAGATTCGTCTGAAGCTCGGTTTGCCGGACATGGCGGTTGTTCACATCCTGCGATTCCAAGACGGCAAGATCATTGAGGAGTGGGAAGCCGCCCAGCAGGTGCCGGACGATTGCCCCAACGAAAACGGGGTGTTTTAGCTAATGGCTGCCGAAAATAGGGTCCAATGCGCTTCTTAGAACCTCGCATTCCGGCCTGTTTTCTGCTATAATGAGGAGATTTATGCACAAACACTCTCTTCTCCGCCGCTTAAGCTTTCGGGATAAACTGGCTTTGCTGCTCGCAGCCGGCCATCTGCTTTCGGTGGGCATGGCTTTTAGTGCGGTGCAAGCGCAGGTCGTTCCCGCTCCCGGCGGAGGCGGCGGATCCATCACGAGCGATCCCACGCCTTCTTCCGCGGGCGCCGTTTCGTCTTTTGATTTCGGCAGAGGCGGCGGCGCCACCTCATCCGAAGCTGCTGGGACCGCGAAGCCCGGTCGCAACATGGTGCGTCCCCGGCGTAACGGCATCATTCTCATTGAGCCGATCGAGCGCGGTTCGCCGCTTTTGGAGAGAGTCGATCCCAATGATGCCAATTCGGCCATGCAGTTGCCCACTTCTCCCGGTATTAAAGTCGTCTTCGATTACTTCAATATGGCCTGGCCCTGGCTGCTCGGAGTAGCCGCGGGATTCGCCGTACTGCAGGCGCTCGTGGGCGGCATCCAAATCATGCTTTCGGGCGGCGACTCGGGCAAACGCGAGGCCGGGCAGACCAGGCTTTTGTGGGCGCTCGCGGGCATGCTACTCGTGGGGCTTTCGGGCTTCATCCTTCGTACGCTTAACCCGCTCTTCTACCAATGAGCATGATCTCTTTCCTTCTCGGCTTGCTCCTCGACAAGGCTTACGCCCAGCAGGGGCAGATGCCGTATTTTCCCTGCGTGGAGGTGGGCGCGCTGCCCGGTTGCGGCGAAGCTACGAACGTGATCGCCGATTCGCTGTTGCCGTCGGTATCGCTTTTCTTGCTCCGCTTGGTTGCGGGACTGTCGTTACTTTTCCTTGTATGGGCCGGCTTCCAAATGGTTACGAGCATGGGCGATGATTCCAAGATCACCCAGAATAAAACGGCCATTCTCTTTGCGCTCGGGGGTCTGTTCATGGCCATCATGTCGCAGGCGCTCGTGTCGATCGTGGCCACGTACAACTATGCCATTGGTAATCCCAACGACTTCATCGTCGACGGCGTGCTCGCCTACGCCGTGAATATTCTGATCACGCTTTTAAACGTCACCTTCGTGTTCGTCATCATCATCCTGGGCATTCGCATGGTTACTTCCCAAGGCAAAACCGACGACTACAACAAGGCGCGCCAGGGTATCCTTTGGGCCATCATCGGCGCCATCGTCGTCAACCTCTCTCACGCCCTCGTGCGCGTCGTGCTCACCTTCTTCGGTCTCTGATATGACTCTCTACCTATTCCGCTTCCTGATGGCTCTCACCACTCCCGTCGCCCATGCGGTGCGCTTGGAGAATGCCGGACAAGACGGTCCCGGAGGCGCGAGCCCGGCGGTTGCCGCCATGTGGGTGCAAATCTGCAACGTGCTCCCGTTTTGTACCATCGGCGCCGACGGCCCGGCGTTCATCGCGGCCAAAATTTCGCGATTCATCCTGTCGCTTATCACGGGCACGGCCATTTGTTTTCTCATCTACGCCGGCATCCGCGTGACCATCTCGCAGGGCGATGAAGAAGGAGTGGGAGTGGCCAAGAAGACGGCCATGTACGCGTTGCTCGGCATCGCACTCACCATCATGGCGCAGGCGATTATCTTCTATATCGAGTATTGGGTGCTGACGGAGGCACTGCAGTAAGTGAAAACGGTCAAAATCTCGACGAGCTTGTTAGCTTCTTAGCTGATTAGCTTATTAGGGATTTTGGAAAGCTAAGAAGCTAAGAAGCTAGAAAGGGCTATAGTCTGGCAATTTCCTGCTACACTCTTCGCATGTCCCGCAAGTACTTAACCACCGCCATCGATTATCCCAACGCCGCTCCTCACATGGGGCACGTGCTGGAAAAAGTGCTGGCCGACGTGGTGGCTCGGTGGTGGAGGATCAGCGGGCATGACGTGCGCTTTCAAATCGGCACCGATGAGCACGGTATTAAAATCCAGCAGACCGCAGCCAAGGAGAAGGTGACGCCGAAAGAGTTGGTTGATCGCAACGTGCCCCTGTTCCAGGATTTATACGCGCGCCTCGGCATTTCGGCCGACGTGTTCGTGCGCACGACGGATCAGGAAAAGCACTGGCCCACCGTCATCGAGTTATGGAAGAAGCTGCAGGCCGCGGGCATGCTCGAGAAGCGGACTTACACCGGATTATACTGCACGGGGTGCGAGCGGTTTTTAACGGCGAAGGATTTGGTTGATGGCCTGTGTCCGTTGCATCAACGCGCCCCCGAAGAAGTGAAAGAGGAGAACTGGTTCTTCAAGCTTTCATCAAAACAAGCAGAGCTTGTCGCGCTTTTGGATCCCGAGAAGGGGAGCTATCGCATCATGCCGGCTTATCGCGCGGAAGAAACCTTGTCGCTTTTGGAGCAGGGCTTGGAAGACGTGTCGTTCTCCCGTCCGGTATCCAGTTTGTCCTGGGGCATTCCCGTGCCCGGCGAAGAGGGGCAGGTGATGTACGTGTGGTGCGACGCGCTGACCAATTACATCTCCACGCTCGGATTGCTCACGGACAAAGCTCAGCCCGAGTGGTGGGATGATGCCGAAGTGACGCACGTGATCGGCAAGGATATCGCTCGCTTCCACGCGCTCATCTGGCCCGCGATGTTGCAGTCCGCCGGCCTGCGCACGCCGGACCGCTTGCTGATACACGGCTTTTTGACGAGCGAGGGCCAAAAGATGAGCAAGTCCCTCGGCAACGTGGTGGTGCCCGACGATGTATTGGCGAAGTTCGGCGGCAACCCCGATCCGCTGCGGTTCTTCCTCAGCCACGAAGTGCCGGTCGGCCGCGATGGAGACTTTTCCTGGAAGCGCCTGGAAGAAATGTACGACGCCAAGTTGCGAAACCAACTCGGCAACATGCTCAACCGCGTGCTCGTGATGCTTAAGCGGAGCGGCGGCAATCTTGCCCTGAGCGATGCGTTCACCTTCGCCGATGTCGTCACCGAACACTGGAAAGGCTATGAAGAAGCGATGGAGAAGTTTGAGCTGCAAGACGCCATCGGCCATGCCTTCAAGTTCGTCGACCATATCAATGTGGGCATGCAGCAGGCGGAGCCTTGGAAGAAAGGCCCCGAAGAGCAGTTGGCGATTCTCTCCGGATTCGCCGAGGCGCTGCGTCACATCTCCCTCATGCTCCTGCCGTTCATCCCCGAAACAGCCAAGCGCATCGCGGAGCAAATGAACGTGCCGTATGCGGCGCAGATGCTGGAGAAAGATTTTCAGCTCACTGATGACTTGAAGCGCTGGGGTGGCCTGAGCGACTGGAAGACGACCGGGGAACCGAGCATCCTTTTTGCGCCTCTGGAAGAGCAAAAAGCCTGATATCTACGTCATAGCAGATTGCCATCGGCCGCCCTTTTGCTATGCTTTGCGCGCTCTCGAACCGACTTTCGGCCAAGAGGACTGAAGTGGCGGGGGGAGCTCATTATCTATCTTCTTCACCCATCTCTCATGTTCGATCCCATGTCCGAGCTTACGGGCGGCGCTCCGCAGCACGATTCCGGCGGCCCGGCCCCCATGCAACACGGCGGCGGCCACCATCAAGGCGGCGGTCGTAATTTCCCCCAGGACGGCAATCGCAGCTTCGCTCAAGATCTGCACTCGGTGACCATCCACGCCCGCCAGCGCACGTTCTATATCGATTTGAAGCAGTCGGGGAACGGCAAGTTCTTCAAGATCTCCGAAAAGTCCCGCGGCGGCCAAAAGACGACCATCATGTTCGACTCCGAGGACCTGCCCAAGATGATCGAGGCCCTGCAGGAGATGCAGACGAAATTGGTTTAATCACCTCGTAAGATTTTTCAGAAGACCGGGGCTCACGCTCCGGTTTTTTTTATTTCCTCCCTCGCGCCCATTCGGCTGCCGTCATGGGTTTCTTCCCGGCCGACTGCACCGTGAGCAGATGCAGCGTCGTCCCCTTGGCGCATTCCAGCGAGAGACTTCCGTCCATCGGCTCCAAAGATGCATCGAGTACTTTCACCTCTTCTCCTTTGAGAGTCACCATCACACCCGGCCAGGGGGTGAGCGCGCGTACGCGGCGGTCGATGTCTTCGGCGGTCATCGTTGCAAGATCGGTCTTCGCATCCTCACGCGTGAGGCGCGGGGCGATGGTGACGCCGTCGACCGGCTGAGGATTTTCCTTGAGCGGAGCATGCAGCGTGCTCACGAGCAGGTTGGCGCCGATGATCGATAGCCTTTCGCGTAGCGCGAGCGCAGTATCGTGCGGGCCGATGTCGAGTGCTTCCATGGCGAGGACTGGTCCTGCGTCCAGCTCCCACACCATGCGTTGGATGGTGACGCCGGTTTGCTGATCACCGAAGAGCACCGCGTGTTCGATGGGGGAAGCCCCTCTCCAGCGCGGAAGCAGCGAGCCGTGAATGTTGATGGGGGCGATTGTTGGCAGATCGAGCAGCGCTTGCGAGAGTATCGAACCGTAGGCGACCACGATGAGAAAGTCCGGCGCGGCGATGTCATTCTTCTGTAAATACTCTTGCAGTTCCTTGTTCACGTTCTCCGGCTGGAACACGGGAATTTTGGCTTCCAGAGCGGCGATCTTCACGGGCGACGGCGTCATCTCCATCTTGCGCCCCTGCGGCCGATCGGGCTGCGTGATCACCAGCCGCACGTCGAACGCATCATCTGCAAGCAGGGCTTTCAATGACGGGACGGCGAATGCCGGCGTGCCGCAGAAGATGATCGAACGTCGTTCGGACATGGAAGGATTGTAGCCGCGTTTGTATCAATGCGGTTGTGATTTTTTCCTTACTATCACTCACCCCATACCACCTTTGCACGCACGGCAACATGTGTGCGTTGATAGTCTGCG
>CAYTNJ010000007.1:11000-28635 GCA_964439155.1 uncultured Candidatus Peribacteria bacterium | reverse complement strand
ATGCCTTTGCCGGCGAACACTTGAGCGAACTCGTTTTCTGCGCTATCCGCTGCGGTTTTTCCGTGGTACAGCGTCACGATTTCCTTGGCGAGACGCACTTTGAAGGTCTTCGGGTTTTCGCCTTTCTTCATCGCTTTTTCCACGTCTTTGATCTCGTCCATCGGCAGGTCGGTGCAGCACTCCATGTACTGCGTGATGAGTTCGTCTTTTACACTCATTAGTTTGCCGAACATGTCGTTGGGCGCATCGTCCAAGTACACGCAGTTGTCGTAGGTTTTACTCATCTTGCGACCGTCTGTGCCTTCGAGCAGCTTGGACGTGAGCACGAATTTCTCCCGCTTGCCGAAGGCTTTTTGCAGCGTGCGGCCGGCGAGCATGTTGAATTCCTGGTCGGTGCCGCCCAGTTCCACGTCCACGTCGAGCATGACGGAGTCATAGCCCACCATCAGCGGGTAGAAGAATTCATGCAGATGGATCGGTTTGCCTTCCGCCAAGCGCTTTTCGAACATGTCGCGCTCGATCATCTGATTCACTGTGAAGTTGCTCGCAAGCTTGATGATCTCGTCGAACTTGAGCGTTTCGAGCCATTCATGGTTGTAGCGAATTTCAATCTTGGAAAAATCCAGAATCTTCGCCGCCTGCTCCTTGTACGTCTTGAAATTCTCTTCCACCTGCTCGCGCGTCAAAGGCTCGCGCATCGCGTCTTTTCCCGACGGATCGCCGATCATCGCCGTGAAGCTGCCAATGAGCAAAATCACTTGATGTCCGGCGTCGGCGAATTCGCGCATTTTGCGCAGCGGCACCGCGTGGCCCAGGTGAATGCGGCTGCCCGTGGGATCGATGCCCCAGTACAGCCTCAGCTTTTTGCCGGACGCGAGTTTTTCTTCCGCCAACTTTTGCGGGATGGCTTTGGCGACGGCACGGGTGAGCAGATCCGTTTTCGACATGGTTTGGATTGTACCCGGCGCCGTGCTTTCTGTGTAGCGTACGAAAATTGCCCGGGAATCGATGCAACCAGATTCCCCTATTCCAAGCCTTTTTCCTCTACAATCAGTCTATGGAATGGACAGCGGAAGCTCCCCAACGGCTCGATATCTACCTGGCGCAGAACGGTGTTGCCCTCAGCCGCGTGCAGGCCAAGGACGTGATCGGGCGCGGGCTTGTGCTCGTGAACGGGCGCATGGCGCGCAAGGCGGCATATATGCTCAAGCCCGGCGACAAAGTGGAGACGTCCGAAACCGGCGAGCCCGTCACGGAGACGCGGCTTACGGCGGTCGATCTGCAGCTGCCCGTCCTCTACGAGGATGACGACTGCTTCGTGATCAACAAACCTTCCGGCATCGCGGTGCATCCCGGAGCCGGATTACCCAAGGACGAGCCTACGATTTTACACGGGGTCGTGCAGTTGTTCGCCGAGAGGGCACTCCCCTTCTCCAGCGCGGCCGTGCTGGTGCACAGGCTCGACAAGGAAACGACCGGTTGTCTGCTCGTGGCCAAGTCGCCCGAGGCGCACAAATTTTTCCAGCAACAATTCGAAAATCGCACGGTACAAAAATTCTATCTCGCGATCGTGGCGGGCATCCCCTCCCCTCCTGCCGCCCTTATCGACGCACCCGTTGGTCGCAGCGCAATTGCACGCACGAAGATGTCGATCATCGGCGCCAGCCGCAGCCGCGAGGCGAGAACGACCTACCGTACGCTTTCGGCTTCACAAGATGCCGCATTGCTGGCGTGCGAAATGCACACCGGCCGTACGCATAAAATACGCGTGCATCTGCAATCCCTCGGGCAACCTATTTTGGGCTACGCAACGTACGGCTCCAACGCCAGCGAAAAACTTTCGTCGACATTCGGCGCCGATTCGGTGTGTTTACATGCGTGGGAGCTCAACTTTCTCGCGAAAGACGGCAAGGCCATAAAGGTGAAAGCGCCGCCTCCGGCTGCGTTTACGAAGGTGCTTGAACGCGCGGGGTTAAAGTTTAACGGCTGATCGTCACCGTGTAGGTCAGTGTATCCAGGATTTTGTTTTGGGCGTCGCGCGCCACGATGCGATAGGTATTGTCACCCGCTTTCAAGTTGCCGAAGTCGGTCTTGGCGATGTAGTTCCAGGTGGTGACTCCCGGCTTATACAGCTGCAGACGGTAACCGTTCACCCATACGCTGTTCGTGAGCGCGGAGGTAGTGCCCTCGATCAGCAGTTCGCTCCCTGTTTGCGTGTGGCTTTGGCCCGCGGTCGGCGCCGTCACTTTGAGCGTGCCGGGGCTGAGGGGGTCGTTCGTGGGCAAGCTTGTTTCGCTGATCGTGGAAGTCGTTGCACCCGCAGCGGCGCTTGAAGTTGTGCCGGCAACCACGCCTTCCTCCCCCGCTTCCACGAGGATGGTGATGCGCACCGGGGCGCTTTGTTCGCCCGCTTGGTTGATGGCCACGACGTCGAAGTGGTTCGTGCCGGCTTTTAAGTTGTTCAATTCCGTGCGGGCCAAGTACGTCCAGGTTTTGCCGCCTGCTTTATACAATTGCAGGCGATAATCGTTGACCATGATGCCGGTAGTGCCCGCAGGCGCTTCGCCGGAGATTTCCACTTCCTGGGCGGAAGTCCTATACGTTTCGCCACTCTTGGCCGGGCGCGTGATGGAGGGGGGCGTGACGATGCTCTCCACTCTCGTCACCGTCCTGCTCGCGCTGCCGAGCACGATGCCGCGTTCATCCAATGCTTCGATCACGATCTCCGTCTTTCCCGTTTGCTCCAGGGTAAGTTCCTGCGTGAAGGTTTTTTCTTCTTCATCCAGCAATGCCGGATAGCCGTTCACACGCACGCGGGTGACGCCCGGGCCATAGCGACCCGAAACGCTGGCGGTCGCCGCGCGGATGGTGGCGCCGTCAACCGGTGCCGTGAGTTCGAGGGGTTGGGTGGAAGGAACAAGCCCGCCCGTTTCGGTGGCAGTGGTAGCGAGGCCCGCGATCACCAGAGGATCGTTCCAAGCGATGGGTGGCAAGGCATTGCGGGCGCCGAGTAAATCCGCGTCGTCGCTTTCCAACACCAATTCCTGTCCTTCGCTCACGGTGACGTCTTTCGAGTCCTGCTTGCTCGCCACCACACCGTCTCCTTCTGCTTCGAACACCTGCACGCCGTTTTCAGTCACCTTCGCTTTCGTATGCGCCGGGAAGGATAAGCTGATGCCGGGTGTCGTCACCGTGCGAAGGATATCCCCCGACATGGTGTTACCTCCGGTAGAGATCCACATCTCTCCCCGCGCGAGCGCCACTGTTATCCGGGCACGCGTATCGCTGCTGCCGCTCTCCTCGATCGATACTTCCGATTGCTCACTGATGCGGATCCACGTGCCGTCGAAGAAGTCGAGCTTGGCCGATCCGGTATTGCCCGTGGACACTTTGTCTCCGGCATACAATTTGGCGCTGCCCTCGGCGCGCTGCAGCAATCCCCCGTCGATGGCGTAGTTCACGGTTCCCCTGCCCTCCACCGTCAAATCCACCCTCTCGCGTTGCAGGGAAGAGGCCGCGCCGAACAGGCCGATGATGAAGCGGCCGACGAAGTACAAAAACAGCACGGCGACGATGCCGAGAACGGCCAGTTTGATGAGCGACGGCACGACGGACGGTCGTGCGAGCGCGTAAGGTCCCCGGCGCTGTCTGTAGGGTCGGAACATCGCGGATGAAGATCGTATGCCAAACACGCCCGCCTTCGCAAGCGTGTCGTGCTCGACTCCGTCGTGTATTCGCAGTCGCGAGTGGCATCACTCCCCTTTTCCTCCCAACCACTTCGGTCTGTTCTCGAATTCGCGGCCGATATCTTTGCCGATTTCTTTCAGCAGGCCGCCGGGATTTTCGATGACGGTTTTGCCGACTTCCTTGGCTTCGTTGATGTCTTTCTTTATATTGTCGACTTTCTGCTGCACCACCGGTGCGATCGCGTCGACTACTTCCGGGCTCACGTTCATCTGTTTCAAGATGATCCTGGTCTTCGGGTCCTTCGTATCGATGGTCAACGCTTTCGTCAATTCCTCCGGCGTGACCAATCCCTCCCTCAGCAGAGCGGCACCGGCTTGGAGTTTTTCGTCCGGCGTACCGGTGAGCAGGTTCAAGGTGGTCATGCCGTCCAAGCCACCGAACTTGCGCAGCAAAATCGCGGTCTGATCCTGGGGCATGTCCATGCCTTTGGTAAAGAAGGAATGCAATTGGCTGGGATCGAGTTTGTCTTTCAAGAACGAACAGAAAGCCTCTTTCGTCTTTTCCACAGTATCGGCGCCGGCTTTGGCGGCCTCATTGCACATGTCTTTCGTGTATTTCGTTCCTTTGTCTATCGCATCGGGGATGCCGCTCTTTTGCCATGCGTCGTCCGCGAGTTGCTTTGCTTTCTTGGAGAGCTTCCAGGTGACGGCAAACGGCAGGAGTACCGTGGAGATCCAGGCCGCGCTGATGCCTGCCGCGATGTCCTTGGGATTCTTGAGTGCCGTGAAGATGCGGAATTGCTTCGCCTGGTCGAGCACGGCTTCTCTCAGCTTCTTCATTAAGTCGGCGACGTTCGCTTCGATTCTGGGGATGAGTACCGTTTGAATGTGCTTGATGGTGCTCAAGCTGGCGCCGGCGATCTTTGCCAGCACTTTTTGCTTCGCTTCTTTATTCGGTGCTTGCTCGAATTCCTTCACCAGCGTTTCCGCGCCGGCCTGGTCCACGGGTTTTGCATCCGGGTCGGGTGTCACCGTTGCCGTCAGTTCCTGCACGTCTTTGCGTTCCATCAACCCCTTGAACGTGTCGAGTGCGCCGATGCCCGATTGCATCTCTTTGTTCACGCCTTTCATCTTCACGTCGAACAATTGCATCTCCATCTGGGTTTCTTTCATGCCTTCGCCGAGGCGATGCAGCACTTGGTCCATGTCGCCCGGCTTCAAGTTGCCCGCCATGTTGTAGTCCTTCAAGAAGTCATACACCATTTCATGGGTCGATTGCTCGTCCATGTCGAGGTATTTGTATAATTCCTTTTCGAGGATGTGGCCCGAGGCGATGAGCAGGCCGTTGCCGAGGAATTTGGCGGTGAGCGCGCTGGGGTTTTGGAGTTCATTGATCACGCTCATTGTTATATTGACTCCCGTGGTGTTGATGCCCAATCCTGAGGCGACGTTCTTCGCTCCGTTCTCGACGATTTCTTTGATGTACGCCGTCGCTTTGTTGGCGTTGCCTTTGCTGTCCTCGCAGACGACGTGCAATTCGTTCAGGTAGTTCGGGAAGATTTTGGACACGTTCTTCCACTCGGCGTCGAGCTGGGCCGCCGGAGCCTGCTGATCGTCGATGGTCTTGGCAATTTCTTTGCGTTCTTCATCGTTGAGCGGGCGCAACGTGGCTTTCGTTCGCAGGCGGGGATCCAACGTGCCGCTCACGAAATTGATGCTCAGGCGTTCCTGTGCGCTGCGGGTGCCCAGCTTCATGAAGGCGATGTGCGAGTCGATCGACTTCTTATAGTCCCCTTCGGCTTGAGCGACGGCTTTGGTGACGTCCGTCTCGAACATGTCTTTTTCCAAAAACAGCTGCATGAACGTCGCGTCTCCCTTGGCGACGATTTGGTTTAGACGCAATGCCGCCGCCGCCTGTGCGTCGATTTTTCCATTGTCCTTGTCCGGGTTTCTCGGGTCCTTGGGGCGCACGACGCTCGCGGACACGGCCGTCTGCCTTCGCGCGCGGCCGATCAAGGCGTTCACGTAGTCATCCAACGCCTGCGTCGTCTCTTCTCGATTCCATTGATCCATGCTCTCAAGAGCGGCGATGGAACCGGCGTTTTCCACCAAAGCGCTGTCCCTTTCATCCAGTTTGTTCTCCTGCTTATCCTTTAACCCATCTTGCCTTGTGCGGTTGGCTGCACCGATGATCATGCCGCGGGTGGCGAGCAGGCGCTCGCGCAGTTGTTGGACATCTGCCTTGTTCGCCTTGATGTCCGTCGCCTGCTGATCGATGTCGCGGTAGTCCTTGCGCAGGTCTGCCACTTTTTTGCTTCCGTTCCGGGCTTTCAATGCTTCGATGAGCGGCTTGCTTTCATTGCTCATGACGATTGCAGGCTTCAGCGCCAACGCTTCATCGAGCGTGACGGTCTGCGCCTTATCGCCCGCTCCATTCAAGAGACATTGCAACCCGGCTGCGGCGTCATGCTCTTGCAAGACCGCGTTTAAGAATCGTTCTTGTTCGATCAAGCTGATCTGCGCCAATGCGTCGCTGCTTTCCTTGAGAGCCTTGAGCACGATCTTCTCCTGCTCTTCGATCATTTTTTCCCTGTCCTGAAGTTCCAGCAAATGCTTGTGATGAATCTCGTAGAGCTTCGTGTTTTTGCCGTTGATCTTCTGCACGTCGACGAATGCTTGGGCGATTTTGCTTTTGACGTCGGCTTTCTCATCCGTGTAGGCCTTGGCGCAGGCTTCGCCGACTTGCACTTGCTGCTCCAGAATGCGCAGCAGCTTCACGTGGTTGTCCAAGCCGAGTGCCAATTGTTTGTCTTCGGCGCTTCCCTGTTGGACGCGGATCCTGAGTGCGAGCGCGCGACCGGTGGCGAGAGATTGGATGGTCTTAAACGGCACCGCTTGATCTTTGCCTCCTTCAAAGAGATTGCGCTGCGCTTGCTGTGCCTGCTCTTGTCCGACGGTGACCACATCATTGCCGTTTTGCACCAGGGCGCCGGTGTTTGCCGAGTTCTTGAGCATATCCACGAGTTCGGTGGCTTCGGTCTTCTCGATGCCCGTGATGCCGCTGGCGAGCGGGACTGCCTGCTTCAGCGTCTCCGTTTTGTAGAGTGCGGTCACACTGTCGAGTTGTACCGGTTTGACCAGGACGGGCTTGGGCGCCTCCACTACTTTTTCCTCCTTCGGGATGTCTTTAGCCGGGATGGCGCCGCCGCCGGCATCCGTGGTTCCTTTGCCGCCTCCCAGTTCGCCTACGCCGTCCGCGGTGACTGCCGAGACCGGGAACAGAACCGCGCTCGCGACGTTCACCCGTTGCTCCAAGTAGTTATCGAACTGTCCGGTTTTCGCGGCCTCGTTAGCTCCTTTATCTAGCAAATCGCGGAAGAATTTTATGAGCAGGATCACGCCGGGAATGGCGACGATGCCTGCCTTGATCGTATTCTTGGCGCCTTTGAAGTAACTGCCGAGCGGCCCGATGCCGCTGGCAGTGCCGATGGTGTTGAGCTTGGATCGCACCGAGCCCCAGAACCCGTCCCACTTTTTTTTGATCCAGCTCAAGCCCGGCGTCAGCCGCATCACGAGTGGCACGCCGACGAACGCGGCGCCCGCGCCGATAAGCACTTTCTTCGAGGTGTCCGCGGCTTTATCCAAGGCGTCTTTTTCCTGCTCCTTGGGCGCCTGTACTTCGCGCTCCTTCGGCTTAGGTCGCAGTTCGCCTTCCACCGTCAGCGCGCCTTTCTGAAACGACTCGACGCGACCCAGCACTCCTTGCAGCCGCAGCTTGTCGTCGGGCGTTTTGGCTTCTTCTATTTCCTTCGTCAGGGCTGCCTTCACTTCCTCAAGCGCACTCTTCGCGATCTCCACGCCACGCTGGCGATCTTCCTTCGGTAGCTTGTCGATATCTTTGCCTTCACGCAGGAAGATCAATGCCTGGCCGATCCTCAAGCGCTGCGCGTCAAAGGAAAGCTTCTTGCTCGGGTTGTCGCCCCTCAGGAGGTACGCTTTCAATTTTTCTCCATCGGGGTCTTTCAGCAATTCCGTGATCGTTTCCAATTTGACCGTCTTGTCGAGTACGTATTTTTCTTTCTTCACTCCTTCCTTTTTGCCTTTTTCGAACGCAGTCACGTCGTCGTTCATGGCGATGATTTTCTTGTTCAACGTCTCGAGTTTTTCGTCGGCGCCTTTGCGCGCGTCTTCCACCACCTTGTCGTTCAATTCATTGAGCATCGTCCTGGCAGTCTCGATCGCGATTTTGCGTTCCGGTTCTTTCAGTTCTTTCTCCGCGCGCAGCAACTGGAGGGCTTGTCCGATGCGCCCTAACTTCTCGTCATGCGAGAGCGGGGTCTTCGAATCTTTGCCCTGTTCCAGGTACGCCCGAAACTCGGCCGCGCTGCTCAAGGATTTGAGTACGTCTTCACGCGTGACGGGTTTGAGTGTTTCGACGTTATCCGCCATAGAATGGATTGGAGAATTGGTGCGTTACGCCGTCACGCGGAGGACTTCTTCCTGTGTGGTGATGCCTTGGGCGATGAGCTTCTCCCCCACCTCGCGCATGCGCACGTAGCCGTCTTTTTTGGCTTGTGCTTCCAATGCGGTTTCTTGTTCCTGGGTGAGGATCATGTCGCGCAATGCCGGCGTGACCGTGAGCAGTTCGGGCAGCACGATGCGGCCGGAGTAACTTTCGGGCGATGCCGGGTCAAAATTCCCCGAGGCCTTCGCTTCGGGGGAAACCGTGCGCACCAGGCGTTGTGCAAGTACCGCTCGCAAAGCCGGGGCGAACGTGTACGGGCTTACGCCCATGGAGAGCAAGCGCGGAATGGCTTCGATGGCCGAGTTGGTGTGCAACGTCGACAGCACCAAGTGACCCGTGAGGGAAGCATCGATGGCGGTTTGGGCCGTTTCCAAGTCGCGGATTTCGCCGACGAGCACGATGTTTGGGTCGTGGCGCAGCACCGAGCGCATGCCCGCGGCGAAGGTAAAGCCCTGTGTGGGATCGATCTCGCTTTGCACGATGCCGGGAATTTCGTATTCGATCGGGTCTTCGAGCGTCACGATGTTGCGGGCCGTACCGATGAGGGTAGAAAGCAGTGCGTAGAGCGTGGTCGTTTTGCCCGATCCTGTCGGGCCCGTGACGAGCACGAGGCCGTAGGGCTGCTTGGCCAATTGCTTCAGCTGTTCGCGCATGTCCTCCGGAAAGCCCAATTGTTCCAATGATTGAATGCCGCGCTGCGGATCGAGCAACCTAAGCGTCACCGTTTCGCCGAAACGCGTCGGGAGAGTTGCGATGCGGATATTCACGATGCGGCCGGGGGCTTCGAACGTATACTGGCCGTCCTGCGGCAGGTTGACGATATTCAGTTTGAGTTTCGCGAGAAACTTCACTCTCCGCAAAAGCTCTTCATAACTCTTCTTCGTGACCGGCGAAAGCGCTTCGAGCAGCCCGTTTAGGCGGATTTCCAAACGCACATGATCCTTCTCCGGCGACAAGTGAATGTCGGAGGCACCTTTATCGACGCAATACCGCTGCAGGGTGGTCAGCAGCTCTTCTCCGCCGAGTGTGGACACGTCGAGAAGCATCCCATAATTGTATCACAAACTGGGTGTTTTTGCTATCCTCCGCTCCACTCATGGGATTGCGCGCGATGCATCAATTGTCGGAAACGCAGAAAAAGCGCTCTCTTTTGCAGAGAATGGTCATTGTGCACGCGTTATTGCTCCTGATGATGCTTATCATCGTTGCAAGGCTGATGAAGCTGCAAATTATTGAGAGAACGGCCTATTCAGCCGCTGCGCACTCACAGCATTTCGAGGGGGTCGTATTGCCGGCTCAGCGCGGCGAAATCTTGGCCCGTAACAGCCGCACGAACGAGACCACCATTCTTGCGACCAACACCACGCTGGATCTGTTGTACATCGACCCCAAAGTGGTCGACGATCCCGCGCATATCGCCGACCTGCTGGCGACCACGCTCCTCACCGAAGAAACGCATCTCGCTTGTTCCCAAGGAAAAGAGAGTTGCCCGCGCGAACTGCTCTCGATGAAGAATTCGCCGTACGCCGCGGTGTTCGATCCTCTCTTGCTGGTTAAACGCGTCGCATCCGGCTCCGTGCTCGAACCGCTGCCGACCGATCTCACCACCTTGCCCACCGACGTGCGCGTGCCTGACTTAACCGAGTCACGGCGCAGGTTTGCCCAAGATATCGAGGCGCGCATCTCCGAAAAACGCATGACGTTCGTGCCGCTCAAATACAGCGCCACCAAGGATGAGAAAAAACAGATCGACGAACTTTCCATCGCCGGCATCTTCGTCAACGATCCGCAAAATCTCATTTACGCCAATCCCGAGCAGGTAAACCAAGGCCAAATTCCGGCGATCGCGCGCAAGATCGCTCCCCTACTCGAAATCGATCCCGTGTTGGTGCAGCAAGCGCTTCGCTCCCGCCCGCTCAGGTACGTTCCCATCCTGCGCCGCCTCACTCCCGCGCTCAGTTTGCAGATCAAAGAAATGAAAGTGGCTTCGCTGAAAGAAGCGAACGAAAAACGGCAGCAATCCGCCACGCGTGAGGATGCGGAAAAAGTGCAAGACGCGCTGCGTTCCATCGCGCTCATCGACGAGCATTGGCGGTATTACCCCGATGACACCATCGCCTCGCACGTGATCGGGTTTCTCAATACCAACCAAGAAGCCCAGTACGGCATCGAGCGCACGTTCGATCCGCAGTTGCGCGGTCAGGAAGGTTCCATTTCCACCGTGAGCGATCCGCAGGGCGGCCAAATCCTCACCGCCGACCAAACCATCGTCGACCCCAAAGACGGCGACACGGTGGTAATGACCATCGACCCGTTCATTCAAAAAGAAGTCGAGCGCATCATGCAGGCGGGCATCGAGCAATTCGCGGCCGACAGCGCCCAGGCGATCGTCATAGACCCGAACACCGGGCGCATCCTGGCCATGGTCAACGCTCCCCTCTTCGAGCGCAACACGTATGCCTCCGTCTACGCGCGCGAACCGGTGATCTTGCCCGAGGAAAAGCGCAAGGAAATCGTCGTCGAAATCTACCACCCCGTGACCAACGCCCGCGTGGTCAAAGCCTACATCGACCAGATCTTTACGTCCGAGGGGCGCGCCCAATTGCCCGAAGAAATCCGCCAGGAACTCGACCAGGTGGAGAAAATGTACGAGCTCAAGGACATCGCTCGCTACTTCCTCTACGTGGGAGAATTCGCCCGCCGCGAGGTGTTCCCGACCGACATTCCCGGCGTGTGGCTCAAATATAAAAATAACCTGGGAGTCGGCGCGTACCTGAATCGCGCGGTGCAGGAAATCTACGAGCCGGGCTCCGTCGCCAAGCCGATCACCGTGGCCATCGCTCTCGACCAGGGCGAAATCCTGGCGTCCGATACGTACATGGACACGGGCGAAGTCATCAAGAACGAATACAAAATCCACAACGTCTTCGACCGCGTGTTCGGCACGGTGACCATGACCAATTGTCTTGAATTCTCCATCAACACCTGCATGACGGGCATCTCCGACAAGCTCGGCAAGAAATTATTCCAGCGCATGCTCGAGCGCTTCGGCTTCGGCCATGTCACGGGCATCGCCCTCGAAGACGAACTCGGCGGCGAGCTGCCAGATTGGAACCGCTGGAGCGACGCCCTGCTTGCCACGGCCTCCTTCGGCCAGGGATTCTCGGTGACTCCTCTCCAAATGACCAACGCCTTCGCCGCGCTCTCCAACGGCGGCAAGCTGATGAACCCGTACATCGTGGACCAAATCATTCACGCCGACGGCACGGTGGAACATTTCCAGCCGAAAGTGATCGACCAGGTGATCAAGCCCTCCACTTCGCAAACCATCACGGCCATGCTCGTCAGCTCCGTCGACAAGGGCTACGCCAAACTCGGCAAAATCCCCGGTTACGCCATCGCCGGCAAAACGGGAACCAGCCAAATCGCCCGCCCAGGCGGCGGCTACGAAGTGGGAACGGGTTCCACGGTCGCCTCCTACTTGGGCTACGCCCCGGCAGAAGCTCCGCGCTTCGTGGTGCTGGTAAAGCTCGACCGTCCCAAGCGCGGTGACCAAGGCGCCTCCACAGCAGGCCCCCTCTTCAAGCAGATCACGGCGTATTTGCTTGAGTACTACGGGATTCCGCCGGGTCAGTAGGTCGTGCACTACAGGCGAAGCGTACTCCCTCTCCCTCGGGGAGAGGGCTTGGGGTGAGGGCATCGGGCGTTCATTGTTCTTCGATGTCTATTCTAACGATGCACGCGTCCATCTTGGGCCATGACATCACTTCATGGGTCGCGGCCAGGGATGGCCACGCTGAGGTGCATGGATGGGCGATGTTTGTTTGTGTTTTTTGATTTATTTCATCTACTCCGTTTCTGCTTTCATTTGACGGTTACCGATTTCGCCAAATTCCTCGGCATATCCGTCCTTCGGCAGGCTCAGGATGACACGCCTTTTCTTATTTAACAGTGACTGACTTCGCCAAATTCCTCGGCATATCCGGATCCTTCCCTCTCTGCACCGCCAGGAAATACGCGAGGACCTGAATGGGGATGATGTTCACGATCGCTTGGGCGGGGCCGGCGTCGGGGACGCGGATCCACTCGTGGAAGATTTCGTTGTTCTCCGGGGTGAGGCCGATCACAAATCCTCCGCGCGCTTTCAACTGGATGGCGTTGCTCAAAATGTCGGGCTGCACTTCGTCGTTGCCGCCGAGCACGATGCAGGGCGTTCCCTCTTCAATGAGGGCGATGGGGCCGTGCTTCAGTTCGCCGCCCGCGAAGCCCTCGGCGTGGATGTAACTTACTTCCTGAATTTTGATCGCGCTCTCCAAAGCCATGGGATAGTTCCAGCTTTTGCCGATGATGTATAAGTCTTCTTTCGCCTTGATGCGGTCGGCCAAGGCCTTGAGGCGCTCAACGTAGCGCGGGTTCAACATGTCGTTGATCATCGCGGATGCCTCGAGCAGCAATGTTTTTCCTTCATGCAATTTGCCGGCGAGGGCGTAGGCCGTAAGAAGAAGCACCGCCAGTTGTCCCGTGAGAGCTTTGGTGGAGGCCACGGCGCGCTCGGGGCCGGCGTTGATGTGCAGCGTGTAGTCGGCCGCGCGGTCGATGCTCGAGCCCACCACGTTCACGATGGCGAGCACCTTGGCGCCTTTGCTCTTTGCCACTTGCATCGCTTCCAGCACGTCCGCCGTTTCGCCGCTTTGGCTTACCACGATCAGCAAGCTCTCGGGCTTGAGGAAGTGGTGGTACAACTTAAACTCGCTGGCCGGGGCGAAGTTCACGTGGTGCTGGGCGATGACGGAGAAAAAGTATTCCGCCGCCATGCAGGCTTTGCCGGCCGTGCCGCAGCCCACCAAGAACGTGCCCTTCGCTTCATGGATGGCCTTGGCCACGGTCATGATTTCGGTTTCGTCCTGGTTTGCCGCGCGAGCCACGCTCTCCTTTTGATCCATGATTTCTTTGAGCATGTAGTGCGCGAAGCTCCCCTTCTCCGCTTCGTCGGTCGTGGTGGTGATGGTGATTTCGCGTTTCTCGCGCTGCTCGCCCGTTTCGATGTCGGAGAAGATGATGCTCTTGCCGTCGGTCACCACCATTTCGCCGTCGTCCAAGTACTGCACGGTTTTGGTGTGACGCAAAAAGGCCGGCGTATCCGATGCGATGAAGTAGCCGTCGACTGCCTTGCCCACGATCAGCGGCGAGCCCGTGCGTGCGGCCACCACAGTGTCCGATTCGGTGTGCACGGCGAGGATGGCGTAGCGTCCTTTGAATTGTTTGCAGGCCAGGCGCACTGCGTGGGCGAAGTCGCCGGTCTCCTTTAAGTATTCCTCTATAAGGTGGGGCGCCACTTCGGTATCCGTCTCCGACAGGAACACGTGCCCCTTCTTCTTTAAGTCGTCGCGCAGCTCTTGGTAGTTCTCGATGATGCCGTTATGCACCACGGCTATGGTGCGATCTTCGTTCAAGTGGGGGTGCGCGTTGGCCTCGGTCACGCCTCCGTGGGTCGCCCAGCGGGTGTGCCCGATCGCCAAAGAGCATTCGCCCAGGCTTTTGGAGTCGATGCCGCTTATTTTGCCGATGGCTTTGCGCATGTTCAGGCGGCCGTCGGCCTCTTTCCAGGCTACGCCCCAGGAATCATATCCCCGATATTCGAGGCTTTTAAGGCCGTCAACCGCCATTTCAGCCGCGTCTTTGCGGGAGCCGGAGTATCCAAAGATGCCGCACATGGGCGCATTGTATACAAGGAAGGAGAGAACGCGAGTGAATTCTTCTCTTGACGCTCAGCATTCGCTCCCCTACCTTCTGTCCACTCTCATGCCGTTGACCAAGTCCGCCATCAAACGCGCCAAGCAGAACGCCGTCCGTCAGGACAGGCTCCGCCCGTACCGCACGCGCATGAAAACCGTCATGCGTAAGTTCTCCGACGCCGTGAAGGCCGGCAAGAAAGACGAGGCCGCCAAGTTGCTGCCCGAGGCTTACAAGGTCATCGACACCGCCGCCAAGAAAAACCTCATCCACCCGAAGAACGCTTCCAACAAGAAGTCGCTCCTCGCCAGGATGGTCGCCGCCAAGTAATGCGCATTCTCGCGTTCGATATAGGTCGCCGCCGCACGGGAGTGGCGCTTTTGGATACCGAGAACGACGTTCCCATCGTGCTCGACGCGCTTCGCCATGACTCTTTCGAGTCGTTGATCGATGCCGTGCACGCACTTGCCGTCGCTCGCGGCACCGATCGTTTGGTGCTGGGTTTGCCTCTGCTCCTCTCCGGCGACGAAGGTGAACAAGTGGCGTTTGTGCGTGCGTGCGGAGAGCGGCTGCAAGCGCTGAACCACAGGGTTGAGTACTTAGACGAGCGCTATTCCACGCCGCGCACCACATTGACCGACGGCGACGATGCCGCGGCATGCGCTTTGCTCCAGACGTATCAAAAACGGATGAAAAATGGCATTTGACAAATTCTGAAAATGTCACTTCCGGTCCTTCCTTCGCCTGAGTGTACCACTGAACAACATGCGGTTTGGCGCGTCTAGCTGAACCACTGAAAGATCTTTTGCACCTGTCAATGTTCTGGTACAACGAGGGATGTTCATTTATTCACCTCGATTCGTTATGCCCGATGCCTCCTCGACCGTCATGACGCAGACCGCTGCTGCCAACGGCAAAATTTCCGTCAATCTTCAGTCTCTGCTCGACGATTTGTTCCTTGTGTTAACGGATAAAGAGGCAACGGTCATCAAGAGAAGGTTCGCATTGCAAGGCCACCCCAAGCAGACGCTGGAGAAGATCGGCAAGCATTTTAAGGTGACGCGCGAGCGCATTCGCCAAATCGAAGGCATCGCTCTCAGTAAGCTCCGCCGCACCGTTCGCACCACCAAACTCAACGACATCAACGACATCGCCAAGTCCATCCTGCGTATTCATGGCGGCGTCATGCGCGAGGATGAGCTCATTAGCCAAGTTCTCAAGCGCACCCCGAGCAGCACCGATTTGGACGGCGCGGTCCTCCGCTTGTCGTTTTCGATCGACACTGAGATGAGCACCTCCGGCTTCAGCGGCTCATTCGTTCCTTTCTGGCGGCTCGAGACGCTCGCCATGGAAGACATTTCCCTGATCGTCGAGAACATGGTGAAGATTCTCAAAAAGAGGAAGAGCTGTATGCCCGAAGATGAGATCATCGGTTCCGTGCAGGCTCTGAATTTGTTCAAAGATCGCATCCCCAGCAAAGAACTCATCTCCTCCGCCCTCTCCATCGACGAGCGCCTGCGCCGCATCGAGGAGGGTTGGGGTCTTACCGAATGGAGATTCGTCCGCCCCCGCTCCATCCGCGACAAAGTGGAAATCATCCTGCGCAAGTCGGGTGTGCCGCTCCACTTCATGGACATTGCCAACCGCATCCGCGACGCCCGCTTCGACCACAAGAACGTCACCGTCCAAGCCGTGCACAACGACCTCATTCGCTATCCCCAGTTCGTGCTGGTGGGTCGCGGCCTCTATGCTCTGCGCGAGTGGGGCTACGAGCCGGGTACGGTCGCCGATGTCATTGAAAACATCCTCAAGAGCAAAGGACCTTTGAGCAAGAAAGAGATCATCGCCGAAGTCGCCAAGCAGCGCACGGTGAAGGTGGGCACCATCTCCCTTAACCTGCAAAAGATGCCGTACTTCGTCCGCGTCGGTCGCGCCGTCTACGCCTTCGACAACGCCAAGAAGTAATCGCCATTCACTATAGGATTCAAGACTCCGCCGGATGGCGGAGTTTTTGTTTATGGTTTTTCATTTTTCTATTACCCATAGCGCGGGTTTCGTACCCGCGGTCACGGGGTATCGCGTTCAGGATTTTGACTGTACCCATGATGATCGTGGGATTTCTTTATATCATGGCATCGCCTAATGCGTCGCGGGTATGAAACCCGCGCTGAGGTACATGGGTGGATGATGGAATATGTGTTTGTTTTCCACCCCTCCCCTCTTGTGCCCGCCAAACCCTGTGCCACAATGCCCGCATGTCCAAAACCCTGCGCGTCGGAATGGTTGCCTTGTTGATGACCGTGGTCCTTTCCTCTTGCGGGCCAGATCCGGTGCTTCCTCAAGGTCCTCAAACATTGAAAGGCACTCTCAAAACCGCCGAGTTGGCGCGCGTGCGTCGCGGTACCCATGTGTTGGAGCAAAGCGGGGTGCGCGTGTATTACGTGGAGAGCACGACTGTGAATTTGCGTCCTTATGAAAATACCGAGGTGACGCTTACGGGAGTGCTGGAGCCGAATACCGATGACAAGTCGTTGCCGGTGCTGGTGGTGAGCGATCTTCTGTCCGAAAAACAGCAGATGCGTTCCTGGAAGGTGCCCACTCTTTCGCTCACCCTGTCGGCTCCCGAAACGTGGCTTGGCCGCACCTCGAGCGGAGGCATCGCTTTTTTGCTCGGGGATGAGACGGTTCTCACCGTGCGTAAGTCGGCGTTGCAGACCATGCCCAATGGCGCGCCGTATTTGTTCGGCAACTTCAGCGGACGCAGGATCTTGGAGAATGAAACGGGTAAGCAGACCGTGTATGTGCAAGTGGAGGGCAAGATCATCGTCTTCCTGTTTACGCCTCCCAAAGACCCGGTCACCGCGCCCTATTCCACGCAGCATTTCGACGCCGTACTCAAGTCGGTGCAATTCCAAGGCAAGCAAGCCTCTTCCAGCGTGCGCTCGCATGCGGGGTCGCAAGCGTCGATTCCCAGTTCGCCGTGCGGAGGTGCCGCGGGATTTTTGTGTCCGCAAGGATCATACTGCGCCATCGACGACGTCGAAAATAACATCGGGCACTGCAAGGCGTTTTAAGTGGGAAGAGAGGGTGTACGATAATACACCACCACTCCTTCAAACGCATGGCAATGGCAATTCGTTGACCGTCGAAAACCCTTCTGCGATATTGGGTGTACGTTCGTTTACCTAGTTCTTTCCCGTTTCCGTTTCCCGCATTCGAACGTTCTCTTTTTTTCTTCTTTTTTCTCCTTTCAGTACTATGACCAAGCATTCTTCCTCCACCACTCTCATGGCCGACGCCAAGTCCGACGTGAAAACCGACAAATCCGCCAAAAAAGTCGATCCGAAAATCGAATCCATGAAAGCGGCCCTCCTGCAGATCCGCAAAGAGTACGGCGACGGCGCCATCATGGAGCTTTCGGGCGGCCAAATGACCAATATCGAAAAATTCTCCACGGGTTCCCTTTCGCTCGATATCGCCCTTGGCGGCGGCTTCCCCAAAGGAAGAATCGTCGAGATCTACGGTCCGGAATCTTCGGGTAAGACCACCCTCGCCCTCCATGCCATCGCCGAAATCCAGAAAAGCGGTGGCCGCGCCGCCTTCATCGACGCGGAGCACGCGCTCGATCTCTCCTATGCCAAAAAGATCGGCGTCGATATCGACGCTCTCCTCGTTTCCCAGCCCGATGACG
>CAYTNJ010000007.1:0-10990 GCA_964439155.1 uncultured Candidatus Peribacteria bacterium | reverse complement strand
CGCTCCAATGCGGTCGACATCATCGTCATCGACTCCGTGGCGGCCCTCACACCCCGTGCCGAGATCGAAGGCGGCATGGGCGACAGTCACATGGGTCTGCAGGCCCGCTTGATGAGCCAGGCGCTGCGCAAACTCACCGCCATCATCAGCAAATCCAGCTGCAGCGTCATCTTCATTAACCAAATCCGCATGAAGATCGGCGTCATGTTCGGCAACCCCGAAACCACCGCCGGAGGAACGGCACTCAAGTTCTATGCCTCCGTCCGCATCGACATCCGCCGCATCGATAAAATCTTGGAGAAGGGTGCCGGCGAAGGCGCCGACAGCAGAGTGGTAGGCAACCGCACTCGCGCGAAAGTAGTGAAGAACAAAGTCGCTCCCCCCTTCCGCCAGGCCGAATTCGATATCCTCTACGCCAAGGGTATCAGCAAAGAGAGCGACATCATCGATTTGGGCGTGCAGTACGGCGTCATCGAAAAGTCGGGTGCCTACTTCCGCTACGGCGAAGAAACGCTCGGTCAGGGTCGTGAACAGGCCCGCTTGTTCCTGATGGATCACAAAGAACTCACCGCCGAACTCGACGCACTCGTTCGCGAGAAGGCCCAAGCTTCGATTTAACCGACCCACGGGGGACACACCATGACGAAAGCCCGCGACGGAACACCGCGGGCTTTTTGCTTTCGTGCGCAATTTGTATACGAGCGCGTTGCGCGCGCGGAGAGTGGCAGTACAATCATCGTCCGCTTCCAGCGCACTTTGATATGACGTTGCCCGGAAACATCATCGACGCGCCGCCGCATTCGCGCGAAGCCGAACGCACCGTCATTGGAGCGCTTCTTCTTGATACGGATGCCATTATCAAGGTCGCGGACTTCCTCAAGCCCGAAGATTTTTACGACCCCACGCATCGCATCATCTTCCAGGCGATCTTCGATCTGTATCTCGCACACGATCCGATCGACTTCATCACCGTCACGAACAAGCTCGCGGACAACCAGAAGATTCAAAGCGTGGGCGGCAGCGCCTTTTTGGCAGAAATGGCCTCTTCGGTACCGACGTCGTCCCACGTGTATCAGTACGGGCAGATCGTCAAAGCGAAAGCCTTGCACCGCAATATCATCGAGGCTGGGCGTACGATCACGGGTCTTGGCTACGACCTGGAACGGCCCATCCCCGAATTGCTCGATGCCGTGGAGCGCACGGTATTTCAAATTACCAACACCTTCCTCAAAGATAAATTCGTGCACATTCGCGATGTGTTAGACGAGCGCTATGAAAAATTTGCCGAGATGCACGAATCGCCGGACAGCAATTTGATCAAAGGCGTGCCCACCGGCTTCGCCGCCATCGACGCCAAGATTTCCGGCCTGCAGCCGAGCGACGTGGTTATCTTGGCCGCCCGCCCCAGCATGGGTAAAACCAGCCTTGCCATGAACATGGCGATGAACGCGGCCGTGCGTTACGGCAAGACGGTGGGCATTTTCTCGCTGGAAATGAGCAAAGAGCAGCTGGTCGATCGTTTGTTCGCCTCCATGCTCGGCGTCGATTCCTGGAAGTTGCAGCGCGGCAAACTGGACGACAGCGATTTTCAGAACATGGGGCCGATCATGGATCAAATGGGCAAGGCCAATATCTTCATCGATGATTCATCGGCTTCGTCCATGCCGGAATTCCGCACCAAGGCGCGCCGCCTGCAAATGGAGCACGGTTTGGATCTGCTTATCGTCGATTACTTGCAGCTCATGAGTACCGGCAATTCCAGTTTCGCGGGCAACCGCGTGCAGGAAATCTCCGAGATCTCGCGTTCCATCAAGCAAATCGCCCGTGAATTGCGCATTCCCGTGCTGGCTCTCTCACAGCTCTCACGCGCGGTCGAAAGCCGCCCCGATAAAATCCCCCAGCTCTCCGACTTGCGTGAATCAGGATCCATCGAGCAGGATGCCGACATTGTGATGATGATGTATCGCGACGACTACTACAACGAAGATACCGACCGCCAGAACATCACGGATATCTTCATTCGCAAGCACCGTAACGGCCCCACGGGCAGAGTGGAATTGATGTTCAAAAAGGAACAGATGCGCTTTTACGATATCGATAAAGCCCATGCGACCGTGAGCGACAGCGACGAGTGAGCGATTCCTTTTTGCGCGACCCGGCGGTAGGATGGCCGGCATGACTCCCGACATACTCCCTCCTCGTCCCGACATGGGTTTGATGGCTATTTTGCTATACGCGCTTTTGGCTTTCGGCATCGTGTTGGCGCTTACGCCCTGGTTCGTCTCGTTCCTCCACCGCAATAACATCGGCAAGCAATTGCGCGTGGAAACGCTCGACGGGCGCGATCCCACGATATTTCGCACGTATCATCAAAAGAAATTCGGCACCCCCACCATGGGCGGCGTGCTGATGTGGGGGGGTATCTTCTTCACGGTGTTTCTCTCCCGCGGGTTATCTCTGTTGGGATTGGTCGATCACTCTCTGCTGCAGCGCGGACAGGTGTATCTGCCGCTTTTCGTGATGATCACTCTGGGCATTCTCGGCGGCCTCGATGATTACATTAACATCATGGGTACCGATGAGGCCCGTGCCAAGAGATTCGCCATAAAGGCCAAGTACGGCATCGTCGGTCTTCTCGGTTTTTCGATGGTAGCGCTCGCTTACGTGCTCACGGACGCGTCGGATATCACGTCGCTCTTGCCTTCGATGATCGTACGCTTCGGCACCGTCGGCGCTTCTGCGTTTATCGCCGCTCCCGTGCTTATTCTCCTGCTAATGCTCTTCGGCGGCACCGCGATCGAAGCGTATTTGCTGCGCTTTCTCTTAAGCCAAGGCAAACGCAAAGGGCTTGGAGCCGTTCCGAAGATCGTGTCGCTGCTCCTCATCAGCATCGTCGGCGCGCTGTGGTTTTATCTACGTCTCGACATCAACTCCATCGACGTACCCTTTTACGGTGCGGTCACCGTGGGGCTGTGGTACATCCCCCTCTTCGTCTTCGTCGTGGTGGGCACCGCCAACGCCGTGAACTTCACCGACGGCTTGGACGGCCTTGCAGGCGGATTGCTGGTGATTGCTTTCGGCGCCTTCGGCGTGCTGGCGTATTTGCAGGGCTTAACGCTGCTGGCCGCCTTCTGTGCCGTGTGCGTGGGCGCTATCGCTGCGTTCCTGTGGCACAACGTTCCTCCGGCCCTGTTCTTCATGGGCGATACGGGCTCGCTCGCGCTGGGCGGCACGTTGGCGGTGATTGCTTTCATGATCGACGACGTCCTCATTCTACCGTTCATCGGCATCGTGTTCGTCATCGAAATGCTCTCGGTGCTCATCCAGCTTACGAGCAAAAGGCTGCGGGGCGGTAAGAAGATCTTCTTGGCGGCGCCCATTCATCACCATTTCGAAGCCCTCGGCTGGGGCGAGAGCAAAGTGACGATGCGGCTTTGGATCGTGGGATCGTTCTTCGCGCTCCTCGGTATCATCATCGGGCTCGCGGGCTGAGCGGAGTTTTTTTAGTCCCAAAACGGTTCCTTGAGCGCCTTCTCCAAGACTTCGTCGAGCGTCTTGCGGTTTTCGTCCTTGTCGTTGCGTACTTTGCCCTCGATTTTGTAGATGCGTTTCATGGAGCGGTACGTGCCCCAGGGGTAGTAGCGCACGCGCTTGCGGCGGATGCGGCCTTTGTCGAAACCTTTCGGGACGGGCTTGCCGGCTACGGGAGCGGCGGCGGGTGCTTTTTCCTCGGCTTTGGGTTCGACTTTGTTTACGGCTCCCGGCTTGGAAATGGGAGCGGATTCGTCTTCGTCATCATCCACTTCTCCTTTGTCTTTCATGAGGAGCGCTTTGGGCTTGCCGCTGTTGCTCCATTCCACGAATCCCACCACAAGACGGAGTTGCGGGTCGACGTAGACTAAATCTTCATCCTTGTAGGACTCGGCTTTGACCGGTGTAAAATCTTCTGCTTGCGGCACGGGGAAAGCATAGCAGTCCTTCGATCCTGCCCAAAGCGGGTTTTAGCGCAAATTATGGTCTTCCGGCTCCAATGGCGGAGGTGGGGGTGTGGGCGGGAGACTTTCCTCTTCCTTAAAGTTTTCCATGCGTTGCTGTTCCAGGGACGCGTCTTCGGGATGGCGGAAGTGTTCCTCCTGCGGTTCCAATTTTCGCTGCTGCTGCACTTTGAGGAGCGAATAGAGCGCTGCGATCACGCTGCCCGTGAGAGTGACGTAAATGCCGTAGCGCACCTGCACGCGCGTGAATTCGAAGGTCACTTTGGTAAGTACCGTGAGCGCCGCGAGCGAGAGAATCACCGCTTGTCCGCCAAGGAGCAAGCGCAGAGGATCGCGCAGTCGCCTGCCGATGACCACGGGCCCGCCAAGCAAGGGAATCAGCGTGATGAGCAGCAAGACGATATGCAGCACGGCGATGGCGTAGCCGATGAACGCGGTATAGAAATGAAATCCCCTATAGGTGATAGTGTCATCCCCCAACCATTCGCCCGAGAGCCACGGCAGAAAAACACCCGTGAGCGCGATTAAGCTGCCGATGTTGAGGATGCGTTCCTCCAGGTCGAGTGACAGGAGGGCGCGCAGAAGTTTACGAACCATGCAGGGTGAAAGCGTAGCACTGTCGGCGCATTCGTGCAGCCGCCCGCTGCAATTTTTGTCTTGCCGCGCTACTATTCCGGCATGCGCATAGGTATCGACGTCCGCGCCGCTTGCTCCCCCAAGCGCACGGGCAAAGGCCAATGGACGTATCGTTTCATCGACGAGCTGCTCACGCGCGGCAAGGCGCTGACGTTGTACACGGATGCGGCATTGCCGGAAGCATGGCAACGCATCGTTGATGGTTCGGGAGGAGACATACAAGCGGTGCATCTTTCTTTTCAAGGTCTGCGCTGGCATTTGGAAACGGCGAAGAGGCTCAAGCGCAACGCCGATAAGTTGGATGCATACGTGAGCCCGGTCAGTTACATCGTGCCGGCGTTCGTGGGAAAGATGTTGCCCGTCATTCCCGTGGTGCACGATTTGATCGCATTTCGCAACGAGCCGCACGATCGCAAGGCCACGTTCATCGAAAAGCTCACGCTCGGCCGCGCCATGAACAACGCCGCTGCGGTTTGCACGATAAGCGATGCCACATCCAAAGATTTGCTCGCCCGCTATCCGCGTTTGCCCATGTCTCGCGTGCATCCGATTTACGCGGGAACATCGTGGGAACAAACCATCGTTCGCGATCCGCTTCCCGCAAACATCCTCTCGATTGGCACGCTTTGTCCGCGTAAGAATCAACTGCGGCTCATCCAGGCCTTTGCGTCACTGCCCTCCCCGCTTCGCGAGCAGGCGACGCTGACGCTCGTCGGTGGGCGCGGGTGGAACGATGACGAGATCGTGAAGTTGGCGAAAGAAACATCCGGCGTGACGTGGCATGACTATTTGCCGGATGAAGAGTGCGCGCGGTTGCTTTCGCGCTGCACGGTGTTCGCATTGCCGTCGCTCTACGAAGGATTCGGTCTAACGGTGTTGGATGCTATGGCGCAGGGCGTTCCCGTCCTCACGTCCGATCGCGGCAGCTTGGCGGAGGTCGCGGGTGATGCGGCATTGATGTGTGATCCAGAAGATGTGGCGGCGATTCGGGAGGGATTGGTGAAGTTGCTGACCGACGGGCAATTGCGGACCTCTTTGGCTATTGCGGGGCCGAAGCAGGCGTTGAAGTATTCGTGGAAAAATACCGTTGATCGTTTCCAGCAGACACTTGCCGATATTGACAAAGGAGCTCTCTAAAGCGAAGGTGACCGATGACTCCCCTCTCTCATGAAAAAACTCCGCAACCTTGGCCTCACCGTCAAATCCACCTTCGATTGCAAGGATGAAGTGGTCGAGCGCGTGATCGCCGTATTGCGCACGGCCGGATGTTCCATCTATGTGGATCGCAAACGCATGAAAGACATTGAATGCGCCGCAGAGTTCAAGGAATTGAAAAGTACCAGCGGGATAGATGCACTTCTCGTCATCGGTGGTGACGGCACTATTTTACGTTCGGTACGCGAGTTGGAAGATTTTTCCGTTCCCATCTTGAGCGTCAACCGCGGCGCCGTCGGGTTTTTGGCGGAGACGAATATCGATGAGGTAGAAGAGTTGATTCCGATCTTCTTGGATGGCGGCGGTGTCGTGGAAGAACGCAGCATGCTCTCGGTGGAAGTGCTGCGCGAAGGGCAAAAGGAATTCAGCGGTTTTTGTCTCAATGAAGCCGTAATCGCGCAGGGTTCCATTGCTCGTTTGCTGGATTTAAAGACGACGGTGGAAGGCGAAGCGCTGACGACTTTTCATGCCGACGGACTCATCATTTCCACACCCACGGGCTCGACAGCTTACTCATTGGCAGCCGGCGGTCCGGTGGTGCATCCGCGCTTGTCCGCGATGATTTTAACGCCTATCAACCCGCACAGTTTCACGCAAAAGCCGATCGTGATTCCCGCGGCGCAAGTGGTGGAAGCCGAAGTGGTGAAAAAGGAAAATGCTTTCGTCGACAGTGATGTCTCTCTTACCCTCGACGGTCAGGTGTATCACCCGCTGCATCGCTACGACATCGTGCGCGTGACGCTGCATCCGCACATGGTCAAATTTATCCGCCGCGCCCAGGACACGTTCTTTTCGACGCTGCGCAAGAAGCTGCACTGGGGCGGGAATGAGGAGTGACCGCTTCTACGTTTCAGATGATTTTGACGAATTGCATATACTGCAAAAGTTCGCAGATTCTTTGCCGTGTCTTTGCTCCCGATAACGATTGCAAATCGTGAAAGCTTAAGAGTCCGGCTTCTTCGAGATCGTAATTGCGCATGAACGGTTCGGGTTCGGGTTGCAGTAATAGTCCATCCGATTTTGAGTAGCGAAGGGGCAAGGATCTTAACGCGCGATAACTGTCTGGATTTTCCGGCAGTGGCTCCAAGCTGGTGATGAACACATGCAGTGGGGATTTTTTACGTTTGCGCGTCAATAAGTCACTCAACTGCGGTCCCACTTTATTCAGATTTTCCAAGAGGAGCACCGCGGCATCGGCATCGTGCTCTGGATCTTCCAGGGTGGGAAGCACGCCCTTATCAGTGGAAATTTTCGTGTCATCGACCGGAGCGGATGCCGGCCAGGGCAAATATTTTCCTCTCAATTGCATGTTTATCGATGCGGCTGTTTTCTGAAACATCGTCCATACCAGTTTGGCGGATTCATCCTGCAAATTCGGTTTTTCCTGTCCTTTCGCCGGACGAACATACATGGAGATGTCCAAAGCGTTGTTGCGTGCTTTCATGAGACCGTTGTACGTAGAGGACTCTCGTCAGTCAATGAAATCCCGAATGACAGACGCTTGTTCTTCCCTGCATTCAAAGATGAAGCCTGCGCAAAAACTATTTTCCTTCGCTTCCCGCGCGATTTCCATCAACACATCCCGTCCCTCTTTCCCGGCGAACAATGCTTGATGCGGTTCAAAGTCCGCCACGTCTTTTTGCAGTGTGATTCCCTCCGGAATGTACGGAGGATTTGAGACGATGAGAAACGGCTGCTGCAGATCTGCGAAAGGCTCCAGTCCTCTCCCCTGTCGAAATTCGATGTCCGCACCAAGGCGCTTCGCATTCTCCTGTGCGACCGCCAATGCGTCTTCGCTGCTGTCGGATGCACAAAGACGAAGATCGGGGCGTTCCACTTTCAGCGTGATCGCGATGCAGCCGCTGCCGGTGCCGATGTCGACGATGCATGTGGGCTTGAGCGGACGCAACGCGTGAGCTACCGCGACGATGCCCGCGTCGATGATGGCCGTTTCATTTTGCGGATCATCCAGAAATCGCAGAGCTGCATCAATCAATCCTTCCGTCGCCGGACGCGGAATCAGCACGCGCGGGTCGACGAAAAATCTTCTTCCATAAAATTCTTTTTCTCCGAGGATGTACGCCACCGGCTCCCCTCCCCTCCTGCGCGCGGAAAAATCTTTCCACTGTTTTTCCTCTTCGTTCGTCAGCAGTTGTTCGGGATGCGCGAAGAGTTGCGTCCGATCTTTTTTCAAGATCGCCGCAAGCAAGACTTCGGCATCCGCCCTTTGTATGCCCGCCGATGACAGTGCCTCTTCGCTCAGCATGCCGCTATGATACCTGTATGCGCGTCGCCATAGATTGTCGTTTTGCGGCCACCGAATCGGGTTTGGGGCGCTATACGCGCGAAATGGCCCGACACCTGCTATTGCGGGACGATGCTGTGGAGTACGTGCTTCTCACCCGCGGAGCCGCCGAACCTTGGCTGCGCGATCTGCCTCAGCGCTTTACACAAGTCACGGTTCCTCATAAGCATTACAGTTTGGGAGAACAACTTTTATTGCCGTCTATCGTGCGTTCCACCGGAGCGGACATATTTTTTGCGATGCACTTTAACGTGCCGTGGTTTTGTCCGGTGCCGTTCGTGGCCACGATTCACGATTTGATTTTGCACGCATATCCGAATGATGCGGGAGCTTTGAAATCTTTCGTGTATCGCTTGCTTATGAAACGGACGGTTCGTCGTGCGCGATCGCTCGTCGCCGTGAGCAGATTCGTGGCGGAAGAACTCGGACGCACGTACGGCGCGGGCGTCGCCGATAAACTGACCGTGATTCGCGAAGGCGCGGGCGAGGCGTTTCATCCGCGATCGCAGGAAGAACAGGCCCGGGCCTGCGCGATGTTCGGAATTGAGCGGCCGTTTTATTTGTATGTCGGCAATGCCAAGCAGCATAAGAATGTTCAGGTGCTGCTCGATGCCTACGCCGCCGCGGGCGACACGGGACGCGATTTGATTTTAGTCACCGCCGGGGAAGAAGCGTCTTCGCTGCGCATGCCCAAGGGTGCTAGGCGCATCACCGGCGTCGTCGATGATGCGTTGGCCGCTCTCTACAGCGCGGCCGATGCCTTCGTCACGGCTTCGCTTTATGAAGGGTTTTGCTTGCCCGTGCTTGAGGCCTCGCAATGCGGTTGCCCCATCATCGCGGCGCGTACTAGCGCCATCCCAGAAATCGTGCCGCAGGGTTCGGCTTTGCCGGAGCCGACCGTAGAAGCCTTCTCACTTGCTCTGCGCACGCCGCCGGTGCGTCCGGTGAAAGCGGTGCAGGCTTCGTGGGAGAAGGCCGCCGAACAAGTCGCGGCGTCTTTGCTCTCCGCGTAATACGAAAACGAGGCGCCGAAGCGCCCCGTTTGGTTTCATGCTGTTCTAGTTTCTCAGTCGTAGATCCAGAGCGTGGCGTTGCTCGGCGAGCCGAGGGCCGCGCCCGAGGGATTCATGATGTACAGGTTGGCCGCTTCGCCGCTGTCGGACTGGCTGTCTTTGATGACGGGGACTTTGAAGATCTTCGACGATTCGCCCGGAGCAAATGTGAGCGTGCCGTTCGTGGCGGTGAAGTCTTGGCCGGGGTTAGCCGTACCGATGGTGACTTCGTAAGCGATGGTGGCCGTGCCCTGCGAGCCGCCCGTGCGCTGCACGGTGATGGCGGCGTAGCCCTGGCCTTCCGTCACATCGTAGGAGGTCTTGCTGAATTTGAACGAGCCCGAGCCGTAGGTCATCGATTCATCGTCGGAGATGCTCACCGTGGTCGTTTGGCTCTGGCTTTCGATGCCGGCGCCGCCTGTGGGGCTGGAGAGGATGATAGTGAAGGTCTTGGCGCCCGCGATGCCGCCGTTATCGAGGATGGGAACGCTGAACGACTTGCTCGATTCGCCGGCGTTGAAGGTCATCGTGCCGCTGGTCGCGGTGTAATTGGTTCCGCTGTTGGCCGTGCCGTTGCTCGTACCGTAGTTCACGTTCACGGCGCCCGTGGTGCCGCCGTTACGCAGCAACGTGACAGTGAGGGAGCCGGCATTCTCGTTGACGTTGTAAGCCGTCGCCGCGAAGGCGATGTTGCCCGCCGGGTTGGAAGAAACGGCCGAGCCCGCGGCTGCGCCGCCGGACGCCGACGATGCAGACTCGTTGTCGGTGATGGTGACGGTGGCCGTGCTGGGGCTGGTGAGGATGGCGGAGTTGGTGGGATCGCTCAGGGTGAGGGTGGCGGTTTCGCTGCCCTCGTTGTTCGCGTCATCCGTGATCTGCACGGTGAAGTTCTGGCTCGTGGTGCCGTTGGGGAAGTTGAGTGTGCCCGTGGCCGCCACGAAGTCGGATCCCGCGGTCGCGGTGCCATTGGCTACGGTATAGGTCACGTTCGTCGTGCCCTTGTTGCCGCCGATGCGCACCACGGTCACCACGACGGTCGACACGTTTTCCGCCACGGTGAAGTTGTTCGACGTAAAGCGGAAGGCGCCCGCGCTGGTCATGGAAGCCTGGCTCGACTTGGAGCTGGAGGCCATGGAGCTTGAGACGCTCGAGTTCTGTTCTTCACTGCGTTCGCTGGAGGAACGTGCGCGCGAGCTACGGGGAGTCGAAGGCTCGTCTTCATCAATGCCGAGCACTTCGTTGCGCAGCCTGTCGATCATTACCGTCACTTCCGCGCGGTTGACCGTGTTGCCCGGTTTGAAGGTGCCGTCCGGGTAGCCTTTCACGATGTCGGCTTCATTCAGCCTGCCGACGGCCGCGTCATAATAGGAGCCCTGCTCCACGTCGGGGAAAGTCGACGATCCGAGCATGCCGGCGCCCGTGGCCGTGCCGATGCCTATCGCGATGCCGATTAGCAGCGTCGGGATCGAGAAACGTTTCCAAAGAGTAGAAATAGTCATAGAGGATGAAAGGAATGCAAAACGTTCTTGATTCTCCGTAAGCGGAGGAACGATTGCAAGAGACAAAGCCGCCTATTTCCGTTACACTCGCTCCCACATGGACCGTCTCTCTCTTCTTTTGCCGCGCGTTCTCGGCAGGCGCGGTCTCCGGCAGCACGCGGAAGATTGCGCGATCCACCTGCGCCGGGCCTGCGGGCGGGATCTCGGGCGATCCGCCGTAGTAGCCGGCGAAGCGCTCCAGGATCACCGCCTCGCCGCGCCGCCAGTCCAGCAGCCGGAACGGCCCGC
>CAYTNJ010000006.1:11209-30907 GCA_964439155.1 uncultured Candidatus Peribacteria bacterium | reverse complement strand
GCGAAGGCAGCGACTATCCGTATGGGATGGCGTGGGAGGAGTTTGTGCGGTGGGTGAAAGGGGAGTGAGCAGGAGTATGCTTCGGGTCATGAACATGAAAGACACGATCGAACGGGAAAAATACATCGTGGTGCATGGCCAAACGGCCCGCTTTAGAGTGATCAAGTATCTGCTTCTTGCGGCTTTCCTTATCCCGTTTTGGCTTTGGCAAGGCGACAGAGCATTGGCGATACTTCTGGTTTGCCTCACGGTGATCAGCGTGACGATTCACCTTCTGTTCCGCTGGAAAACCAAAGCCTGGACGCAATCGTGGGGGCCTTATAAGAAGATGGCGTTGCCGAAGTAGCGTTACGAAAGGAGCCCCGTTACGAGAACGGGGCAAACGCGGACGGGAGGACTCCAACCTCCACTACCCCGGCCAGCCAGCCGGGTGCTCTCGGGATTAAGCTACATCCGCAACACTCATCCGAAAATGAGATTAAAATCATTTAAAATATAACGAGACTTTGTGTCAAGTGGTGGGCGATGATGGATTTGAACCATCGACCTCGACATTATCAGTGTCGCGCTCTAACCCCTGAGCTAATCGCCCGTGTTGTGAACATCGCGAATAACCGCGAGGCACGGCAAAGGGTAGGGAGAAACGGAGCTTTGGTCAATGAGAGTTTTAGGCTATTCGACCTATTAGAGCTCTTGAATCCTTTTATCCGACGCCCGCACCCTTTCTTTTATTTTCAGATCATTCTTCCGAAGCGCTTCAAGAATCTTCGGGTGAGTGTGGGTAAGCATCCTTAGAACGAGAAATGCCGCATTCGTGGCGCCTGCTACGCCTATTGAAACAACGCCCACCGGGCATTCTGCGGGCATTTGCACCATGGAGAGCAGGGAATCCATGCCTTGAAGATGTTTTGTCGCTATGGGTACGCCGAATACCGGCACATGGTCGCTTTTTTCCTGCATCAGGCCAGGCAAATGTGCGGCTCCGCCTGCTCCTGCGATGATGGCCATGATGCCTCTTTTTCGCGCATTCATGGCGTACTCAAGAACATCATCGATCGTACGATGTGCCGAGAGCACCCGCTTTTCGTGGGGTATATCAAATTTCTTCAAAACTTCTACACAATGTTTCATAGTCTCCCAATCCGATTCCGAACCCATGACTACGCCGACGAGCGGTTCTTTTTCAGTTTCAGACATGCCGATACTTTACATCACTCTTTCTCCTCCTTGTACACATCCGTCACGCTCTCCTTCTTCTCGATGTGGCTGATCACCGTCGCTAGCATGGGGGCGATGGGCAGGATCTTGAGGCCGTGGAATGCCGATTCCTCGTTCGGGATGGAATCCGTGACGATCACCTGGGCGAAGGCTGCTTGCTGGAGGCGTTCGATAGCCGGGCCGGAGAAGAGGGCGTGGCTGGCCACTACGTAAATGTCCTCGTTGGCGCCTGCTTCGAGCAGGGCTTTCTTGGCGGAGACCAAGCTGCCTGCGGTGTCGATTAGATCATCGTACAAAATGCAGGTGCGGCCTTTTACGTCTCCCACTACGTCTTTCACGTCGGCCTTTTGATGCTCGGTGCGGATCTTATGCAAAATGGCTAAGTCGGCACCCAGGGCATCGGCGAACTTCTTGGCCTGCTTGGCGCCGCCTACGTCGGGGGAGACGACGATGGGGTTTTTTAAGTTTAAGGTGCGGATGTACTTGGCGAAGAGGGCGCGCGTGTTGAGCACGTCGACCGGGATGGAGAAGAAGCCTTGCACCTGGTCGGAGTGCAGATGCAGTGTCATCAAGTGATTGGCGCCGGCCGCTTCGAGCAGGTCGGCTACCAGCTTGGCGCTGATCGGTTCGCGGGGTTCGGCCACTCTGTCCTGCCGGGCGTAGGGGAACTGCGGCATGATCACGTGAATGGAGCTCGCGAAGCTGAGCTTCGCGGCTTGGCACATGAGCAATGTTTCAAACAGATGCTCGTCGGGCTGGCGGCCGGGGGCTTGTAAAATGTACACGTTCTGCCCGCGCAGGGATTGCTCGAAGCGCAGGTAACATTCGCCCGAACTGAAGCGCTTTAATGCGCGCTCACCGAGAGGAATTCCCAGTTCCTCCGCGAGGGACTGGGCGAGTGCCGGATGTGAGGAGCCCGCGAATAATTGCATGTTGTAGTATCATTGTACCAAATGCATCAGCGTTTCACCATGGCCAGCGGCATGCCCGTGCTTGAACAGGGCTCTCCAGCCGTTTTGGGCAAGATCGCCGGAATCCTCCTGCACCCCGATATGGGCAAGGTGGAAGGGTTCTTCGTGCGTTTGGACGGATTTTGGCGGAAAGACGAGCTGTTCCTGGCTTCGTCCGATATCCGTCATTGGGGTACCCAGGTGCGCGTGCGCGATGCCGACGCCTTAAGCCCGCTCGAAGATCGCATCCGTTTACTGTCGCTCATCGAAGACGGCCGCACGCTCTTAGGTCAGCCGATCCTCACCGAAACCGGGCGCCATCTCGGAGTGTGTCGCGACGTGCAGTTTGAAACGCTCACGTTCATGGTGGAGTGGTTGTTCCCCAAACGTTTCTTTCGCTGGGGCACCGCCGTGCAGGCTTCGGCGATACTGCAGGTGCGGCCCGACGCCATCATCGTGCGTGATCCCACGGTGACCGAAACGAGCAAGCCGATGGAAGTGCTGCGCAAATTAGACCGTCTTGCCGAAGCGCCGTCGCCGGTGCCAAGGCCGTTGGATGCGTGAATGCCATGCCATGATCACCGTAGCGATGAGCCGCAGCTCGTGTATGCCGTGTTCATCAACACAAAAAAGGAGGCCGAAGCCTCCTTTGGAATTCCATGATGGATGCAGTTATCCGTTGACCTCCTGCGCCAGGTACTGCGTCACGAGACCGACGATCACGCGGGCGAAGAGCACGATGATCAAACCCATGAGGGCGTAGAGGATCGTCTTCTTTGCCTTTTCCTTCGGCTCTTCTTCGCCCTGGGAGACGATGAGGCGGATACCGGCGATGATGACGACGATGACGGCGATGAGGCCTAAGAAGTTGAGCACTGCGATCAAGATGCGACCGATGATGTCGCGGATTTGCCCCTGGTTGGTGGCGCCCGGCGTGCCAGGGATGTTCGGCGTGGGACCGGCGAAGTTCTGCGCGAGGGCGGAACCGTAGACCAACGCGTTGACGGACATCGCGGAGGCGAACAAGGAGAGACGTTTGATCGTAGTCATAAAAAAGTGAAGGGAGGATGGGGAGACTTTTCCGTAGTGTTGTCCATGCGCCGCGCATGCGCAAGCACGAAAGTCCATGCTAAGAGTACTTTGCGTTGACGCTGAACTGGGCATTGGGTTCTGTTAGCTATTTTTCAATCTTTGCGATTCGATAGCAATCCGAGCCCAAGCAGCAGCAGCGCCGGCACGCAGAACCAGAGATCTTGGTAGTCGATCATGATCTGCACGAGACGACTTTGCAGGAGCAACGGCGCCAATGACGAAGAGCCGTCGATGGTGGTATCGAGCAGCGGCCGCGCGGCGATGTAAGTGAGGAGAGTGGAGAGCAATAAGCCCGCCGTCGCAAAGCCGAACGCACCCGTGAGCACGGTTTCCCAAATGCCTTCCAATTCTTTTTCATACACGATGGCGAAGCCGCCTTTGATGGCCAATACGATGATAAGAGCCACGAACAGGATGATTTTGACGGTGGAGACCATGTTCATGTCCATGGTGTAGCCGAGCAGGCCGAAGAACGCTTTGCTGGGGCCGCTCACCGCGCTCAACATGTTGCCGACGCCTTGCACGGCCACGCTCGCGATGTAGGTGGAGATGATGATTTTCACCGATTCGTCTTTACCCACGATGAAGCTGTAGGCGACGACCACCGCGAAGAAGACGATGACGAGTAAGTCCCATGTAAGGGTGATCTCCATGGCAGTGATGATACCGGAGATGATGCTGAGATGTGAGTGGTTAGTGAAAAGTGGACAGAGGACAGAGGACAGAGGACAGGAGATTTGAGTTTCTAGTCTCGTGTCTCATCACTTATCACTTTTGCTTCAGGGCTTCCTCCAACGGCAGCGATGCGACCGTCTCGAAGGCCTCGTTTGCGGGCATGCCGGCCTCCAGCAAAAACTGTCCCGCGGCGGCGATCATCGCGGCGTTGTCGGTGCAGTAGGCGAGGGTTTTGGGAAAGCGCAGCGTGCGTCCCTCTGCTGTGATTGCAGCCAGCTCTCGTAGTCTCGTGTTCGCGGATACGCCTCCGACGAAATGCACTTCTTGCGTGTCGGGATACTTGTTCAGGGCGTGCGACAGTTTGTTGAGCAAGTGCGCGCAGAGTGCGTACTCATACGAAGCAGCGATGTCGGAAAGTTCCGAAGCGGAAGGCGCCGACGGCAGATCGCGAAGGAGATAACGCAGCGACGTTTTGAGTCCCGCGAAGCTGAAGTCGAACGTGGGATCTTGCTTGAGCGGCAGCGGGAATTCGTGCGCATGAGGATTGCCGTTCTTGCCGCACTTGGAAACCTCCGGGCCGCCGGGGTAGGGGAGTCCGAGCAGCGACGCTCCTTTATCGAACGCCTCGCCTGCGGCGTCGTCGCGCGTGCGGCCGAGCAATTGCCCGCTCAAGTGGGACGTGCGATGCCACAGTTCGGTGTGTCCGCCGGAGGCGGAGATGGTGAGCACGGGAAAGCGAATGTCTTCTTCTGCGCCGAGCCACGTGGAGCTTAGGTGCCCCAGCGTGTGGTGCACGCCGATGATGGGAACGTTCCACACCGAGGCACAGGTGCGCGCCGCGATGGTGCCCACTAGCAGCGAGCCTAAGAGTCCTGGTCCTTTGGTTACGGCGATCGCATCGAGTGAAGTCGGTTCCACTTTTGCTTCTTCCAGCGCCTGCTCGATCACGGGCATGATGCACTCCACTTGCCTGCGCGCCGCCTGCTCGGGGATAACCCCGCCCGATCTCTCGAATTGCCCGCGCGAGCTGGCGATCACCAGGCTCAGCACTTTTACGCCATCCTCCACCACGGAGGCGGACGTTTCGTCGCACGAAGTTTCGATGCCCAGGATACGCATACTTCCAGTATAGGCGCCTCCCTCTCCCCATGGGAGAGGGCTGGGGTGAGGGCTGGGTGAGCACCTCAATGGGTGAGAATTCTCCATCGTCCGCTATTCTTCGCTCGTGGACCTCCCCGCCCTCCTCGCCACCGCTCCCGCATTCCTAGGCCCAATTCGTCTTTTACGAGCAGAACACGTGATCCTCGACGTCGCCTCCCGGAACGATTGGACTATTAAAGAAGCTCTCCAGACGGCCGGCTATAAAGGCGGAAAAATCCTCTATCTCGCCGCCCACGACCACGCGCGCACGCAGATGCTTCCTTGGGTCCTCAGCCGCGCGGGCATCGATGTAGATATCCGTATCTTTCCCGGGCGCCCGCTTGCCGCCCTGCAGTTCCTTCTCACACGGAAGCGCGAGTACTCCGCCATTGTCCTCGGCTTTCGCGGGCAGATGCTTCTGCCCTGGGTCCGGCTGATCGCGGGGAAGAGGAGGCCGATCGTCTTCGATGCGTTCGTCTCGGTGTACGACACGCTCTGCCTCGATCGCCGAAGCTTTCCTTTGCTTTGGCCGTTCGGGTCTTTGTTGAAAGCGTACGACCGCTGGCTCTGTCGTCTCGCCAATGCGGTGCTGGTAGACACCAAAGACTATGCGGAATTTTTTCAGGAAACGCTCGGCTGCGCCCAGGTATTTCCGCTCTACGTCGAAGCCGATCCGGCTCTGTTTCATCCCGATGCGTCCGTCGTGAAAGTGCCCAAGCGCATGCTCTGGTACGGCACCTGCCAGCCGCTGCAGGGCGTGGAAAAAATCCTGCGTTGGGCGAAGCACCTGGAAGGATCCGGTTGGCAGTTCCGGCTGATCGGACCGGTGAAACAATCGCATTCCCGGTTGCTCCGAGAGCTGCAGTTAAAGAACGTCGAGTTGGTCGAGCACGTGGCCATGGCCGATCTTCGCGCGGAAATTGTCGCGGCGGAGCTGTGCCTTGGCGGCCCCTTCGGCGACAGCGACAAGGCCAAACGCGTGATTCCCATCAAGACCATGCAAATGCTCGCGTGCGGAGCCACGGTGCTGGTCGCGGATACGGCGGCGATGCGAGATGTGCTATCTTAACCAGGATGTTCGCGTCCCTGGTGCGTCACAAGCGTTTCCCCTTGATCGCATGCGCGGTGCTTGTCGCGCTGCTTTTGGCGAAGTTTTTCCTGCCCGCGTTTTTGTATGGCGTGCCGCTCGGCTATGACGCCGGGATGTACCGCTACCTTTTCCTACGCTACGCCGAAAACTGGCCGCCCTACGCGTTGCCTGCGCTTGAGCCCTGGGCGAAGGCGCACCCGATCGGGCTTTTTCTCCTCGCGTCGCCGTTTCTGCGGGTTGGATTGCCGGTGGATTGGCTCACGGGCTGGGTGTGGAATCTGTTTCCCGTCGCGCTCGCGTGCGTTTTGGCGTGGGTCACTTCGCGTAAGCACGACAAGCTGACGGGCGCATTGGTGCTGGTGGCCGCGCTCGCCTCGGTGGCGTATTTCGACGGCTTCGCGGCGATGTATTGGAAGACGTATGTGTCACTCTTCTTCGTCGTCTTGGCTTTTCATTTTCTCGAGCGGTTTTCCCCTTGGGCGCTGCCGTTCGCTTTTCTTGCGCTCATCACCCATCACCAGACGGGATTGCTGTTCGGCCTGGCGGTTGCGTGTTGGTGGGCTACACTCATCCACACGCATTGGCGGAAGCGATCATGGCAAGTGGGCACGGCGGCGGTGGCGCTGATCGCGCTCGCGAGCCTGCTCTTTTATCTGCCAGTATGGCAGGAGGCCGTGCGGGCACCGCTTCTGTCGATTTTCTTGCTGCGCGGAGACACGGCGCCGGGCGGATCGTTCCCGCCGCTGTCCTATTTCCTGCGGGTATCCTGTTTGCTGTTTGCACTCGGAGTAGCGGGCTTCGCTCTCAGTTTTCGCAAAGAGCGGGGAACCCTGTGGCAGTGGTCGGTGGCGTGGGCGGCGATTTTCGTGTTTTTCAAACTGGTGTTTTATAGGAGATTTTTCCTGCAGCTCGATTTCTTTTTGCTGCCCTTCGCCGCGTTGGCAATGAGGCAACTGTGGCTGTGGCTGCGTGGAAAAAGCATGCAGGTATTCCTCCCGATTGTCGTCATTTTACAGATAGGGTTATCCTTTTGGTTGGCTGCCAAGCGTGAACCGGCCGTGCCCGCTCAAACGTTCACTGCCGCGCGCGCCATCGAAAGCCAAGTGCCGAGTGATGCGTTGGTGGTCGCTCTCGAGAACCAATCGGCGTGGCTGGTACGGGGCTACTTGCCGCATCACCGCGTGGAAAATCCCGGCGTGTTCGACAGTGCGTGGAATTATGACCAATGGAAGGCTTTTCTGCTCGGCACGTTCGCGGAGCGCAAGGCATTTTTGGCCACGCTTAAGAGCCCGGTCTATTTATTCGTGACGCCGTTTTTCCGCGAGTACTATAAGCAAAGCGCCGATGCCTTCCTGAGCGATCCTTGCTTCGCTCAAACGGATACGCCCTGGCTCATTCGCTCGATCTGTTCCCAGGATATTGGATCATGATTGCCCTTTTTCCTTCACGGGCAGTGGCGTTAGAGTTGTTCGGTTTTTCGCTGCATTGGTACGGCCTTCTCTATTTCACGGGGTTCGTTCTCGGCTATCTTCTGCTTCCAAAATTGCAGCGTTATCGAGGTTTGCACTACACGAAAGACGAATGGTCCCGTTTGATTTCCTGGGCGGTCGTCGGCGTCATCGTGGGCGGCAGGCTGGGGTTTGTGTTGTTCTATGAGCCGTCGCGGTATCTCGCCGACCCGCTCGAAGCATTCGCCGTTTGGCACGGAGGCATGTCGTCGCACGGCGGCTTCATCGGCGTGGTGCTGTGCTTATGGTGGGCGCTCAAGCACAAGAAGAGCGACATGGCCCGCGTCGCCGACACGGTGGTCATTCCGGTTGCGATCGGTCTTGCGCTGGGCAGATTCGGAAACTTTCTCAATCAAGAGTTATACGGCTTGCCGACAACGCTCCCCTGGGGCATTCGCGTGCCGACGGAGCCGGGCCCCGTGCACCCCACGCAGCTCTATGCTATCGCCAAAGATCTGTTCATCGCCCTCGTTTGCTCCCTGCATCTGCGCCGACCGGGTTCGCTAACGGGCAGAACCTGCGCCTTGTTCCTGATGCTCTACGGCGTGCTGCGGTTCTTGGTGGAGTTCTTACGCGTGCAGGAGTACGCGATGGTCGATCTTGGATTTGTGGCGCTGAGCAGAGGACAGGTGATGACGGTTGGGATCTTTATCGCGGGTGTCGTGGCTTGGTGGTGGGCTGGAAGGGCTGGCAAGAGCAGGCATTATTGATGCACTACCTTCACAAAACTCTTCCGATGTAACTCGCACATCCCATGCTCCCGCAAAGCTTTTTGATGCTGCGGCGTGCCATAGCCTTTGTGCTGCTCAAAGCCAAAGTGCGGGAACTTCGCTGCCTCCGCTTTCATCAGCCTGTCCCGCGTCACTTTCGCGATGATCGAGGCCGCCGCGATGCACGGTTCGGTGCCGTCTCCGCGGATGATGGAACGGTGAGGGTAGGGGAAGGTGAAGGCGTCTTTGCCGTCGATGAGCAGTAAGCTCGGCGTCATCGTCCGCTCGAGCATCGTCACGGCTTCTCGCATCGCTTGCTCGGTTGCTTTCAAGATGCCGATGGCGTCGATGTCTTCCGCGCTTGCCAAGCCCACTCCGTACGCGCAATTGGCGACGATCCAGGCGTAGGATCGCTCGCGTTCTTCCGGCGAGAGCTTTTTACTGTCGGCGAGGAGGCAATCGTGTTTCGGGATTCTCCGGAAAGGGGACCAGGCTTTATAGGTCTTTCTTCTGCGGAAAACGTCGACAGACAGAATGCATGCCGCAGCCACGACCGGACCCGCCAATGGGCCTCGTCCCGCTTCGTCGATGCCCGCGATGATCTGCACGTCCATGAGCCGGAGTATACCGACGGCTCAAGCGGTCTTTTTTGCCACCAGCATCTCGCGCACGATCTCTCGTTCGTTCCAGGGGATTTGTCCTTCCTTTACCCACATGGTGGTGTCACTGCCTTTGCCGCAGAAGATCACGATGTCGTGCGGTTGGGCTTTGCTCAGCAGGAAGTCGATCGCCTTGCGCCTGTCGGAGATGCGATGGGCTTCGGTTTGCGCTTTGTCGATGCCTGCACAGACTTCGTCGATGATTTTCTCTGGGTCTTCGGTGTAGGGGTCTTCGTTCGTGACCACCACCACGTCGGCCAGCTTGCTCGCGATGCGGCCGATGAGCGGGCGTTTTTCTTTCATACGGTCGCCGCAGCTGCCCATGAGCACGAGCAGACGGCCTTCGCCTTCGGCCATGGAGTTCAGCGTGGCGAGCGTGTGCTGGTACGAGGCGGGTGTGACGGTGAAGTCCACGAACACGGAGAAGGGCTGGCCTTCGTCGATGCGTTCCATGCGGCCGGGAATACCGGGGAAGCTTGTTAGGGCTTTCAGGGCTTCGGGAAGCGCGATGCCGCAGGCCGTCGCACAGCCGATCGCGCACATGGCGTTGTCCACGTTGAACGCGCCCGGCATCTGCAGCTTGAGCGGCATTTCTTCTTGGTCCTCTCCTTGCTTGCAGACCAATTTCGCAGTCGTGCCTTTCGGTGTCGCGTCGATGTTTAAGGCTGCCAACGCAAGATCGTCGTCCGGCAGATCTTTGAAGAATCCATAACTGATCGTTTTGGCTGAGGGAATGGCGCTGTAGAGAGCGTAGGTTTCATCTTCACGATTGAGTACTTTCGTTCCTTTGCCTCGCAACATGCGGAAGAGCAGCCCCTTCGCCCGGCGGTATTCTTCCATCGTGCCGTGGTAGTCCAAGTGTTCCGGCGTGGTGTTGGTGATGGCCGCGACCTTAGGCCACGTCCAATCGGTGCGGCCTTGGGTAAGTCCGTGCGAGGAGTATTCGATGACCGCGTGCGTGCAGCCTTCGTTCACGAGGCGCCTGAGGAAGGCTTGAATCGCGAACGGAGAAGGAGAGGTCTTCTGCGTCGCGTTCCATTCGATCTCTTCTCCAATCTGGAAGAACGCGGTCGAAAGGGCACCGGTCTTTTTGCCCGTTTCCTGCAGGATATGCGCCGTCATGCCTACGGTGGTCGTCTTGCCGTCGGTGCCCGTGATGCCGATCACGGTCAGCTTCCTCGCCGGAAAGCCGTACTTCAACGCCGCGGCGAAGGCCTTGGCATGGTGCCACCCCAGCCTAAGAGGATGCTGGTCGGGGATGAGGGCTTTCAAGCTATGCATCATGCTCCGTGCAGCATAGCACGGGCGTCTTCTATATCGCGGGCGATTTGCTCCATCATGGCGTCTACATTGGGGAAATTGCGCACTTCGCGCAGGTAGCCGACTACCATGACCGTCACGGATGGAGGCATGGCGGCGATGGTTCTGTCGAGGATATGCACTTCGCAGGAAGGGGTATCGTTGAATACTGGCCTGGGGCCGTAGTGCATCACGGCGTCCAAAGGAGTTTCATCGAGCGTCACTTGGCAGGCGTGAATGCCTTCCCTCAATGTTCTCGGGACGTCTTCCAAGGCGAGATTGATGGTGGGTGTGCCCAAATCCCTCCCGCGATGTGAACCGGAGACGGTTTTTGCGGTGAATTGCAATTTTTCCATGCGGAAATAGTACCCTAAAAAAGCCAGGATTGTCGTGGATCTATCGCGGGTGGGAAACCCGCATTACTGTGCGCTTTCCATGCGGTGCCTCTGGATCGTTCGCCAGGCCCGAAGGGCCCCCTTCGGGGTCGAAGGGTTTGTTTACTGAGCACTTTCCATGCAATGTCTCTGAATCGTTCTCCAGTCAAACGGGAAGCGATACGTCTCGCAGGCGCGCACGAGCGCAGCGAAGCAGTGCCACACGGTTTCTTCTTTGTAGACGAACGCGTTGCCCGACTCCTGGTTTTGGTCGTAGTTTTCGATGAGGGCGGAGCTTGGAGACACGGGCACGCAGCCGTAACTCAAAGCTTTAACCAGCTCCGGCGTTTTGGCGGGGTCGGCGAAGAACATCGCCATGTCGGCGGCCGCGAGCATTTTGCCGATCGATTCCTCATCGTTGCCGATGATGGCGACGCGGTGGCCTTGTTCTTTGGTGAGCTGCGTAAAGAGCGCGCCATACGACGAAGAGCCTTTACCGAGGATGAGAAGTTCGACGGGGAGCGTGAGTAAGCCGGGGAGTACTTCGTTGAGCAATTTACCGCCGAGTGCATCCGACATGCCCGCCGGGAGGCAGACCATCGGGCGCTTGGGTTCGGGCGTCCAGCCAAGCTCTTCTTGGAGCTCGAGCTTGTTTTTGATCTTATATTCCAGGGACTTAGTACCGTACTTGTGGGTGATTGCAGCGTCCATAACGGGGGTTTGTGTGTGCATGGGGTGTGTATTGATGTATCCGCTCATTATAGCCGAAAACTCGTTTTTGTGGAAGTCCCTAGGGCTTGTGTTTGGACAGGGTTGTGGTGAGGTTGTTTTTGGCCTTCGGGCATGACTAAGGGCCTTATTTTCAGTACTGTGGAGGCCATGGATCATCTCGTTCTTATAGACGGACATCATCTTATGTATCGCGCCTACTGGGCCATTCCGCGTACTCTTTCCACTAAAGCCGGGGAGCAGGTGAACGCGGTATTCGGCTTTGCATCCATGATCCTCACTATCTTGCGCAAAGAGGAACCCACGCATTTTCTCATCTGTTTCGACGAGGGGGAGCAGACGTTTCGTCATCAAGAGAACGCCACGTATAAAGACGGCCGCGCCGAAACGCCCGACGACTTTTACAGCCAGATCCCGCGCATTCAGGAGTTCGTGTCCGTCTCGGGTATCCAGCACAATTCGCACCCGGGGTTTGAGGCCGACGATTTGCTCTGCACCTACGCGCGGGCCGCGGAAAAAGCAGGCATGCGCACCACTATCGTCACGGGAGACCGCGATGCGTTTCAATTGGCTACGGAGAAGATCACGATTGCCATTCCGCATGGAGGCTACCAGACCACCGAGTATTTGGGTCCCAAGGAGATTTTGGCCAAGTACGGCGTACGCCCCGATCAAATCGCTGATTACAAAGGCCTCACGGGCGACTCTTCGGACAACCTGCCGGGCGTAAAAGGCATCGGCCCCAAAACCGCCGCGCAGCTGCTGCAGGAGTACGACACTCTCGATGCACTCTACGAACACCTCGATGCCGTGAAGCCCGCGGTGCGCGCAAAGCTGGAAGCCGACCGCGAGAGCGCCTTTTTCTGCCGCCGCATGGCCGTGCTCATCGATACCATTCCGCTTGTGCCCCCCTTGGAAGACATCCGCTTATCGACTCTTCCTTGCAACGATATTCTCGCGTTTTTCCGAACGCTGGAGTTCACCATGCTCACTCGTCGTTTGTTGGATCTGCGCGCCACACCGTACGGCACACTGCTCTGTCCCGGACCTGTCAATGCGGATGCGCAGACGGCGCCGAAGGAGACGGAACAGCTCACGCTTTTCTCCTGACACATCTTCTTTCGGGCGAATAGGTTCGCACGATGGTTTTGCGAACGTGACTACAATCGGTATGCAAGCGAAAAACGCGTGTTTTTTGTTGTGCAATAATTTTCACTTTGCCCTGATGCATAAGTAAATGTCTGCACTGATTTTGTATACGCATGGGAGCGATTTGTATACGAAAGGTAGTCGCTGCGCTCTTGCACCGCTTATCGGCGAGCGCTTACACTTCGCATGATCTTTGAACCGGAGTTTGAACGCGGAGGTGTTTTTTCTCTTTCATTTCTCCCCACTTACATGCCGAAGGAACGCGTACTCGCCAGCCTGGATATCGGAAGCGCCAAAATCCGCGTCGTCGTAGCTATCGCCGACGGTAACAAAGATTCCAGCGTGCCAAACGTCATCGGCGTAGGCGTGTCGCCCTCGCTCGGTATTCGCAAGGGCCAGGTGATCGATGTCGAAGAGCTGATCCACAACATCATCGCCGCGCTCGAAGACGCGGAGCGCATGGCGGGCGTTCCCGTGAACCACGTGTTCGTGGGCATGAGCGGCGCGCACATCGAAGCCTTCGACAGCAGGGGAGTCATCGCCGTCTCGGGATCCGAGATTTCCGTGGAAGACGTCGCCCGCGTGCTCGAAGCCGCTCAGGCCGTGAGCATTCCGCCCAACCGCCGCATCTTGCACATCGAACCCAAAAGCTATTCCGTGGATGAACAGCGCGGCATCAAAAACCCGATCGGCATGACGGGCATCCGCCTGGAGGTGGAAGCCCACATCATCACGGGCCACGTGCAGCACGTGAAGAACTTGGAAAAGTGCATCTCCCAAGCCGGAGTCGACATCGACGCCCTGGTGCCCGCCACCATCTCCGCCGCGGAGGCCACCCTCACCAAGCGCCAGAAGGAATTGGGCGTGGTGGTCATCGACATCGGAGCAGGCTGCACGAGCGTGGCCGTGTTCGAAGAAGGCACCGTGCTCCACTCGGTGGGATTGCCGGTCGCCGGCGAGAGCGTGACCAACGATATCGCCATCGGCCTACGCACCTCGGTGGATACCGCCGAGCGCATCAAGGTGGAGTTCGGCTCCGTGTTGCCGCAGGAAATCAACGAGCGCGAGACAATCGACCTTTCCACCATCAGCAGAGTCGACACCCAAACCGTCAGCAAGCGCTACATGGCCGAAATCATGCAGGCTCGCTACGAAGAGATCTTCCGCCTCGTGAAAGCCGAACTTACGCGCATCGGTCGCAGCGGCATGTTGCCGGCGGGCGCGGTGCTCACGGGCGCCGGCGTGAAAGCGCCCGGCGTACTCGACCTGGCTCGCGACGTGCTCGGCTTACCCGTGCAAATGGGATTCCCGGTGGAGGTGGGCGGCGTCATCGAAAAAGTGGACGACCCGGCCTACGCCACCGCTCTTGGTACCCTCGTGTGGGGGCTGCGCGAAGGCGAAAGCAGCTCGATGGGCATCGGCAACTTCCAGATGAAGCGCACGCTGCAGAACGTCGGCGGCTGGTTTAAAAGCCTCCTTCCCTGAACCGCGTGGGGTTCAGGGCGCGGCCCTCCCCGCATTACTTTTCCATCCACAATCCCGTTTCCCCTCATTCCCATGTCCGACACCTTCCGCTCCCTCTTCTCCGGGCAAAAGTCTTCCTCCTTTGGGAAGACGCCCGTTTCTCCTTCGTCCCAGGAGCCCGATGCCTCCGCCTCGCGCGAGGTGCGCCCCGACATGCTGCCGGGTGCCGTCATCCGCGTGCTCGGCACGGGAGGCGCCGGTCAGAACGCCGTTTCCCGCATGGTGAACGCCAAAGTGCAGGGTGTGGAATTCATCGCGGTGAACACCGACATTCAAGCTCTCTACCATAATCCGGCACCCAAGAAGATCACGATCGGCCGCGGCACCACCCGCGGACTCGGCGCCGGCGCCAACCCCGAAATCGGCAAGCGCGCCGCGGAGGAGAGCACGGAGGAAATCAAGGCCACGCTCGAGAACACCGATATGTTGTTCGTGACTGCCGGTCTCGGCGGTGGAACGGGCACGGGTTCCATCGGCCCCATCTGCGAAATGGCCAGGAGCATGGGCATTCTCACGGTTGCCGTCGTCACCAAGCCTTTCAGCTTCGAAGGGTTCAAGCGCCGCAAGAATGCCGAGGAGGCGTTGTCCAGCTTGAAAGGAAAAGTCGACACCTTGATCGTCATCCCGAACGACAAGATCCTCTCGATCATCGACAAAACCACCCCGCTCACCGAAGCGTTCGAAGTGGTGGACGAAGTGCTGCAGCACGCCATCGAGGGCATCTCCAGCCTCATCACCCAGCACGGTCTCATCAACGTCGACTTCGCCGACGTGAAATCCATCATGCAGGACGCCGGCACGGCCCTCATGGGTATCGGCTACGGCACGGGTGACAATCGCGCAGCGGAAGCCGCTCGCGCCGCCATCGACAGCCCGCTCTTGGAGCTCTCCATCAGCGGCGCCCAGGGCATCTTGTTCAACATCACCGGCGGCAACGATCTGAGCATGTTCGAAGTGGACGAAGCCGCCCGCATCATCACCGAGACAGCCGCTCCGGAAGCCAACATCATCTTCGGTGCCGTGATCGACGAAAACTACACGGGCCAAGTGAAGTGCACGGTGGTCGCCACGGGCTTTGATGCCCAGGAAATGACCAAGCCCGCCCAAATGGGCACCCCCGCGCAGCGCTATCTCACCAACCCCAAGGGCAATCAGAGCCAGCGCGCAGGCGAGCAGTCGCCCCGTCGCGAGGAAAAATTCGTCGACCCCCTATCCAAGTCCACATCGCCCCAATTGGACGAAGAAGAACTGGAAGTGCCGGCCTTCATGCGCAAGCCTTTAAGCAAATAACCCACGCAGGGGGACAACCGAGAAAGGGCTCCGCGAGGGGCTCTTTTTCGTAGGATGAGCTTGTTAGCTGGTTAGCTTTTTAGCTTCTTAGCTTTTCTAATACAAAATGAATATCTCCTAATAAGCTAACTAGCTAAGAAGCTAAAAAGCTACGTATGCGTTCCCGTCGACCCAAACCCTCCCCGTGACTCCGCGCCATGCGAGTCGACCTCCTCCCATTCGGCTTTTTCAATTTTCACGAACAACCCCTGCGCGATGCGCTCGCCGCGTTCTACCGTGACGGAGGCATCGGTCACGTTTTTTACTTGCACCAAAATTTCGTCTTTCTCCCCGTGATAATCGCCGTCGATCACGCCCAGCGAATGCGGGCACACCAGGCCCTTTTTGCGGGGCATGGAAGAGCGGGGGACGATGAGCAGCGCGTAGCCCTCCGGCACTTTCACGATCACGTTCCCCGCAATGAGCGCGATGGCTCCCGGTTCCACCACGGTCGTTTCGCGTGTGATGATATCGAAACCCACCGCCCCGGCGGATTCGTATTTGGGGAGGGGCAATGACGGGTCGATGCGGCGGATGGAGATGTGCATAGGCGCAGCGTAACGCAAAGAAGCGCCGGGGGCACGGGCTTTCCGTTTTGCCTGTTATCTGTTCCCGCCGCCTCTTTGGCCACTGCCTCCGCGTCCGCCGCCTCTTTGGCCGCCGCCCCCGCGTCCGCCATGCGACCTGCCTGTGCCGCCCGTATGACCTCTGGGGTGGCTGTGGGGAGGAGGATCGGGAAGCGCCCTTCCGGGAGACTCGGGCGGATCCTCATCCGGCTCGATACTACCCCCTATGGCCGCCAATTGTTTTGCGATGGCCTGCCTGAACGTTGGCGGTTCCGGCGGAAGATCCTCGAGAGTGATGAAACCGTGATGGATCAAAGTGGCGATCAATGGAGTCTCTGTCTTCTCGGTATCCATGTACTTGATGTTGTATTTGGGCAGCTGGTCTGGCGCGCTGCGTGTCATAGCATGGATGAGACCCGTTTTGATCTTTGCGCCGGTTTCACTGCGGAAATTGCGTACGGGTCCGGCATTTTCTCCATATTGTTCCTTGAGTTGCAGTAATCGCTCGACGAGAACGCCCGAGAAGAACTGCGCACGATCACCGAGCTCCAGGCTGCCGGTGCTGCCCGTTTCGTAGAGTTGGCGGAAGAATTTTTCGTCGGCCAGGAGAGCTTCGTTCGTTTGTTTCATGTAATCGGCTTGCGTCTTCTGCGCGACGTTTTCGGTATACCAGCCGAACACCTTTTTCATCGTGACCGTACGATAATTCATGAAATCGTCTTCGAAGATCGAAATGTTTTTACCATTCACTTTCACCGTTTCCGCCGACATCACCGTTGCGACCAAATCGTCTAATTCGTGTTGTTTCTTGGCATCTCCAAGGGAAGGATCCGCCGCGATGATCTTGCGTTCGATGATGCTGACCGTGCGCACGCTGTCGCCCGCGTTCTCGGTATCGGACGGGTTTGCTCCCAGTTTCAGGATACCGTCTTTTTCCATAGTGAGCAGGTTGTCCGCGAAGTTTGCACTGTCCCATTTGATCACGCCGGCCTGATCGAGGATATCGAGGTTGAAAAAGCGCCTGGCGACGGGATCTTTGCGAATTTGTCGGACGAAAGAGACGAATACTATGGATGAGGCATTACCCAACTTTCCTCGGCCGAACATGGATTTGGCTACGCCGATGGCAGACCAGTAATTGTGGTTGTCCAATTCTTGCCGCAACGCGATGACGTACTCCTTCGGGTCACCGGCCTTATCCACAATGCCTTCGCCATTGCTCTTTTCTTTATTCGCGCCCGAGCTATTTTGTCCGCGCAGGCTGCTCAAATAATTGCGTTGGCGGTTTTCGTCCCAGCGTTCGGGCATCAAAGACTCGAAAGGCACTCCGAATATGGTGATCGGCCAATCCACGGAGCTAATCTTTCCGAATTCATAGATCCAGCCGTGGCTTGCGAGTACTTCCATCACCGCGAGCGCCGCAGGGCGGTCGTTTGCACGCAGCACTTTGCCGAGCACGCCTCCCACCTGGTTATTTGCGATTTCATCGGCGGTGCCGACGAGGCCTTCGAAGCTCTCAGTTTCGATCGATTCCTTGAATTCGTTTTTCTTTTTGTTGTCCTCCGAGTCCGCCTTTTGGTTCGTTTTCAGAGCGACTTCTCTGCCGAAAGGCGCGTGGATGCCTTCGAGTGTCGTGCCGAATTGACTGGCGAGCAAGGTGGCCTTCTGGCGCACGCGCTCGGTAAGCACGTCGGTGTAAGCGTCCTTCACCATCTTGAAGGCCTCCCAGATTTCGAGTGGTGAGTGGAAGGTGATGCCAAGGCCCTGCAGTAGGTCGCCCGGTCGAAATGGGCCCATATCGGTGCCGTTTTGCTTGCGTTTTTCCTCAAGCGCGGTTTCGGCGTCCTTCAGTCCTTTGTGCAGCATATTCAGCTGCTCTTCCCATGCTTCGATCTTTTCTTGCATCGACCGGGTGATGGCATCCCTGTTCGCTATCTTGTTCATATCGTGGATCACCGTGATACGCGTGCTCTCGTTGGTCATTTTCCAAGGTTCCGCGAAATATTCCGGATGGCGCTGCACGTACTCGCGCAATTCCGCGACGATCCTTTGCCTATCGGGCGACTCCCGGTAATAGTTTTCGATGAAATCGATGTACTCGGACGGGCTCAAATTTCCCTTGTCCCACCGCGCGAATTTCTCGGCCAGGTGACTGTAAATTGCCGTCTGTTCTCGCTTTTCATCGAACGTGTCGATCATATACCACAGTTCCTTTTGGTCTTCCGATGACAGTTTTTTGATCTCTTCTTTAACAGCCGGCTTGCGCAGCAATTGCAGTATATCGCTCATCGTCGAATCCACGCTTTTGGCTTTCAGGGCGATCACGTCAGGCGACGATAAGGGCTTTTCTTTCGTTTCTTTCGCGCTCTTCGTTCCGCCTCCGTGGGGCGTGAGCGTGTCCTCGCCGCCGTCGTTTGCATCGGGATTGAGCGCATCACTTGCCTTGTTGCGGGTGGCTTGCTGTTCCTGATCCACTGCCTTTTTTTCAGCCCGCTCGATCTCCGCTCCCTCGCCTTCGGTCTGCTCCGGCTCCGGCGGAAGATTCGGATCTGCGGGAGGATTGGTTCCGCCGGCAAAGCAAAGCAGCCGTCCTTCCCGGTAGGGAGTCGGTTGGGTGGCGTCGCGGCGGCAGCGGGGGAGCTGCAGCATCTACAGTTTACAAATACGGGTAATGGCGTCAATCAAACTCTCCTTTTTATCGGCCAGTTCGCCCAGGCGGCCGCCTATGATCTCGCGTACGGCATTGGGGTCGAGGGTGCCCAAGTGGATAAGCATGTCGGTTTTGCGCCTGCCTTTGCGCGTGAGGCGGAATTCGGTGTACTCCCGCGTGATGTTGAACCAGTAGCCCGCGAAATCTTCCCAGCGGGTGAAGACGCCATCAAAGGTGACGCCCGCCTCGCCAATGCTCATGGTGTGGGCCTCGGGTTCGTGGCCGTGCAGCAGCACGTACATGGCCGCGCACAGCACGGCGACCACGGCGAAAGTCCACGCTCCGGTGAGAATGCCGTATGCCGCGCATGCCACGACCACGGTTCCGCCGATCACGTACCACCGGTGCGATCGTTCATGGTTCGATCGCATGGGCGCACTCCACTGCAGGAGCGTTTCGTTTTGAGGAGGAAGTGGGGTTTGGGTGTCCATGTGTGTATGTGAGGAAATCCAGTAATTATAGCGGAAAAGCGGGGGTTTTCCCATGCCGCGTATATTGCTTAATTCCATAAATGTTTCTTTATATTCAATTCCCCGGGGCTATTTAGACGGTTTTTAGGACCATTTTTCACGATCCAGGTGAATTATTGGGCGGAACACCCCTAATGCTCTTATCGCTTTAGCAAGCCACCTTTTTAATAGCTTTGCTTGATACGAGTGTATCGGGCTTGTTCCTTTCCATGATTCTTCCTCTGAAAGGGGAAACGGCAATGACGACTCTCAATCTACAGACGGTGTACGCGAAGGTCCTGGCGGCGATGGCCACTCTCGGTAACCCCTATCACAATGAAGAACACGTGATGGAGGTGGTGACACGAGTGCGCGACATGGCGGCCCACGCGTCGCTGGCGCTGAGCGAAGAGGAGTGTGAGGAGTTGATCCTCGCGGCGCTCTACCACGACTACGAGCATGCGGGCGTTACGCTGCGGCAGACCTGCGTGAAGGACGTTTCCAACAAGGGCATGTCCAACGAGCAG
>CAYTNJ010000006.1:10500-11152 GCA_964439155.1 uncultured Candidatus Peribacteria bacterium | reverse complement strand
CCCGTCTCGATCGTGTCGAGAATCTTATTCTCGCCACCACCTTCGGGCAGACGCCGCACCCGCGGCCCGCTCAGACGGTGTGCGAGAAGATCCTCGTGTTGGCGGACGTCGGAGGCTTCCTTAAGCCCTTCGGCGAGTGGGTGGCGGAATCGCTGCTCGTCCTGGCCGAAGCGCCATTGAGCGCCCTCCCCGCCGACTTCGAAGCGTGGCGCAAGAATCGCAAGGGCTTCCTGGACGGCTATGTCCGGTCGCTCCTCAACGCGGTGTTGCCCCACCTTGACCCGGAGTACAGGGCCAAGCTGAAGCTCTCGCTCGATGAGGCGGTGCAGAAAGTCGAGACGGAGTTGGATGCTTACAAGGAGGCCTTCGAGGGCTACTGCGCCGGGCGCCGTGCCGCGGGGATGTAGGGAATCATGATTTGTTTGCCTGTCTTGGGATAGGCGATCAGGAGGCTGTCCGTATGGGCAGCCTCTTTTTTTGTATCATTGTCACATCGAGCAATCGCCGATACTGAACGCCGGGCTCTTCGACTCCGCTGCGGCTTCGCTCCCTTCGACAGGATCAGGGTCATTCGTCCTCGGCCAAAGAATAAACCATCTGCTACTGCTCAAGCACTAGGTGGTTTACCATGAGCGAAGCTCGCCGAAGGCGG
>CAYTNJ010000006.1:6064-10490 GCA_964439155.1 uncultured Candidatus Peribacteria bacterium | reverse complement strand
ATAGATGTGAGAATTCGAATGGTGGGCAATACAAGATTCGAACTTGTGACCTCCACAATGTCAATGTGGCGCTCTAACCAGCTGAGCTAATTGCCCGATGTTTTGAATGCAGCATATCAATGACATGAATGACAATCAGCCAGCTGCCTGCCCCGCGAAGCCCAGAGGCGTAGTGGGGAGCTAATTGCCCGTTGCTGTGAAATGGTTTCTTATCGTCGCCGTTCCATGACGCCATAGATCGGCAAAGCCCGCAAAGGGTAGCAATTCTTGGGGCCTGCCACAAGAAACTTGGTTCGGGGGGTCTGGAATCGTCTTTGGGGTCTATTTACGCTGGAGGCATGGTCAATCTCTTTCTCGACTTCTTCTTTCCCCGCCGGTCCCTTTTGGATATCGAAGGCATGTGGATCACGCCTTTTGAGTTGCAGGCGCTCGGGGTGCGGCCGCGACGCGTGGATATGGCGCATCTGCGGGCGCGTGGTGTGACGGCTTTGGATTGCCTGGTGGCGAGCGGGCCGTATTTTTCTCCGCTGCTGCGCAAAGCCGTGCGCAAGTTTAAGTATCAGCGCGTGCATCCCATGCGCGAAGATTTGGGGAAATTGCTCGGCGATACCGCCATGTTACTCGGTGCGCCGGCGGACGCGGTGTTGTGCCCGGTGCCGCTGCATTGGCTGCGGCAGTTCGATCGCGGGTTCAATCAGTCGTGGTTGCTCGCGGAAATCGTGGAACGCCGCATGCATTGGCCGGCGCAAAATTTGCTCAAGCGCGTGCGGTGGACCGGCAGCCAGGCGCTTCGTTCACGCGCGGAGCGACCGCATGCGCTCGACGGGGCTTTCGCGTTGCGGCGGGGGATCACGGTACCCAAGCATGTCGTGCTTGTGGATGACATCGCTACCACGGGGACGACGCTCGACATTTGCGCGCGCGTACTGAAAGCGCACGGTGCCGAGAGAGTGGACGGACTCGTGCTCGCACACGGATAATTTTAAAAACTACCATCGCATAGTAGAACGCAAAGCGGAGCAAGACGTTCTCTGTGGAAAACTTTTTTGTTATCCACACTCTCGCTACGATGCGTGTCCCGGTTTCCATTCTGCTTTTCGCATGGTCGTCATCATCTCCGCACTGGCTTTCTTTTTTCTCATCACGGGACTCATTCTCATCCATGAGTTCGGGCACTTCATCGTGGCGAGAAAATCGGGCGTTGTGGTGGAAGAATTCGGCTTCGGCTTGCCGCCGAGGGCGAAGTCGCTGTTTACGTGGAGGGGGACCAACTTCTCACTCAACTGGATTCCCTTCGGCGGATTCGTGCGCTTGAAAGGGGAGGGCGGAACGGAAGAAGGCGAGAGCGAAGTAGGCAACTTCACCTCCGCGCCCATGTACGCGCGCTGTCTCATTTTGGTGGCGGGCGTCGGCATGAACTTTTTACTCGCGATTCTCATTTTCCTGTTTGGATTTTCGTACGGCAGATGGATTCCCACGTACCTCTCGCTCGAGGAAATGGAGCACGCGGCGGAGGTCGGGGAAATCTCCATGACCCTCGGCGTGGTCATCGCTGAGGTGACGGCCGGAGGCGGCGCCGCCAAGGCGGCCATTCCCGCGGGCAGCTTGCTCAAGAGCGTGGATGACCGCGAGGTGATGCACCCCGGCGACGTCGTTACCTATCAGGAAGGAAAGAAGACCGTGCGCTACGTCGTGCTCACCGGCAAAAATCTCGACCAGCCGCAAACTTTCGACGTGCCCGTGGACGACGGCAAGACGGGAGTTTCTCTCCGAGCGGTTCCCCGCGAACTCTCGGCGCCGCTGCGCGGTCCTCTTACCGCGACGCGCCTGGCGCTGCGTGAAACCAAAGTGGTCACGGTGCAGACGGTATACGGCATCTTCAAGCTCTTCTCCTCGCTCGCGAGAACCGGCCGCGTGCCGGAAGGCGTCACGGGTATCGTGGGCATCGCGCAGCTGACGTACACGTCGGTGCAGGAGGGATTCATGGTGTATTTGCGCTTGGTTGCGCTCTTAAGCCTTTCGCTCGCGGTGCTCAACATTTTGCCTTTTCCCGCGCTCGATGGCGGTCGTTTGCTGTTCGTGGTCGCCGAGGCGATTTTCCAGACGAAAGATCGCCGCGTGGAGATGATCACCAATACCATCGGCTTCGGCATTTTGCTGCTCGTCATCCTGCTTGTTACTTTCTATGATGTCCTCCGTCTCTTCCGTTAAGGCGCCGCCGACGCCCCAGGCGATGGCGGGGTTTCGAGATCTCTGGTTGGAGATCTTAAAGAAGATCGAACCGCAGGTGCAGCGCGGGCAATTCATCACGTGGTTCAAAGATACGGCGGTGCTCGGCTTGGAAGAGGGGACGCTCGTGGTGGGCCTGCCGTTGCCCATGACGCTCAACTGGCACCTGGAGCACTATCGTGGATTTACGCTACAAGCCGCGCAAGAGCTGGATTCAAGTATTACGCAGGTCGTGTATCAGGTAGACGTGGGATTGAAAGAGGATTTCGCGCGCGCGGTCAATCTGCTCGAGAGTTTCCCCGATCAAAAGCGCCGCAAGCTGCCGGGTCGTCAGGAGGTGAAATTGGCCGAGGGCATCGTGAGCAAGATCTTAAGTCCCCGTTACACAATGGAGAACTTCGTCGTGGGTTCTGATAATCGTCTCGCCTACGCGGCGTGCCAGTCGGTGGCACTGCAGCCGGGCGGCAAATATAACCCGCTCTTCCTCTACGGCCAGGTGGGCCTCGGCAAAACGCACCTGCTGCAAGCCACGGGTAACGCCATTCTCAAACAAAACCCCCGCGCCACCGTGGTGTACACCACCACCGAAGATTTCACGAACCAGGTAATCGAAGCGATTCAACACCAGAAGATGGAGCAATTCCGCCGCAGGTACCGCCTGGTCGACGTGCTCATCATCGATGACGTGCAATTCCTCGCCAACAAGGAGCGCACGCAGGAAGAGTTCTTCCACACCTTCAACGCTCTCTATGAGGAGCGCAAGCAGATCATCCTCTCCGCCGATCGTCCGCCGCAGGAGCTGCAGTTGGAAGACCGCCTCACCTCGCGCTTCGAGCGCGGCATGATCGCCGACGTCAGCCTGCCCGACTACGAAACCCGTCTCGCGATTTTGGTGGAAAAGGCGAAGGAGTATCAGCTGTTCATCGACATGAACGTGCTGCAGTTCATCGCCGAGCATTCGCACAAGAACATCCGCGAACTGGAAGGCATCCTCATGCAGGCCGTCGCCCAATACGAGCTGGAGCAGCGCATGCCCACCGTCAAAAGCATCGCGGAGATCATGCGTAAATTGAACAAAGACCCGCACATGGATGAAGAGCAAGTCGGCTTCGTGCAGCTCCCGGGCCGCCACGTAACGGTACCGGACGTCATGGAAGCCGTGAGTCGCTACTACTCGGTTTCGGTGCAGGACATGATGAGCCAGTCGCGCGTTCGTGAAATTCTGATCCCGCGCCAGATCGTGATGCATCTCCTCAAAAAATACCTGCGCACCAGCTTCGTCCGCATAGGAGAATGCTTCGGCGGCCGCGATCACACCACGGTGATGAACGCCGTCACGAAAATCGAAAGCCGCATGCAAAACGACGCTCAAATGATGCGCGAAGTGCGCGCGATCGAGAAGGAGTTGGGGTTTGTGTAGGAGGGGGTGTTCTATGGGTCGGTGGAACAGGCATTTCGGCTTCTACAAAAGCCAAATCACATGTGCATAATTTATCATCTATTAGAGCGGGCGTTCGGCCCGCGGCAATCGGGGATGGTAGGATCATGTTTCAAGGGAATGTTCTATTGGTCGGTGGAACAGGTTTTTCCTTATGCACATAACAAAAAACATACATTGCATCAAATAATATCTATTAGAGCGGGCGTTCGGCCCGCGGCAATCGGGGATGATGCTCCCATGTCGCAGCGCCATCCCATTCAGAACGATGTCCCTATGTTCATCACTAGCGTTACCAAAAATAGAATGCCCGTTTTTTGTGAAGCCGCCGCAGCTCGTGAAGCCATTGAAAGTCTTTACCGAGTTCAGGTGCAGCAACCCTTTTTCTTATATGGATTCGTCATCATGCCGGATCACTGTCATTTTCTGATGACCGTGCCGGAACCGGGTTCCATCTCGAAAATCATGCAATCTTATAAATATGGATTGAGCTTTAACATCGGCAAAGGTCCTATCTGGCAGCCGCGCTTCCATATGAGAATTCCTTGGAGTGCATCCAATGCTTTGAGATATATCCACAATAATCCTGTGAAAGCGGGATTGTGTGGCTCTCCTGAGAATTATCCTTGGTCATCTGCCAGTGGTCAGTGGGATGTCATGGATCTTGAATATTGTTGATATTGAGGCTGTACTGCAAATGGTCTGACCATGCCGCGGTCCGAACGACCATGCCGCGGTCCGAACGACCATGCCGCGGTC
>CAYTNJ010000006.1:0-5964 GCA_964439155.1 uncultured Candidatus Peribacteria bacterium | reverse complement strand
CGAACGACCATGCCGCGGTCCGAACGACCATGCCGCGGTCCGAACGACCGCTCTAGTAGTTGTAGGTGAAGGTTTTAATTTTATTAGAGCGGGCATTCCGCCCGCGGGGCAGGATGCATGTCACTCATTTGCCTATGCCACGACAGCCCTCTGCTCATGCCGCGGTCCGAACGACCATGCCGCGGTCCGAACGACCATGCCGCGGTCCGAACGACCGCTCTATAGTAGTTGTGTTGTGGTGATCTTTCTCTCATTCTCTGCTATTTTGTCCAACATGTGCCCCTCCCACGTCGAATCGCAGATTGATGATTTGCATAAGCTCCGCCACTCGCTGGCCCATGCGCTTGCGCAGGCCGTGCTGAAGCTGTGGCCGGATACGCAAATCACCATCGGGCCGCCCATCGATTACGGTTGTTATTACGATTTCCGCTTCTCCAAGCCCATTTCGGACGAGGATTTTCCGGCGATCGAAAAGGAGATTCGCAAGATCATCAACCAGGGCCAAACCTTTCGGCGCGACGTGCTTTCTCCCGAGGACGCCAAAAAGTTTTGGCAGGAGCGCAATCAGCCTTTCAAGGTGGAGCTGATCGAGGATTTGGAAAAAAACGAAGGTGTTAAAGAAGTGACGCACTACGTGAACATCGGTCCCAAGGGCGAAGATGCGTTCGTGGATCTCTGCCGCGGCGGGCACGTGGAATCGTTCAAGGAAATTCCCGCGGATTGCTACAAGATCACATCCCTTGCAGGCGCTTACTGGAGAGGTGACGAAAAAAACCCGCAACTCACCCGTATTTATTTGGCGGCTTTTCCCACCAAGGCGGAACTCGATGAACATCTGCGATTATTGGAAGAAGCCAAAAAGCGCGATCACCGCAAACTTGGAAAAGAATTGGATTTATTTACCTTCAGCGAACTTGTCGGTCCCGGTTTGCCTCTCTGGACGCCGCGCGGATCGGTGATCGTGGATGAAGTCGAGAAGTTGGCTAAGGAAATGGAAGCCAAAGGCGGCTATATGCGTGTACACACGCCGCACATTGCCAAAGGTAAGTTGTATGCACAGACCGGGCATTTGGCTCACTATAAGACTTCGATGTTCCCGCCGATGAAGCTGGATGGCGAAGAGGAATACTACTTGAAGCCGATGAACTGCCCGCATCATCATCAGATTTTCGCCTGCAGGCCGCGCAGTTACCGCGATCTTCCCATGCGATTGGCGGAGTATGGACACTGCTATCGCTACGAAGATTCCGGCGCGCTCTTCGGCCTCATGCGCGTGCGCTCGCTTTCGATGAATGATGCGCACTTGTATTTGACCGAGGATCAGTTTGAGCAGGAGTTCAACGCCGTGATTGATTTATACCTGGAGTACTTCCGTCTGTTCGATATTCAAAAGTATTCCATGCGCTTGTCGCTTCATGATCCCAAAGAGCTGGGAAAGAAGTATGTAGATAAGCCGGATCTGTGGCTGAAGACGGAGGAAATGGTGCGCAGCGCCATGAAGAACAAAGGCGTGCCTTTCGTGGAGGTACCCGACGAAGCCGCGTTTTACGGTCCCAAGATCGACGTGCAAATCTGGAGCATCATCGGACGCGAATTCACTTTGGCCACCAATCAAGTCGACTTCGACGTTCCCGCGAAAGTGGGGCTTAAGTATATCGACAGAGACGGCACGGAAAAAGTTCCCCTTTGCATCCACCGTGCGCCGCTTTCGACACATGAGCGCCTCATTGGATTTTTGATCGAACAGTTTGCAGGTCTCTTCCCGCTCTGGCTCGCCCCCACGCAAGTCGGCATCATCCCCGTGGCTCAAGCTCACGAAGGCTACGCGCGCGAGGTGGAGAAGGCTCTCACGGAGCGGGGGATTCGCGTGCAGTACTTGGATCCCGCCGACTCGCTCGGCAAGCGCATCCGCGAAGGCGAGCAGTGGAAGATGCCGTATCTCCTGGTGCTCGGCGACAAGGAAGCCGCCGACAAGGCCGTGGCTGTGCGTAACGTGAAGACCAAGAAGCAGGAGGTCGTTTCTCTCGATGCCTTCGTCCAATCGGTCGTGCGTGACGTGAAAGAGCGCCGGAAAGACCTGTCGATCGGGTAGGGATTTGGTATGCTCTGTCCGTGTTCGAAGCTTTCGAGATCGGCCCGTTCATCATCTGGACGCATTTGGTGTTCCTCTTGATCGCGGTGTGGGTGTCGGCGGAGTTCTTCTTTCGCCTGGCCCAAACGGCCGGGCTGTCGCTGCAGCACTTTCGCGATTACGCGTGGTGGCATATGGGGGCGTTTCTGGTGGTGGGCAGGCTCATCGCCATTCTCGCCGAGTACCGCGTGTACATTCGTGATCCGCTGCGCGTGCTGGTGTTTTGGGACGGCAGCTTCAGCTACTTGGGAGGAGCCATCGGCATCGGCCTCGTGCTGTACTTCACGCGCGGCAAATCGCGCACCACGTTCCTGCAGTGGCTCGATGTGCTGCTGCCCGCCGCGTGCTTTGGCCTTACCTTCGACTGGCTTGGCAAATTCGCCGCTGGGCAGGCCTACGGCCGCCCGACCGACGCGTTTTGGGGAGTGACCTACGACGCCATCAACGTGCGCTTCGCGGTGCCCATTCATCCGGTGCAGTTGTACTATGCGTTCTTCTATCTCTTTCTTACGTTCGTGCTGCTCATCGTGCGCAAGCACGCGCGCAGGGCCGGGGCGGAAACGCTCTTCGGCATCGCGCTCGCCTCGGTGATGACCTTCGCTTTCGAGTGGTTCCGCGGAGACTTTGGCATTCCTGTATTTGCGACCAAGCTCGATTTGGCGGTGCTGCTTTTACTCTTCCTCGCGCTCGGCATCTTCACCGCCATGGATTTGGTGCTCTCACCGCGTTCGATGATGATGTACGAAGGAGCCATGACCGCGCTGTGTGCCGCCTACTTATTCTCCCGACCATGGCTGCCGTTCGAGACATTCGAGTTGCGTTTCAGTCAGCTTTTGGCCATCCTGGCTCTCCTCGCCGCGGTCGTGTACGTCGTCGTGCACCGCAGGCGCCATCCGCATCTTTAGCTTTTTAGCTTTCTAGCTAGTTAGCTTATTAGCTTCTTTCTCTCCTTCTTATGCAGCTGATCGGTTACCTCTTCTGGCCCAATCCGGGTGTGTCGTCGTACGGCAACTCTCTTGCGTTATTCCTTCTCCTTGTGAGCTTCGCGCTAATCGCGGCGTCGTTCGGTATTCGCGTGTGGAGGGCCAAGCAGAAAAATCCCGTCACCCGCCGCTTGAGCGCTTCATGGCCTTCCGCCGCGCTGGCGTTCGGGCTCGTGGGTTTGCTGCTCACGGTTTCGCGTGTGGAGGGCATTCAGTACGTGGGCATGCGCATTTGGTGGATCGTGCTCGCCGCCTCGGCCGCGTGGTACCTGTACTTCCAGGTCCGCCGCTATCAAAAACGTCATTACGAAGTGCTGCCCAGCAAGCGCGTCGATGACCCGCGCGATCCGTATCTCCCCAAGCCCAAGCGCTGATTTCTCTTGTTGCGTGTCGCTTGATTTGCGCGAGATCGATGGATGCTTCAGTACTCCTCCGTTTCTCTGTTTAAGGAAACGGAGAAAGTGGCTGTAAGCAGGAAAAAACTCGTATAAACCATTGGTTCAGAAGAGAGGTCCTGCTCATTGACATTTTTTTGTAGATGCCGGACCATGTCCTGTCCTATGCCTCTAAAGCATGCGACGGAGACGCTCCTCGTCCTCCTCCTCGGCGTAAGCATCTTAATCGCCGGGTTCGCCGCCGCGGTGCTGCCGGCTTTGCCCGCCGGATTGGCTTGGTGGCTGCTGGCCGCTTTGGCCGCTGCTGCCTATCCCTTGGCGTTGTATCCGTTGCTCAAAAGCCGCCGCGCCGATTATCCGTTCCGCGCGCTGCATTTCGCTCCGCTCGGTATTTTGCTGGTGCGGTTCATTCTTGATTTGCTGGGTTCCCTGCTGCCGGTCCTTCGCCCGCTGGCATTTGTGTGGTCGTGGGGCTGGACGCTCGCGGGCGTGTTTCTCTTTTTTGTGCTGCTGGCCGTGTTTTGCTTGCAGGTGCTCCGCCAGCGCTCGTTCCGTCTGCGTTTGCTCGGCGCCATGCTGGTGCCTTTCGCCTTGCTTGGCGTAGTGGGGGAGTATTTCAGCTGGGATGACACGATCGCGGGTGTGCTCGGAGAACGGCAAACCGTCGCAGTGTATACCGGCTCAGGCAGCATCGCGGCCAATTTGGAGCCCTCCGACGACCCCGATGAAGAGCAGTGGCGCATGCAATTGAGGCGCATGGAGCGCAGGAGCGCCCGCATCGATGCTCGCCATTTGAGCGGTTCTGCGCTGCTCTCATCCTCTTCCCGCGGCACCGGCGCCATAGCCATGATTTCCTCTACGGCCGGGTCAGCGTCTTCTTCCCGCCCCGTCACGGGTCCGCCGCCGCGCCTGCCTTCGTCGGGCACCGGATTAGAAGGCCTGCTGGGACTGTTCGCCACCGGTTACTTTGCCACTCTCCACGAACGGGCCCGCCGCCGGAAAAAGGCAAATTAAGAGGGTGCGTCCCGCATAGCGGAGTGCTAGGCTCGATGCATGACATCCCTCGCTCTTCGGCATCTCCTGGGGTGACACGCTTTGTATATTCTTCCGCTTTTTCCATGTCTTCCATCAAATCTCTTCATGCACGTCAGGTTCTCGATTCCCGCGGATTCCCCACGGTGGAAGTCGATTGCTGGTTGGAAGACGGGTCGTTCGGCCGCGCCGCGGTGCCCTCGGGCGCCTCTACGGGCAGTCATGAAGCGCTCGAACTGCGCGATGGAGACAAAGCCGTGTACGGCGGAAAAGCGGTGATGAAGGCGGTAGCAAACGTGGATGAGAAGATTTTGCCCGCACTCCAAGGAAAATCCGCCGCCGACCAGCGCGCGCTGGATAAATGGCTGATCGATTTGGACGGTACCGCAAACAAGTCGTCCCTCGGAGCCAACGCGATCCTGGGCGTATCGATGGCCGTGGCCAGAGCCCGCGCAGTCTCGGAGAAGAAGTCGCTCTGGCAGTCGCTTGCGGCGCAGTACGCCGTTGCCGAACCGAGTCTGCTCCCGACCCCGCTCATGAACGTGCTTAACGGTGGCAAACATGCCGACAGCGGACTCAGCTTTCAAGAATGCATGATCGTGCCGACGGGCTTCGACACTTTCTCCGATGCGCTGCGCGCCGGTAGCGACACGTTCCACGCCCTCAAGAAAATCCTCAGCAAAGCCGGACACGTCACGGCGGTAGGGGATGAAGGAGGCTTCGCGCCCCACGTGAAGAACGCCGACGAGGCCTTTGCGTTCTTAATGGAAGCCATCAAGGCCGCCGGCTACGAAGGTAAGATGCACATGGCCATCGATGCCGCTGCCTCCGAGTTTTACACGGATGGAAAATACAATGTTGATGGCAAGACGCTCTCGTCCGATGAGTTGGTCCAGTTCTACGCCGACCTGTGCGCCAAGTATCCGATTGTCAGCATCGAAGACAGCCACCACGAGGACGATTGGACGGGCTTTGCGAAAATGCAGGCGACGCTGGGCGAAAAGATCCAATTGGTCGGTGACGATCTGTTTGTTACCAACGTGGAGCGCATCCACACCGGCATCGAGAAGAAAGCCGCCAACTCCGTGCTCATCAAATTAAACCAAATCGGCACCGTCTCCGAAACGGCCGACGCGATCCAGCTGGCCCAAAATAGCGGCTGGACGGCGATCTCCAGCCATCGCAGCGGCGAGACCGAAGATACTTTCATCGCCCACTTGGCGGTCGGCCTTGCCACGGGGCAGATCAAAACGGGCTCCCTCTCCAGGTCGGACAGAGTGTGCAAGTACAACGAGCTGCTCAGGATCGAGGAGGAGCTGGGCGAGAAGGCGCGGTATGCGTCGCCGTTCCAAGGATAATGATGATGTTATGGTCGGGACGAAAGGACTTGAACCTTCGACCTCTTGCACCCCATGCAAGCGCT
>CAYTNJ010000005.1:9479-32674 GCA_964439155.1 uncultured Candidatus Peribacteria bacterium | reverse complement strand
GCGTGGGGAGCAAAGGGGATTAGATACCCCCGTAGTCCACGCCCTAAACGATGCGAGCTCGGTGTAGGAACCTCAATCGGTTCCTGTGCCCTAAGCTTACGCGGTAAGCTCGCCGCCTGGGAAGTACGGCCGCAAGGCTAAAACTCAAAGGAATAGACGGGGACCCACACAAGCGGTGGAGCATGGGGTTTAATTCGATGACAAGCGAAGCACCTCACCCAGACTTGACATGTTAGGAATATGGTCGAAAGATCGTAGTGCCGCAAGGAACCTAAACACAGGCGCTGCACGGTCGTCGTCAGCTCGTGCCTTGAGGTGTACTGTTCAGTCAGCCAACGAGCGCAACCCTGATCCTATGTTGCTATTTCATAGGAGACTGCCGCCTCCAAGGCGGAGGAAGGTCAGGATGACGTCAGATCAGCGTGGCCCTTATGTCTGGGGCAACACCCGTGCTACAATGGCCGGTACAAACGGCAGCAAACCCGCGAGGGTAAGCAAATCCGAAAAAGCCGGTCTCAGTTCGGATTGAAGTCTGCAACTCGACTTCATGAAGTTGGAATCGCTAGTAACCGTGAATCAGCTACGTCACGGTGAATATGTTCCTGGGTCTTGTACTCACCGCCCGTCAAGTCATGAAAGGCAAGAGCACCCGAAGCACCCTTACCAGCAATGGGGGGTACCACGGTGAAATTGCTGATTGGGACTAAGTCGTAACAAGGTATCCGTAGGAGAACCTGCGGATGGAACATCTCCTTACCAGGGAGTAATCTCTGAAGACATGCTCTGGCGTAAGCTCGATCGCCATCATGTACTGATTGAATCGGGGAGCTTCTCGGCACTCGTTGTCCCGTCTTCGGATCGGACACCGGATGCTGAGCCCGACACCTCTCTACTACACAATGCTGTGAAGCCAAAAACACCTCCCTGCCCCGCGGAGCTCCGCAGAGCGTAGTGGGGTCTACTACACAATGCTGTGAATGAGCCCGCGGCTCATTCACCCTGAGTCACATCGAAGGGTGCAGCGGCCTTTGGGCCGTTTTTTTGTATCCATTGCATCTGTTTCTGCGGCCTGCTCTACTACGAGCGCGGATCGTTCTTTTCGTTTTCGTGCTTGGAGGAAGCAATGCTCAATTTGCCGATGAACATCGCGTTTGTCTTCCTGAGCTGCAGTGTGGCATTTTGCTGCATGGGCCCGATGTACAGCGAAGGGGCGCTGCTCTGTCTTGTGGCGGGATTGCTGATCGTTTTTTGCAGCTCCCTCGTGCAGAGATTTCGCTTATGGTGGCGGAGTAGGGTGCTTTATCCTTACTCCTTGCACGAACGTTTTGAGGAGTACCAGGATTTGCCCGACGGCAAATCCCCGGGGGAAGCTTTTCGGGATTACATGCAAGACGACGACGGTTAGTTGCTCCGCCCTCCGCCCATTCGTGCCATCAGAGCGATCTGATAGGGGACGAATGGGCAGTTTTACCGTGCAGTGATCACATACTTGGCATCGATCAATGTTTCCACTGTTTCCCTTCCGGCGGGAAATCTTTCCGCTACGTCCGCCAAAAATCCGCGAACGAACAGGTGCCGGGCTTCCGCTTTTTCGATGCCGCGGGAGGCGAAGTAGAACAGGTCTTCGGGTGTTACTCGCGCGACGGTTGCGCTGTGACTCGCCTTCACGTCGTTGGTTTTGATCTCGAGTCCGGGCACGGCGTCGATCTTCGCCGTGGGGTCGAGCATGAGCACGGATTGCGTGAGATAGGTATCGGTGCCGTTGCCCTTGCCGCCGATCGCGATCATCCCCTTGCAGCCCACGCGCGCGTGATCTTCGGCCACGCCCTGCATGAGCATTTCGCCGGTGCCGTTTGGGGCTTCGAAGACGTTACGGGCATTGAGCGAGTGGTCTTCTTTGTCCTTGGCATAGAACAGCCAGTCGACGTCGCTGCGCGCGTCGTGGCCGATCAGGGTGGAAACGAGCGAGTGCTCCGTCTTGGCCGATCCCAGCACGGCATTACACCAGTGCATGTGACTGCCGGCCTCCAGTTGCGCGCGTTGCTCGTGCCGCAGCGTGATGGCCGCCGGGAGAGCCTGGATGGAAACGTAGGAGAACGTCGCCTCGTCTTCGAGAATGATTTCCGTCGCATGCCGGTACTCACCCGGAGCAGGTACTCCTTCTTCCCACTGCTCCACTATCGTGGCCGAGGCCCCTTTGCCGACGAGCACGACTATGCGAGTGCTGCCGACCGCCGAAAGGGGAATGCGGAGGTTTAGGGGGTCTTTCAGCACCATGCCGGCCGGAATTTTCACCTGTATTTCCCGCGGTCCCAGAGGCTGGACTTCTACCCCTGTAGGCAGAGAATCGGCGATTTGGGGCATTTGGAGGTCCATCGATGAGAGTATGCGGGAAAGTCCGCTTTTCTCCTATGTTGCTTTATTGTTTAATTATTGTATAATATTTACAGTTTGGCCACCGTGCCATCGACCAGTATGACCCGAAAGGGCGGTCGCTGGCAAAAGCCAAGCGAAACGCTCTTTCAGACAAGGAGACGCAGATGAGCAAAGAACGACGCGACGAGCTCAAGGGCACCAGCTTCCCGATTCCGGTGGACATGACATTAAGAGGGAACGATCTTCCCCCAAGCATGCCGCCGGTCCCGCCTGATGTTTTGCACGTCGACGGACTACCGACCATCCCGCCTGGCAGTCTCGAGCCGACGCCCGTCGGTCAGGAGTCCGCAGCCCCTCCTCAGGAGCCGTTGGACGTCTCGAAGATTGCGGCCATCTTGGCCGCGAGTCTCATGACCTTGGCCAATGTGATTTATATCGCTGCGGCTGCCTCCCGCTGAAAGAGCTGCTCCGGCCTAAACCCCCGGAGCACCTCAAGCAATCATTTATATCCACACAAACACGTATGACCGAATCCCGTTGGTCCAAAGTCCCGGCAAGTCCCGAGCAGGAGCGAAACGCCGAGAGCGAAGCTTCTTCCTCGCGGATGACGCAGTATATGAGCGATACCGTCCGGCTCGAAGCCGGGCTGATGCTTACGGATCCCAACATGGCCGCCCAAGCCCAGGAGCGGGCGCAGTTTCTTGCAGCCGCGGCACTGGTGGATACCGGCACCGGTGACACCGCTTATAGCGATTTACAAAAGAACAGTGCGCAAATCAGCGTACTATTGAGCAAACGCGATGCCGTGATCGGACGTTTGAACACTTTTTTCCATAAGGGAATCGATGCGCGTCCCAAACTTCAGACCATCGCCGGCGCCATGCAGATGCATACCCGCGTGCGCGAAGCCGCCGGGGCCAGGGAGAAATTTCTCTCCGAGCATCATATGCGTGAATTGCAGATCGCGCTTGCTCTGAAAGAAATTCCCAAGGCCAGCCCTATTCGCATGGATTTGCAAAACATCGATAAACAGATCAAGGCACTCATCCCCGTTTCTCTGTGGTTCCAGTATCCGCGCTCCGCGCAGAGCGGCGCCGTGGGGGTAAAAACCTACGCCAAGCAAGAGGATAGCGAGCGCGAGTTACGAGAGAAGGAGCTGATCACCCGCAGGTATCTTCAGTCGTGACGGAGAAGGAATGCCCTCGCCAACTCCCCCGGTTTTTGCTACAATAAAGGCAACATTTACATCCACATTCCACAATTATTTATGAACGGAGATTACGGTTTTGTCCCGGAAGTCGATCTCGGTGACACGGAGCCTTCTCAGGTGCTTGCCGATATCAAGGAGCTCGAGCCGCACTTGGAGCAGCCTCATCACAGGACGCTGTTCGATACGGCGGTGGCGTTGGAGCACAAGATCGAGGATTTGAGCCAAAAGGAAATCGCGATGCTGCAGGAGACCTATGCAGCGCTGGCAGCCGCGGTGTTTGGGGTGGCGGAGCTTGATTGAAAAGGCGTTTTGCACCCCTTGACTAAATGCTAATAAACCATATATTTGGTATATGGCAAATGAGCCGGAAGCCTTCATGAGCGCCATCATCGAAACGCCGGAGGATGATACTCCGCGTTTGATTTATGCGGACTGGTTGGAGGAACATGGTCAGCCGGAAAGGGCTGAGTTTATCCGTGTGCAGTGTGAGCTGGCGACAATTGCTCAGAATGACCCCAGAAGGCCGGAGTTGGAAGGCCGTGAGCAGGAATTGTTTGCCGCCCATGGAGCGGAGTGGATGGCGGGAATTCCGTATGTCCAACTACGCTCGCCGGAGAACGATCCTCTGACTACTGAACATGTTCTTGTGCAGAGAGGATTTATAGGACGCGCAGTGGTAGATGGCGAAACAGCCGTGCAGCACGGTGAAGCACTGGGGCAGCAGCCGCTTGCTTGTTTAAGAATTCAAAATATCACACTCAGCGTCTTGGATCGTTTGCGACAGAACGCAATCTTTCAGCCTGTTAGGCATTTGCGCTTCGAAGAAGAAAATCTACAGGATGTCGTAAATACACGAGTTGCCTCTATTCTTGCTCGTTCACCACACACAAGAACTCTGCAAACATTGGACTTTGGCAATCTTTCTTGCAGATCTCTGGCAGCAAGTGAAATCGATCCTGTGCATAGAGTGAACCTCTCCGGATACCAACGCACATTTGATGCACTATCCGTTATCGGACAGAGTACGAAGTTCCGGACATTGCAATGCCTGAAAATGCGCGATGCAGGAATGTTTTCTGAGATACCCAATCCAAATTCGCTTATCAACCTGCAGGAATATCACAGCCGATTCACCAGCAACGACGAGCGAATACAACTGGCGGCATTGCTTCGCGGTAAAAAGCTCCCCGCCCTGCGCATCGTACATGTGAGCCGAGGTGAAATCCCTGCCCGTCATAGGCAGCTCGCGGAGAAGAAAAATATTCGTCTCACCACGAACCAAGAGGAGCTTGCAAGCGCGAGGCAACAGCTCAATCTTCCAACACTTCCTGAACTATGAATGCAAACGATGCCTTCCTCTTGGCCATCCGCGAAACACCCCACGATGACACTCCTCGTTTAGTTTATGCCGATTGGCTGGAGGAGCGCGGCGATCCGCGCTCGGAGTTTATTCGTGTGCAGTGTGAGCTGGCGCAATTGCCACCAGAAGACGCAAGTCGTGTGGCACTGGAAGAACGGGAGAGAGAATTATGGGATCTTCAGAGAGTGGCAATCATCGCCGAGGCCGCCAGGGGATCGCTGGCAGACACCCTGCAGTACGTGACGGCTACGGAGATGCGGGAAACGCTGGAAGAAGCAGTCGAGCCAATGGGCGTCGTGTTCCGCCGCGGATTTGTCTCCGAGATCCATACTTTTGATGAATGGCCCGAGGGTTTTAATGCTGTCATCCAGCGGCAACCCATCACCATGATCGAGGTTATGAGCTTAACGAGGAATGTCATGAGGCACTTGTTCAAACCTGGGAATCTGAGTCGTCTTCGGGAGTTGCGTGTCTATCTTCCATCGCATGGGAGTGAAGCACCGTCGCCGACCGACCCTGATCTCACGCTGATGAGCGCCGTGGGAGATCAGCCCCGCCTCGAGTATTTGCTTTTGAATTACCAGCAGCCCAATCCGTTTGAGGCCTCGGCTTTCCGGCGGCTTCCACGCACGTTGCGCTCGCTGCGCTTGGAGCATCCTCTCATTCCCGATGAGGAGTTGTTGCACATGTTGGAACGCAGTCAGTTGACCGAGCTTGCGTCATTGGAAGTGATGGGCAGCAGGTCACATGCGGATTTCGCAATGCGTTTAGTCGATCGATCGCTTCTCCCAAATCTTGAGCAGTGCTCGCTTAGTTGGGGATTCGCTGCCCCGCAGCTGGATTTCCCCCGTATCCTTCATGCCGCGCGCGACGCGGGCGTTGCATTGGAAATACACGCTAATGGAGAAATTCTCACGGGTAACGCGTAGCCCGCTCAGCCCACGCTTCCCTCCATCTCCAATTCAATCAACCGGTTCATCCGTCTCCGCTGCGCTACGCCGAGATTGAACCGTTTATCCAACGCTTCCTTCCATTTCAAGTTCTATCAACCTGTTCATTTCGACGGCGTATTCCAACGGCAACAACCGCACTATGGGTTCGATGAATCCGTTAACGATCATGGCCTACGCTTCGTCGGTCGGGATGCCGCGGGAGGTGCGGTAGAATATGTCTTCCTCGGACAATTTGCCGACCGTCGCCTCGTGGGCGATGGTCACGTCGTTGTTGCGGATTTTGATATCGGGAATGGTGTCGGTGCGGCTGATTTCGTCGAGGAGGAGCGCGTCACATTCCACGTTCGCCGTGCAGTCATGAGCGTGCGGGGCTACGTGCAGCATGCCGCGGTAGATGGCCGTGCCGCCTGCTTTGCTGATGGATTTCGAGATCACTTTGCTGCTCGTGTGCGGGGCTAAGTGGAACACTTTTGCGCCGGTGTCCTGCCACTGATCCTTATTTGCGAACGCGATCGCCATGTGGTCGCAGCGCGCACCTTCGCCGACGAGCATCGAGCACGGATACAGCATCGTCACACCGCTGCCCATGTTGCCGCCCACCCATTCCATCGTCGCGTCTTTCTCCACGATGGCGCGCTTGGTGTTCAAGTTGTAGGTATCGCGACTCCAGTTTTCGACGGACGAGTAGCGGCACTTGGCGCTCGGCTTTACGAAGATCTCCACCAGCCCCGCGTGCAGCGCGTGCGAGCCGTACTTGGGCGCGGAGCAGCCTTCGATGTAGTGCACGTCGGCGCCTTCTTCCACCACGATCAGCGTGTGCTCGAACTGGCCCATGTTCTTGGCGTTCATGCGGAAGTAGGCCTGCAGGGGATCGCGCACTTTCACGCCCTTGGGGATGTACAGGAACGTGCCGCCGGACCACACCGCGCCGTGCAGGGCCGCGAATTTGTGATCGGTCGCGGGCACGCATTGCATGAAATATTTTTGCACGAGCTCGGGGTGCTGCGTCACGGCGTCGTCCATATCCAAGAAGATCACGCCCAAGTCTTCCCATTCTTTTTTGAGGTTGTGGTAAATCACGTCGCTCTCGTACTGCGCGCCCACGCCCGCAAGCATTTTCCTCTCCGCTTCCGGAATGCCGAGCCGGTCGTACACGCGGCGAATATCCTCCGGCACTTCGCCCCAGTCGGTCGTGTTCTCGGCGCCCGATCGTGCGTAGTAGATGATATCGTCGAGATCCAATTTGGAGAGGTCCGCGCCCCAGGTGGGCAGCTGTTTTTCACGGAAGATTTGGAGCGACTTCAGGCGGTGTTCGAGCATCCACTCCGGCTCATTTTTGTCCGCCGAAATTTGCCTCACGAGCTCCTCATCCACCCCGCGCTTGGCATGGTCGGCATAGGGCGAAGGGTTGGCCGTGTCGAAGATATCGCGCGAGAGGTGGCCGAAGATCGCGGGATCTTCAACGGGGGTCTGCACGGCTGCCGAAACGGGTTTTTTGACGCGGGTCATCGCGTGGGGAGTATAGCGGGTTTGGACAGGGATTGGTTGGGAATTATGGGTATTTTTCGGGTTTCTGGCACGATCAAGACCCCTATGCATCATGCACAGGGGTCGAGGGTCATTGGGCGATCGGTCGTACGAACTTCAGGAGAACAGCGGGACGATCCCGTAGAACACTGCGACGTAGATCGCCGCGCTGAACAGGAAGATCCCCGTCACCGCGAAGTAGGGCTTAATCCACTTTTTAGTGTCGTAGATCTCGGGGTACTGCAGCCCGAGCGCCACTCCCGCCGAGGATCCAAACCACATCGCCGATCCCTCGAAACCGAGGCCGTAGGCTGTGAGGCCTACGTTCAGCGGCAAGCCCAAACGCATAAGTGTCAGACAGACGGCCATGAGCGGGATGTTGTCGAAGAAGGCCGAGAGCAGGGCGATGATAATCACGAGTGCCACTAGCAGCAGCGCGATCGCGATAGCGGAGACTCCCGCCGCTTCCAGTCCCCGCAAGTATTCCATAACCATGGGGACTAGCCCTTCGAACGGCAACATTTCCGCCGTGCCTACCAGTGTGACAAGGAAGAAAGTGTTCGGCAGCGCCTTGACCCCTTCCCGCCAATTGAACGGTACCCATCCCAGCAGCATTCCAAGGAAGAGTCCCGACCACAGCCCGATGCCCGGCTGGTCCAGCACATTGCCGACGATCAGACCCGGTACGGCCAGCAACGGCAGCACCATCCTCCAGTTCATCTGCTTCTGGTGTGCTCCTGCTGCCAGCGCAAGGGCGTCTCCCTCCGAATCCACTTCGGCGTGGCCTTCTCCTATCTTGGCCGCCAACTCAAGCCGCTTGGCTTCCTGTTCCCACATGTGGTCCTTCTTCGCTTCTTGCTTGGAAGCCGGAACGCGATCGTGCCGCATTGCCCATACGCTGAGCATGCATTGCGCGGGAATGGTCGCCACGAACGCCGCCATGATCTGTACGACCGGAATCTGGGGATTCTCGGAGATGAACATCATGACCGTGGTGGTATCGCCGACCGGCGATCCCGCGCCGCCCAAGTTGCTTGCCCCGATAATGCCGACCAGCATCCGAAACGGGATGTTCCCGGAGCCGTACAGTGCCATCAAGATCGTACCGCCGATCATCGCCGCCGCGATGTTGTCGAGCACCGTGGACAGCCAGTAGACGATCCACAGCAGTACGACGTCGCGCGTGAAACACCACCCGAATGCCTTTCCTGTCCACGCCCCGAGGCTGCGCTCCATCCGTTCCTTCGCCCCGCTCCAATCGAGTCTTTCGGCGATGGCGCGGCTCGCCCCGCTGTGCTCGAAGTAATGAGCGGCTAGTGCGAACCCGGGAAGTAGCAGCGAGAGCTGGATGAGCAGGTGTTGCCTGTGGTGCTCGGCGAAGTGGTGCCCCCAAGGCAACAAGCCTTGGTGATGCACCATGAACATCACGGAAAGCAGGACGAATCCGCAGATGACGATGTGCAGCTTGTGATGATGAAAAATCATCAACCCCACGAGCATGAGCACGAACAACGCGAACGATGCGACGAAAAACCAATCCATCTTTCACCTCTCTTTTTGAGGACATTGCCGGTTTACCAACGGACACGATGCAGCGCTCCGTAAAGCGCTCCGCCGTGTCCGCATCCGGCAGGAATTTTCGTACGAACCGATGCTTCCAATGACCCGTTTCCCTCTTTCCCGACCCGGAAAAGGGGGATAAGCGTCATACCATAATTCCTAAAAGGAATCAAGGGTCGAGGTTTTCCCATTCGGTTGAAAAAAGGCCTTTACCGTGGGGGTTCGCAGCCTATACTCCCCGGCAGTTCGTGCTTTTTCAGGCATCGCCCGGAGGGACTATCCATGACCGAAGAGCTGGAAGGACAGGATCTATGCATCTGCCCCTCGTGTGGGCGCAGGCACTGTAAGGTCCGGGAGGATCTGCCCTATCGTCTAACGTCGAACCTGGTATGCGATGTCCGGGAAGACGACGACGAAGAACCCTGCGAGTGCGTGGAGCAGGAGACGCTCCAGCCCTGGCAGAAAAACCTCTTCATCGTCCTTGCCGTGGCCGTGCTCGTCATCGTGATCTGGGCCTTCATCCTCAACCGTGGCGGCTGACAAGAGGAGGAAGATGCGTCGCACGACAAGATCGGCTGCCGCGCCTAGCGTGGTAGCCGATCTCTCAAAGAATCACGGCAGGAAGACGAACGGCGCCGGGAGGTTTTTGATGTCCGACAAACGGTAGTCGAGCATCTTCTTGCCGACGAAGACGATCGAGACGTTTTTTTGCGTGAGTAACTCGAGAATGTTGTCTTGCAGCGGTCCGGGGCGGCTGACGAAATGGAACTTGAGCGCCGTACCGCCTTGGACGCGCAGAGCTTCGTTCATCTCCAAGAAGAGGGAGCTCGCCTGCTCCTCGATGTCCCGCAGGTCGATGTCGGAATACCGGTCTTCCGGGCAATGCAGCAAGGTAACGTTGCCGATATTGTGCTGGCTCGCCCACTCCACCACGGTCGGCATGCGCCCGAGGAACGATTTGCTGCGCGAGCAGAGCACGGCGGTTTTGTCGTCTTCCTCGTCGGCGACGAGGGCGAGGGGCGGGGCGATCTCGGCTACGCCGAGCAGGCGCGCGACCAGCGGCGTGAGCGGCGGCTGTACGACGAGCGTGAGCAGGATGACCCAGAGGCCGATGTCCACGATTTCCCGGGCGCCCGGCACGCCGGCGATGAGGAGGCTTATGAGCAGGACGGCTGGAATGACGCCGGTTTCGCGCACGAAGCAAAGAAAGCCCAGCTCCCGCCAGGTAAGTCGGGTGCGTGTCCACAGAAATGGGCCGAGCGTGACGAGCACGATGAGCGGGCGGAGGACGAGCATGAACAGCAACGCCATGACGATGCCGATGCCGGCGGTGTCCATGAGCGCCGGCAGGTCGATCATGGCGCCGAGGAGGATGAAGATGAGCGGCTTCATGAAGCCTTCCACCGTGTGGGCCAGGAAGCCTTCGACGTGCTGCGTGTGGTCCCTCATCTGGAAGAGCAGGCTGGAGACGAACACCGCGAGGAACCCGCTGCCGCCGAACATATATGCCACCGCATAGCAGAGCAGCGGCATCGCCAGAAAGAGCGCCGCGTCGGCTTCGCCCGCGGACGTGTGAAAACGCCTCTTCCATTCGCTCCACACATGCAGCATCAGGAATCCTCCCATGCCCACGGCCGTGCCGATGCTCATTTCCTTGGCCAGCCCCCCGAGCGTGTCTCCGGAGAAGACGAAGGCGTACAGCCGCGGGAGCGATGCCGCTCCCGCGAGCGACGCGAGGGATTCGAGCATCAGCCCCAAGAGCACCGCGGCGACCACTTCGCTGATCGCGCTGCCGCTGATCGCGATGTCTTTCACGCGCGGGTTGGAGAACTTCAGCGCCTTGAAACTGGGAATGATCGCCGAAGGGTCGGTGGGTGCCAGCGCCATGCTGCAGAGGGCGACGGCGGGGAGCGGCAGGAAAACGCCGAAGAGCGCGGCGACTTCGACGAGCAGGAAGGAGAATGCGACGCTCGTGAGCACCGTGCCCAGGAACGAGACGGAGAGGATGGGGAAGATGAGTGAACGAAAACGGACGAACGGCATGTCGAGTCCGCCGTCGAACAAGATGATGACCGCGCCGAGAGTTGTGAGCACCGAGAGTAACGTCGCGTTGTCCATGAGCGGGGCAAGCAGGTCGCGCTCCAACATGCCGATGAAGATGGCGATGACGAAGGAGGGGATGATCGTGCGCTTGGCGATCTCGTAGGCAAGGAATCCAAACACGATGATGGCGCTCACGCTGAAAAATACGAGCATCGTGGCGCCCGACTTTTCCCCGACGCTTACGCCGAGGAAGCGCGTCATGCCCCACGATACGAGCCAGCTGCCAAGCAGCAGCACGGAGAGCAGGAGATAACTCCTGCCGGCTGCGAAGGTCGACCGGTTCGTGGCAAGAGTAGTGGACATTGCTCCTTTCACCTGTACCAGAGAGGCGCTTTCCGATCAAGGGGGCGGACGTCCGAAAGCGCCCGTGCAGCTCGTTGCCTTATGTCGCTTTCAGGGGCGGCCATTGTTTGCGCCGCGGGCAATTTCTCCTCGTTCTCCACGCCGGCGCTCTGGCTCCTCATAGTGGAGATGTTGCTTGGGCGTTTGGAAGTGTTCACGGTCCTCACGTTACTCGTCCCGTCCGTCTGGCGACGGAGGTGACAGCGGTGTACGTCGAAAAAGCCGGCTGCACATCATGTGCAGCCGGCGCCTTGGAGGGGAGAGAGTTATCCCACGATTACCTGCGGACGTTTCGTTTCATCCGGTTCTACTTGCAGCAGAAGTTCATACACCCGTTGCGGTACGTTGCCTTCGCCGAAGAGCAAAAAGTCGATGAGCTGTGGCAGGAAGCAGCCTTCGGACCAGCCAAAGATGATCTTCGGTCGGCCGAGGGCGATGGCGATGGCGGTGATCGTATGGGCGATCGATGCGCACTTGTAGGCACGGATGAGGATGTGCCCCTCTTGCTGCATGACTTCCAATTCGGGCACATTGGAAAATTCACTGGCGTCGCCCCGCTCCGCTTCCACGACGATCTTTTCCGTTGTTCCCGACAGACAAAGACGCATCTCAATTTCCTGGAGTTTACCACTCAAGCATCTGCGCCCCGGACGATGGGGAATCAATACGCTTTCCAGCGGCTCACTCGTGAGAGTCGTCCAGAGCATCTTGCTGGCTGCATCCACGAACCGGAAGCCTCCATTGCGCAATTCCCGGGCCCGCCAAATGCGAGAGATGATGGCGAGCGTGAATGTGGCCACGATGAAACATCCTGCGATGATGATGCCCGCAGGCTTCTCGTGCACCACCGTGACCAGCGTGTAGACGAAGACGATCGTGATGCACTGGAGAAGCAGGTAGGCCAGACGCCAGCGCGTTTTGGTTGACCAATGGGACTCGCCGGCAGGCCGATGGTGCCACTGGTCAACGGTCACCGCGACGCAAGCGCTCGTCATGAGCGCCAATACTCCCGTGGCGTACGCGTCACCCTGGGCGGAAACCGATGCCTTGAAAATGATCGTGACGAGAATCGCCATGAGCGTGAAGGCGACCACCTGGGGGCGGTTGTACTTGACCCATTCCGGCGCCATGCCGTAGCGGGGCAAATACTTGGCCACCAAAATCAGGAGCCCGGCCATCGCGGATGCGCCCGCAAACCAGAGAATGGCTATGGTCGATGCATCGTAGATCGTCCCGAACACCTCGCCGAATACCGGAAGGGATACCGGGCCGAACGCCGGATCCAGCTCCAATCCGGTCTGCCCGTGAGCGACATACGCAAGTGCGCGATCCTTCGCCGTAGGCATGCCATCGTGCACTTCGAATGCCTCCGGTGGAACAAGCATGGTCACGACGACGTTTGAACCGATGAGCATGAAGCTCATGATCAACGCCGCCGTCAGAAGCAACCAGCGCGTTGCCTTGATGCGTCCTTTCGGATGCTCGGGCGAATCGTCCGGTTGGCCCTTTACCAGCGGCATGACCGCGACACCGGTCTCGAAGCCGCTGAGTCCGAGCGCCAATCTGGGGAACATGAAGAGCGCCGTCAGGATCACGAAGAATATCCCCGTTTTTTTGCCGAAGGGGCTGTGTTCGACATTCATATGCCACTCGCCGGTCAGGACGGCATGCCACCAATCCTGCGTCACTTCGGGATGCTGCGCGATGTAGATGTAACCCGACACGATGATGATCGTGTTCAGGATCATGTACAGCGCCACCAGCCCGACCGCGATCATGATCGCCTCCCTGAATCCGATCCAAAAGACGACGCCCAGCGCCACTACCAATGAAATCGTGATGGTCATCTGCTGGCCTGACGGGGGCAATTTGGCACAAATGAACACCATCACGCCCAAACAACCCAGCACGGCGGCGACGTTGATGGTCGCTTTCTTTCCGCAGAGGAGCAGCAGAGAGGCAAGGCCTACTGCGACGACGGGCGCGAGACTGAACAGTTGCAGGTCGTTGCTTGCGAGCAGGGCCTTGCTCCACAGAGGGTTTTCCACCAAGTGCGCCGCGGCATCCGCGCCCGACAAGGTGATGGTGATGATGAAATCGGTGGCCACGAAGCCGAGCAGCGTGATCACGAGGATTTTGCCGATCCAGCCTCCGGCCTGCATTCGTTCCACCATCCCGATCGATCCCGATCCGTCCGAACTGAGGCTCGCCACCTTACTGTAGATGGGCAAGGCGCCGAACAGCGTCATCAACACGATGACGAAGGTTGCGATGGGCGCCAGCCGTCCGCACGCCTCGAAGGCGATGGACGGTTGGTAGCCGAGCGTGCTGAAGTAATCCACGCCCGTCAGGCACATCACCGCCAGCCAGAAGGCCTGGTGATGTGTTTGCCCCGAAGAACTATGTTCCGGATTCTTTCCCATGAAACTCACTCCTTCAAGCCTACCGAGTCCGCATGTGCGGAAATTGGCGCGGAATGGCAGCAGCCGTCCCGTGGTCGTCTTGCGACGATCATTAGCCTAAAGCACTCCGCCGACTGTATCGGCTTACAGAGTCTTTCCCGGTTCTCCCACAATGATTTGGCTTGTGTGTGGTGTGTCAGCAGTTGTTCTTAGAATAACTCCTACTCACAGCCTCGAACGGGCACACTTTGGGCGTACGCGACTCCCTCGTGGCTGTGAACAGTACTCCCGATCCTTCCAAGGAACATGAACCGCTTCCGCACACGGGGAAGCGCTGTCCTGAAACCTTTTTCAGGGCACTGATCCTAAGGAGCGTGGCCGGAGCGGTCAATGAGAAAGTGTTTTACGACAAAAACAGAAAACAAGGCTTTTTATGCCAGAGAAAGGCCTCTTCCAGGATGGAAGAGGCCTCTTGGGATGATGGGAGGGCGCATCGCACGGAGTTACATAATCAGCGGGATCGTGGTGAAGGGGATCCCATAGTGGCTCAGGTCATCCGTGAGGGCCTGGCTGGTGCCGTTGTGGAAGAACTTCTTCCACCAGGTGTCCTTGCGAAACGCCAGGTCGCCGCCATAGAAATGAGCCACCGAAAAGCGTTCATTGATCGCGACGCAGAGTTCCACCAGGCGGGGAACCGGATCCGTGGCGATATCCATGGCGCACTCCGCCGGGAAGCCCAAGCTGCGCGCCAGGGTTACATACTTCTCCAACTCCTCTCTTGTATGCGACCGCAGTTCCTCGATAGCGTGGTCGCCCTTGAAGCACCCTGCATCGACGATGCCGATACCGACGAACACGACGTTCTTGAAATACTTGGGTTTCTTGCTCAGTACATGGGCCAGCGTGTGTTTGCCCAGGCCTGAGAACGACTGCACCAGCACCACGGCCGTCGGTTTGGACGAGTCGACGGGCTCCGTCGTGTGGGAAATACCCGCGAACTGTTCCAACTGGCCGTCCGCTTCCTTCAGGCGCCTTTCCACGCCGTTATAGTAGGCCCGCGTGAGCAGGCAGAGACTAATGACGACCGCCGTCACTATGATGGTAATCCAGCCGCCGTGGTGAAATTTTTCGAAGACCACCAAACCAAAAATGCACACGCACATGCAGCTTCCGAAGGCGAACAGCGATAGGCGCCGTTTCCATAGCGGATGCGCGCCTCGTTGCTGCCACCAATGCCGGCACATGCCGATCAATGACAGCGAGAAGGTTAAAAACACGTTGATGCTGTACATGACCACGAGCGTGGTCACCATGCCGCCGGTGTACCAAAGCGCCAAAAGCGCCGTGGCTCCAATCAGCATGATACCGTTATGCGTGGCCAGTCTCCCCGAGAGGTTGATGAACCTGCGCGGAAGCCATCCGTCACTCGCCATATTGGCCAGCACCCGCGGTCCGTCGATGAACCCCGCCTGCGCCGCCACGAAGAGCAACGCACCGGAGGAGACCATGACGACGATCACGTAGGACGAAGAGAGCCATGAAGGAAACCCTGCGTCGCTCGAGAACTTCTCCGCAAGAACTTGGTTCATGGTCTTGCCTTCTTCGGGCGTCACTCCCAGCAACAGATAGGCGAGCATGAGTCCGCCTGCCGTGAAGGATAGCGACGCCGAGACGTAGAGGAGCGTGCGCTTGCCAGTCGGTACTTTGGGTTCACTCATCACTTGCATCGAATTGCTTACCGCCTCGATGCCCGTGAACGTGCCCGCACCCATGGAATAGGCGAAGAGCAGGATGCCGACCGTCGCCGTCCAGCCGAAGCCGGGATCGCGCAGATCAGCCGAGACGCAAGCGCCGATATCGCTCGTCACCTGTCCGACCGCCCCGATGTGCAGGACGATCGATCCCACGATCAGCAGCACGAATGCTGCGACGAACGTGAGAAAAATCGGCAGCAGAACTTTCACCGATTCCTTCACTCCGCGCAGGTTGAGAAGGATCAGCAGCACGATGGCCGCGTACTCCGCCGGCAGCTTGAGCCACTGCCATTCGGCTCCGAAAAGACCGAACAACGCGTCGCCCCCTGCCGCGATGGATACCGTGACCGTGAGGACATAGTCGATGAGCAGCGCCGAACCAGACACCAGCCCCGTGTAGCGCCCGAGCATCTTGGACGCGACCAGATAGCCGCCGCCTCCGCCCGGGAATACCTCGATGATGTGGCTGTAGCATTTGCTTATGACAATCACCGTCATGATTGTCATGAGCGCCAACAGCGGTGACAGATGCGCATGTCCTTCCAGGTGCTTGTATCCCTCTTCGGGGCCGTAGCACGAAGACGACAGCGGGTCTGCGCCAATGCCGACCCAGGCCAAGAATGCGATCAGCGATACGTGCGCGAACAGTCGCGGATCCTTGAGATCGCGTGCGGGACCGATCACCAGCGTCACCACCCTGTTCCAAGCGCCCTGCCGCGCGGTCGTTGGAGATTGCTGCATACCCATACATTTCTCCTTACACACTCTGCAACAGCAAACAATCGTACCGTACGATGTTGTGTTCACAGCCCCGAAAGCACGGTTTTTTTTGGCGTCTATGTCGCCGTTCGCTCGAGGCTGTGAACATTCTCCCGATCATTTCAAGTATCGTTTGTCGCTTCTCTTTAACAGAAAAGCGGACCCTGAACTTTGTTCAGGAACACGGATGCTAAGTAGCGCGACACACAGAGTCAAAGTGTGTTCTGAAGAAAACAAAAGACAGCCCTAGAGGTCCGTCATGCGGCTCCGGCGCGGGCCCATTGCTCCTCGAACAAGGCGCGGATGACGCTGCTCATTGTGGCATGGTCGATGCGCACCACCGTCTTGTCCTCGTCGTAGCCGAACAGGATCAGCGCGTTGCCGATCACGCACAGGTCGCCGTCGAATGCCAATCCGGCTGGCAACAGTCGCCTCTCCACGGTCTCCGGTCGGTGCTCTTTCATAAAGGCTTGCCCGCGCTCGGAGGCGACGACCAGCTCCCTGCCGGCGATCTTCTTTGAAGAGTCGCCAAAATAGTAGTCGATGATCGTCGTGCCGAACACGTCGTAGATGCGCTCCATCTTGTACATCGCCAGGTACTCTTTTTGCAGCGCATCGTGGAATACCTGTTTCACGCCTTCGAAGCCCATGGTCACGGTGACTCTGGGCTTGTCGCCGAATGGGGCGGCGAAGGAACGCAGGAGCGGTAGCGCTCCTTCCAGCATTTGCCGGGTGTTTTGCATCTGGCGTTCCTGTTCGATCGAGTAGGCGATCAGCTTTTCCGGCGGCTCTGGGACAAAGTGCAGGATTTTACCCCGTTCCATGGCGCTCACCAGGCCTTTCTCTTGCAGAGAACGAAGCACGAGGTAGGTGTTGCTGCGCTGCAGGTTGGCATGTTTGGCGACCGTGCTAGCGGGTGCAATGCCCAGAGAGAGGAGTGACAAATAGACTTCGACCTCCCGCTCGTCGAATCCCAGTTTCGTCAAAAGAAAACGGAAATCCCCTATGTCATGCTCAGATGCTGGCTGCATATATTGTTAGCATAGAAAATACAAATACAGTAAAATTCTTATAAATAAGAGCAAAATTTATAGATCAAATGTATTCCAAATGCAAACTCTTGTCTGTTTTTCCTGCATGCCGACCCTGTATTTCCTATGGAACAATAGACATCTTTACACGGATCGTCTGCGAGGCAGAGTGTGAGCCTCGCGCATCTATGCCTTTCGCTTCTTCCCATCGGCTTTGGTCCTTCGGTGTCCTGACAACGGGCGCTCTCGGGGTGGTGTATGGCAACATCGGTACAAGTCCGCTCTATGCTTTCAACCAGATCTTCAGCCCTGCAAGCTCCTTTGCGTTGTCCGAGCAGCATGCTTTCCAGGCAATCAGTCTCATTTTCTGGTCGCTGACGCTGCTCATCTCTTTCGAGTATTTGCTCCTGGTGCTGCGTGCCGATCACAAAGGCGAGGGAGGCGTATTCGCGCTGCTTGCGCTGCTCGGAGGTCCGGCCGCCAAACGCTTCCGCCTCATCACCGGTTTGCTCATGTTCTCCGCGGGCTTTCTGTATGCCGACGGCATCATCACGCCGGCTATCTCCGTGCTCAGCGCCGTCGAAGGATTGGGAGTGGCCACAAGCACCTTTATTCCGTACGTGATGCCGCTCTCACTCCTGATTCTCACCGTTCTCTTTTCCGTGCAACATTTGGGTACGGGCAAAGTGGGGACCATGTTCGGTCCCATCATCATCCTCTGGTTCATCTCCATCGGTGCGCTCGGCTTGCATCAAATCCTGCAGCATCCGGAGATTCTCCTTGCCGTGCATCCCGGGTACGCCGTCCAGTTCTTCCAAGAGACGTCCTGGCCCGTCATTCTCACCGTTCTCGGTGCCGTGATGCTGGCAGTGACGGGCGGTGAAGCGATTTATGCCGACTTGGGACATTTTGGGCGTGCGCCCATGCGTCTCGCCTGGTTTCTCCTCGCGCTTCCTTGTCTGTTGCTCAATTACTTCGGACAAGGGGCTTACGTTCTTTCCGGACAGCCGATCGTGAACGGCAATATCTTTTTCAGCCTGGTGCCGCGGATAGCACTTTATCCGATGGTGATCCTTGCCACCCTGGCCGCGATCATCGCATCTCAGGCCATTATCAGCGCCATTTTCTCGGCGACCCACCAGGCGACGAAACTCCGTCTTCTTCCCCGCTTCAAGACCATTCACACCAATGCGTCGCAGCCGGGACAAATCTACCAGCCGACGCTCAATTGGCTGCTCTACGGAGGCTGCATTCTGCTCGTGCTCATGTTCCATTACAGCTCCGCCCTCGCTACGGCATACGGTTTAACCGTCTCGGGGCTCATGTGCATTACCGCTCTTGCCATGTGCAGCGTGTCGCGCGACGTTTGGAGATGGAACATACTCTCCGCCACCATCGTCTTCGGCTTCTTCGCGGCCGTGTATCTTCTGTTCTTCGCGGCGAACGGCGTGCATTTCGCCAATGGCGGCTACCTGCCGCTGCTCATCAGCGTCCTGCTCTTCAGCACCATGACCAAGTGGGCGGCCATGCGCGATCGCATCCAGCAGGCCGTGGATTTTTCCATCGTCAAATCGCTCGCATGGGTTCGGGCGCTGCGCCAGGATCCCGCGGTGCCCGACCTTCCGCGTGCGATCGCGTTCATCACGTCGCGCCCCTTGCATGCACTCTCCGATCGCATTCCCAGCACCTTCTTTTTCTTTTTCCAGCAATACGGTGCTTTGCCCCGGCATTTGCTGTTCATTCATCCGGAGCAATCGGAGACCGTGAGTGTGATCCCCCCGGAGGAGCGCTATCGCGTCTTGCCCATCGGCAATCGCATCCTTGCCGTGACGGCATGGCAGGGTTTCATGGAATCCTTTGACGCGCGCCAGGTGCTGACCGATCTCCATGGGCGCGGGCACATCACCATTCCCGCCGAGCAATGGATTATCGAACAACGTGAGAATGTCATTGTCGTTCAAGGCAAAGCTTCGAAATGGTTTTTGTTGCGCCTGGCGCTCTTCGGCTTCCTCAATAGCGTTGCCTCATTGGAGCAGGCTTTCTTCAAACTTGGGGGCGATGCAGCCACGTCGACTCAGGCTGTCCCGCTGGAGATGCGACGATCGCAGCTGTTCCTCTCTGAGCTGAGTCTTACATTGAAGGAGACCACGGCCTCGGGTGATGAAATGTTTGGAAGAAGCCAATAGCACTCTTTTATTGTGTTATTTGCAAAAGACATTTTATGAAATGGCTTTCATAAGCCAAAAAATTCATTTCTCAAGCAGGCGAATCAACGGGACCCTTGAAAATTTCTCATCATGATGCTACTACTCCGCCCGTCCGCCCGGCCGTGTTTGGGGGGTTTTGCCGTTGGCTTTCCTGCATTCATTTCGTCTTCTTCTCTTCGTATGTTGTCCCCCTTTCGTTTTTTCACTCGCCCCTTCAGCTATATCAACGCTGCCGAGGCCACGGTCCTGTCGTTTCTAGTCATGTCCATACTCGGAGGCATGATGCTTTGGTACACCGAGTCGGACCGGATGGTCACGGCCAAAATACCCATCATCGAACAGGTTAGTGTAGCCCCGGTGGAATCCGGTTTCGGCCTGCCCTCCACGGTTGAGGTACACACCTTCACGCAGGAGGTGCAATACAAAGGAGAGAGATTCATCGACACGCTCTTCACGTCTGTTTCCGCCCTTTGCGTGACGGGCCTCATTTCGACGGACTTCTCCCAATGGACGCTGGCGGGGCAGGTTATCACCATGCTTCTCATTCAGATGGGAGGTCTCGGCATCATCGTGTTCACCTCCATCTTTGCTTTGTTAATCATGCGCGGCTTATCCGAGCGCGAGAACTTTCGTGATCTTCTTGCCGGCATCCTCGACATCGACGGCGGAAAAGTGCGCCACATGATCAAACACGTCGTGCTGTACACCATCCTTTTCGAAGGTACCGGTTTCTTGATCATGGGCATTCACTTAAACGCCAACCCCTCGAATATCGGCGATATCAATCCGTGGTGGTGGGCGCTGTTTCATAGCGTATCCGCCTTTAACAACGCCGGGTTCGGCTTGCTCAACAACAACCTTATGAATTTCGTGGAAGATCCGATTATCAGCTACACCATCGCCGCGCTCATCATCCTCGGCGGCTTGGGTTATCCTGTTCTTATCGCCATCCACGCGTCCGTTCGTCGCAAGATCATCGGCAGCGACCGGGTGCAGAAAGTGCTGGAGGAAGACGCGACCGGCGTCATCGCGTCGTCCGTCCAAACCCGCGTCGCCATCTACGGCACGCTCCTCCTTCTCGCAGTGGGCACGTTCATTCCGTTGCTCGTGGACTGGGGTAATCCGATCATGAGCGACTTGAATCCTCTGCAGAAACTGACCGCGGTTTTCTTTCAAAGCGTTTCTACCCGCACTGCGGGTTTCAATACCGTCGACATCGGGGCGCTCCACGTAGCCACGCTGTTTTTGTACATGTTCCTCATGTACATCGGTGCGAACCCTGCCGGCACCGCGGGTGGTATCAAAATCCCCACCGTCGCCGTGTTATACGGCTACATCAAAGACTGGTTTAAGAAGCCCGGCGAACCGGTGACCTTGTTCGGGCGTCGCATCAGTAAGTTCGCGGTGTCCCACGCCGTCCGCTTGTACTTCTTCTCCACCATCTTCATCGCCGTCGTGACGCTGTTCATTTGCGTCGCCGAATCGCGCTATCTCATCACCCCCGATCCGACGTACAACTTCCTGAAGGTGATTTTCGAAATCATTTCCGCCTTCGGCACGGTCGGTCTTTCCATGGGCTTCCCCGGCGGCGTCACCAGCTTTTCCGCCATCATGTCGCCTTTTTCCAAATTGCTGATCATCCTGACCATGCTCTTTGGCCGCTTGGGTCCTCTCACGATCCTCGCATCGCTGCCTTGGAAGCGCAGGTTTGCCAGCTATCCGCTCTCTCCCGATTTCGAGAACACCGAGAAAATCCAAGTCGGCTGATGTCATCTTGTCGTCCTTAAGAGCCCGGATGCCCTCCGGGCTTTTTTTATTGCTGCTGCGCCGCCCGCGCCAGGAGCAGGATCACGAGGATACCCGCGGCGTTCAGGAGGTAGCACAGCACCGCGAATTTCTTGGGTTTGATTTCGGTGAGGCTGCTTAAGAGCGTCACCCCGAGTTCGTCTGGGAGGGGAGAGGCGATGACGAAGCCGGCGATCGACCACAGCAGGTACCGGCGCAGCCGTTCCGATACGGTTTCTCGATGGAGGATGGAATGGAGGTACAGAAACGCCCGCGTTCCCCGGATCAGTTTCAGCTCTTCCTCGAACGAGAAGCGCACGAAGGAGAAGATGGACATGTCCACGAGCACCGCCCCGAGCGCGCCTATCAGCGCTCCCAGCAGGGGATTATTTTCATGCGCGGCCGCGACGAGCAGCGCCAGGCCGAACGCCGAGGTAAAGCCGAAGCTCCACAGCGCGCCCGCCAGGAAAAACGTCAGGATTCCCCCGCCGTTGAGGGCCGTTTCAAACTTTTGGAACATGCCCATGCGGTACAGCACGAAGGCAGCGACGAACGTGAGGCCGAGGGTGAGGAACTTGGGGTAGCGACGAAGCATCTCCTTAGTATAGCAGGAAACGCCTGTTTACGCCATCCTAAGCCAAAGATTCATTTCAGCTCGTAGTTCACGCTCACGTTTACCACGATTTCCTGCTCGCCCGCCGGCAAAGAGAGGTCTTTCGCCTGGTTGGCCGCTTCGGCTCCTCCCGTGGCGTAGGCGTCGCGCGCCATCATGGGTGAGGGGTAGCCGCCGTAACCGCCTTCGTTGAAGCCCTTGATTGCTCCCAGGCTCATGCCGAGATCGTTCGCGATGGCTTGTGCTTTCTCCTTCGCCTGCGCGATGGCCTTCTCCCGCGCCTCGGACCTCTTGGTCTCGGGCTCGTCGATGGTGAAGTTCACCCCGCCCGCCTGATTGGCGCCCGCACCGGTGGCTGCTTCGAGCACGCCGCTCACTTTATCCAAATCGCGTACTTTTACTCTCAGGCTCTGGCTCGCTTCGAACCCGCGGAACACTTGGCCGCCGTTGGTCCAGTCGTACACGGGGTTCAGCCAAAAGCTCTCGGTGCGAATGTCTTTTTCGGGGATGCCCGCTTTTTTCACGGCGTCGAGCGAGGCGTTCATACGGTCCTTTAGGATCGCGAGCGCCTGCTTTGCGGTAGCTTGCCTGCCGGTTTGCACGCCAAAGCTCAAGTCGGCGATATCCGGCGCCGCGAACACGCGTCCTTCTCCCGAAACCGCAATGAACGTGGGCGTGCGGTCTTTCGTCTCGATGGTTTTACCCCACATATAAAAGAGTCCTCCAATGGCGACCGCCGCGAGCAAAGCCCACACGGGCGGACGAAGAGTGACGGTTTGTTCGGCGGCCATGGGGGAGTGAGGAATCCGGCTACGCTTGCCCCGAAGGGGACCCCTATTGGGTCGAGCTATGCCGAGATATAAAAGGTCATACGTATTCTACGCGCTTTTCGCCGAAAGGTTACGATGGTTCATGCAGCCATGGGATGACTTTCGTGCGGATGATGGTCCAGTAAGTTGCCGAGCAGCCCCGACAGGATTTTGCGCTCGCTTAAAGTCATGGTTGGCAATTTAAAACGTACGCTTTCGCGGAAACTGTCGCGCAAACTCGCAGGCATGTCGTTCAGGCGCGCTATTTGGATGTAGCCGTTCACTTCCGCTCTGCGTGCGTCTTCCGCGGTTTTGGTGGTTTCTTGCAGCATTATGAGCGTCGAGAGTTCGTCGCGCTCTTCCTCGCATAGTACGTTGCTCGCAAATAATTGCCGCACTTGTTC
>CAYTNJ010000005.1:0-9469 GCA_964439155.1 uncultured Candidatus Peribacteria bacterium | reverse complement strand
TCTTTTAGTTCGCCGATGCGCCACTGCTTGTCCGGTCCGCCCTGCCGGCGGTTCAGCATGAGGACTTCCTGATAAAGCGGATGGGAATTGAGCATAAATAAAACGTAGAGATAGTCCGCCCGTTTTTCCGTCCGACGCATGGACGGAACATCGAGGGGTAAGAATGAATCTACCCCTCGATGCCGGACTCTTCCATTGACACGAATTTACTGAGGCACAACCGTCGTTGCCTTTTGGCGGTGAACTGCGCAGAGTTCGCAGATCATGGCTTCCACGCTTTTCGCTTCTATGAGATGCGCATTGTGCAGTGTGCGGGCTTCGCCGTTGGCTTGGCGAATGCCTTCCAAGCGATGGTCCGCCAGGCGAGCGGTGATATCGATGCCTTCGATGCCGATTTGCATCAAACGCGTGCGGCTGTGAGAAGGGTTGTGTTGTTCGCTAAGAGCAATAAGTTCGTTAAGGGCTTGCTCTCGATGGGGACAAGTGTCGCATTGCGACTCGGCCGATGGTGTGAGGGGAGGGTGGAGTGACATATGAGCAAGATGGTAGTCTTATATAATTATACTTCCAGACTTTCTAGTTTTTGTCTTTGGTAAGCCATAAATAAGAGTAACAGCGACTTCGCCATACTCATTTTTCGCCCTTCGCGTCGTCGGCCAAACCGAGCGAAATCTTCTTCCTTTTTTCCGCGTAGCGCTCGTAGCCTTCGTGCTCCAGTTTGCGCGCAAACTCCTGACCGCCGCTCTCGGCGATGCGGCCGTTCACCATCACGTGCACGTGGTCGGGGGTGATGTAATCGAGGATGCGCGCGTAATGCGTGACGATGAGGCAGCTGAATCCGGCTCCGTCTGTGGACTTCGCCGAGGCTTTGTTCCGTAGGGCATTCACCCCCTCGGCGACGGTCTTGAGCGCGTCTACGTCGAGTCCGGAATCCGTTTCGTCGAGCAGCGCGAGCGACGGCTTAAGAATGCTCATCTGCAAAATCTCCGCCTTCTTTTTTTCGCCGCCGGAGAATCCTTTGTTGAGAGATCTCTCGGCGAAGGCGGGGTCCATGTGTAGCGTTTTCATCTCTTCAAGCAGGATTTTTTGGAACTGCAGGGGAGAGGGGCGCGGGAATGACGGATCGATGGCGGCTTTCGCGCGCACCGCGGCAAGCAGGAAGCTGCGTAAGCTGACGCCGGCGATTTCCTTGGGATATTGAAACGCGAGAAAGAGGCCCGCCTGCGCGCGTTCGTGCGGTTCCATGGCGAGCAGGTCTTTGCCTTTGAATGCCACCTTGCCACCCGTCACGTCGTACTTGGGATGGCCCATAAGAGCGCTCACCAGGGTCGATTTGCCCGAGCCGTTGGGGCCCATGATCGCGTGCACCTCGCCTTCGTTGATGGTGAGGCTGACCCCTTTGACGATGGGTTTGTCTTCGACGGACACCTGCAAATCGGTGAGGGAGAGGAGGGCGGACACTGGCCAATGATAGGCGATAATTGAACATTTGATAATTACCGCTGGAAAATGCTTAAAAGGCCTGTTTCCTGAGTTTTTACGGTGAGGTTAACTAGTGTTGACTTCCTGGGGCGTTGATCCCTACACTCTGTTTCCATCTTTGAGATTCTCCACCCTCATTCGAGGCTGGATTTACCCGCGAATCCCATGGCCATTCCAGCAGTCCCATCATCGGAAGACACGCGCGTGTACGAATGCGCGGTGCTTTATCCGTATCCTATCAACCAAAAGGAGGAACAAGAGCTTCTCAAAGAGGTGGAAGCCATGTTCACCGATGCCGGCGGCAAGCAGATGTTCAAGGATCCCTGGGGACGCCGCGGCTTGGCGTATTCGATCGGCGGCTTCAGTGAAGCCAACGTGATCGTTTATTACTACGATTTGGACCCTTCCAAGGTGAAACAGATCGACGGAGAATTGAAGATCCAGAAAGGCGTGCTGCGCCATCTCATCGTCAAGCCTCCGAAGAATTACCAGATCGTCCCCTACGCCGACGCCTACGACAAATGGAAGGAGCAGTCGCGCGTGGAAGACGAGAGGAGGGCCAGCGAGAAGGAAGAGAAGCTGAAAAAGCAGGTCGTGGACAAGGCCAAGCGTCAGTCGACCAAGCCCGAAGGCAAGAAAGCCGAGGTCTCCGATAAGCCGAAGGCCGACCTCACCCAGCAACTCGACAAACTTATTTCCGATAAGGGTCTCGACATTTAACCCCACTACGCTCTGCGGAGCTCCGCGGGGCAAGCCTTCCTTCTCCACCTATGTCCGCCAACTACAAGCAACAGCACCAGCAGCGCAGCGATCCCCGCCTCAAAAAGTGCGACTTCTGCACGCGCGAGACGGTGTACATCGATTACAAGGACTACCCCACGATGAAGCCTTTCATCGATTACTTCGGTAACATCCGCAACCGTTACTACACGGGTGTGTGTTTGCGTCATCAGAAGATGCTCAAGAACGCCGTGGAACGCGCGAGGTTCTTGGCGATGTTGGCGTATCGCAAGTAAGAGGACAACGGACAGTGGAAAGAGGAAAGTGGAAAGTGGAAAGTGGAAAGTGATGATTATTTTTTTGCGGTTTTGATGCTGGCCACCAACATGCGAATAATTTCTTGGAGATTCTCTAATAGAGGTTCGATAGTGATAGCTGTAACAATGTTTGTGTCTCTTAATAAACGCAGCCAATAACGTGTTTCATATGCCTCTTTTAAGGCAATGGAAAGTTTTGAAATAAAATCTGGTCTACTTTGCCCTTGGCTTGCTTCCTCGATATTTGCTCCAATACTTGTCCCCGAGCGCAGTGCCTGTTTACTCAATACAAATTCTTTTTGAAGCTGCAATGTACGAGTAAGGCCGATGATGGATAAGGAAAAACGATAACTTTTCTCCATAAGCGGGCTATTAGACATGCTCCTATTCAATCTTTAACAGTCTCTTTCGTATAGAAGCGCCGCAAAAAATATTTCTCACTAAGCCATATTTCCTCTTCATCTAGCGAAAAAATAAGTTCTTCTCATTAAAAGAACAACTGTCCACTGTCCACTTTCCACTGTCCACTGCTACACTTTCATCATGTCCGGACACTCCAAATGGCACAACATCCGGGTGAAGAAAATGGCCTCCGACGCCAAGCGGGGGAAGGTGTACACGCGCCATGCCAAGCTCATCGAAATCGCCGCACAGCGCGGGGGGGATCCCGTGACGAACGCTTCTTTGCGCATGGCGATCGAGAATGCCAAGGCCGAGAACGTGCCCAACGCCAACATCGACCGGGCGATTAAAAAGGGCACCGGGGAACTCAAGGGCGCGCAGATGGGGGAGATTGTGTATGCCGCGATGGGCCCGGGCAACACGGCGTATTTGATTGAGTGCCTTACCGATAACACGAATCGTACGCTTTCCAACTTGAAAATGGTGTTCGGCAAGAACGGCGGCGGCTTCGCGGAGAGCGCATCGGTGCTCTGGATGTTCGAGCGCAAGGGGATGGTGAGCGCGCGCTGCGCCGCTTGGAAAGACGAGATGGAACTGGAGCTGATCGATGCAGGCGCCGACGACATTCAGCATGACGACGACATCGTCACCGTGACCACCGCCATGACGCACTGGGCGGCCGTGCGCGATTACTTCAAGGCCCAAGGCTGCGAGATTCTCTCCGCGGGATTGCGCTACGTGGCCACGCAGAAAGCCCAAGTGAAAGATTTGGAAACGGCACAGAAGGTGATGAGCTTCATGGCGGCCATCGAAGAGGACGACGACGTGTCGGAAGTGCACACCAACGCCGATATCTCCGCGGACATCGCGGCGGGGCTGTAGGACTTCAGCCAAACATCGCCGGAGCATTCATCTTATGCATCTCGAACCGACGAATGTTTTGTAGGAAAAATATGATATTCCACGGTATTTAGCACAGACCCGGACGGCGTGGTTTTCTGGTATTCGCCGTGCACTATTCCGCCGAGCGATTCCGGTATTTTTCTGCTGGCGACGTTGTCGCGATCGACTGGATAGATGATGTATTCATAGTCCAAATGGCGATCAGCCCAGTCTTTCAGCGCATGCATCGCTTCTCTTCCGTACTTCTGACCGTGACCGGATTTTTTGATCCAGATGCCCAATTCAGGGTATTTGGTGTCAATGTGGTGTAAGCCCGCGACGCCGAGAAATTCTCTCGTATCTTTATGTAAAATGCTCGCCAATATCTCGGTGCCTTCGTCCATTTTTTTTCCGATTCTCGGATGAACTGCTCCGTTTCGGAAATATGCTTTGGCGGAACGGGGGTCATGTAGACCGTGATCTCTTCCGTGAATTCACGAAAAATCTCTTCTTTCCATTGCATCGCGACGGGCTTCAAATTAAGACGCTCCGTTTCAATGGTGAAACTCTCACGATCGATCTTCATGCGGAAATATTACACCAAATCTACTCCTCCACCGTCACGTCGATCTCATCGCTGGCGCTGTTGCCGGCGAAGTCGGTGGCGGTCACTTTCAGCGTGTGCTCGCCCGGCTTGAGCGTGAGGCGGATTTCGTAGGGCTCCTGGGGCTTGGTGGTTTGCAACGCCTCATCCACGAAGAACTGCACGTACTTGATGCCGCCCTCGCCGTCTTCGGCTTGGGCTCGCAGCTGCACCCCGCTGCCGGCCTTGAGGGTGTCGCCGTCGTCGGGGTCCAAGAAGCGTACGTTCGGGGCGGAGGAATCTTGCTGGAAGCTGAAGGTGACTTCGTCCGATACCTCGTTGTAATACTCGTCGATGAGCGTCACTTTGAACTTGTGGTTGCCCGACTCACTTATCGATTTGGGCACTCTCAACGGGGGATCGAAGGGCGTGTCCGCGACGCGGGAGATGATCTTGCCGTCTATTTCGTAAATCACCTCGCGCGGCATGGAGCCGGTGAAGTCGAGCTTGGGCGCGAAGGACGGGTACGTGGCGCTGCCGCCGGAGCGCGGGTACTCGATGGAGAGCGTGGGCTTAACCAGGCGGCCCGGCGTGAGGGAGATGTCGCATTTTTCCTTGGGCAAGAGCGGCAGCGGCAAACCGGTTCCGGTTTTGGCGGCCCAGGATTGCACGGCCGCTTCCCACTGCGGATATCTGTCGGATAGCACGCCGCGGGGCACGAAGAACGCGCGCATTTCGCGGGCTTCCACGGGGCAGCTGTCGGAGGCGAGTAAGCCCGTCACCTTGTCGACTTCCACCATCACGCACGAGGGGTCGGTGAGGGTGGGCGCTTTGTCGTCGCGGAACACGTCCGACTTACGATGCGTGATCGGCGTGCACTCGGCGGGCAATTCTCCGGAGAGCGTGGAGATTTGCGGCTGCACCAAGCCCGACGGCATGACGAACGAAGCTTGGGAATTATCGAGCGATTTGTGGGCGCGCACCATGAAGTCTTTCCAAATGGGCGCCGCCGTGATGAGCGATTCGGCTTTCTCGGAAAGAGCGGTGGAATCCGCGTTGCCCACCCACACGCCCGCGACGATGTTGGGCGTGTAGCCCATCGTCCACAGGTTATTCGGCTTGATACGGCAGGTGCCGTTTTTACGGTCCTCGGCGGGGCAGGCTTGGTTGGAGGTGCCGGTTTTGGCGGCGGCTTGGAAGCCGGGTACCGAGAGCACGTTCTGCCAGTACTCGTTGGGGCGGGCGGAGACGTCGCTCAAGATGGAAGTGATTTGGTAGGCGATGCGCGGGTCGACGGCGTCTTTCTTTTCCACGTTGCCGATGGGGATGGGCACGATGTTGCCCCTGCGGTCTTTGATGCGGCGAATGGAGATGAGGGGAGCCTGCTTGCCGCCGTCGGCGAGAGTGGCGTAGGCGTCCACCATTTCCGTGAGCGGTAACTCCGCGGCGCCGATGGCCAGCGGCCAGCCGTAGGCGTAGTCGGGCAGTTGTTCGCGCTGGGTCTCGCGGTCGATCTCGGGCGACACGGCGCCCAGGCGGGTGGCCATGTTGAGCACGGCTTCCTCGCCGCCGCCCAGGAAGAACGCCTGGATGACGGGAATGTTGCGGGAGGCGCCCAGGGCGGTGCGCGCACTCATGAGTCCCCAGAAGCGCGCGTCGAAGTTCTGCGGCTCGTCGGGGCCCACTTTGATGGGCACGTCATAGAGCACGGTGGCCGGCGCGTAGCCTTTTTCGAAGGCGGTGGCATACACGAAGGGCTTGAAGCTGGAACCCGGCTGGCGCGGGGTGGCCGCCATGTCCACCTTGCCGTCGTGCTCGCCTTCGGCGTCGTCGACGTTGCCCACGTAGGCGAGGATTTCTTTGGTATCGGGATCCGCCGCGACGAGGGCGATGTTGTTGGCGCCGTATAGCTTGGCGTAGTCGTCTTTCTTGGCGTTCACGGCGGCTTCGGCTGCTTGCTGGAGTTTCCAGTCGAGGGTGGTTTCGATGGTCAGTCCTCCCTGATCCAAAAATCCTTCCTCCGCGCCTTCGGCGAGCATGTCTTCCACTTGCTTGCGCACCCATAGCACAAAGTGCGGCGCGCGAATGGATTCGCGGGAGGCCTGGAAGGTAAGAGTCTTCATGTCGTTCAAGGCCTGCAGGCGCTCGGCCTCACTGAGCAGCCCCTGCTCTTGCATGTTCTTCAGTACCTGGTCGCCGCGGCCGCCTATGTACACTTTCACGGCACCAGAGCCGAAGCTTTGGCCAAGTAAACCGATGCGCACGTCGTCATCGGGAATCTCCGAAGCTTTCGTGATGCGGCCGCTGTTGATAGCGTCCAGCACGTTTTGCGATACAGAGGTGCGCACGTTCTTGCCGTAAGGACTGAAGTACGAAGGTCTTTGGGGGAGCGACGCCAGCACGGCCGACTCGGCGAGTGTGAGTTCCTTCGCTCCTTTGCCGAAGTACCTGCGGCTCGCCTGTTCTATGCCGTAGGCGTTCTGGCCGAACGGAATCCAGTTGAGGTACAGCGACAGGAGTTCTTCCTTGGTGTAGCGGCTCTCCAATCTGCAGCCGAGAATCACTTCTTTGATTTTGCGATTGATGATGTTGTCTTGCTTCAAGCTGAGGGCGTTGCGCGCAAGTTGCCTCGTGAGGGTGGAAGCACCTCCCGCCTGGCCGAAGCGAAACACCACTCTCGCCATGGCGCGCATGTCGATGCAGCCGCGGTCGTAAAACCGTTCGTCCTCGATGGCGACGACCGCTTTTTTCAAGTACTCGGGGATGTCGGAGTCGGGGATGATCGTGCGGTCTTCTTCGCTGTAAAGGCGGTACAGTTCTACGCCGTTGCGGTCCACGATCACCGAGCTTTGAGCGGGGATCAGGTCGCCGATGTTATTGATGCTTGGCAGCGTGATCCACAAAAAGAGGAAGTAGAGGACGAATAGTCCTCCCAGCCCCAGCCCCGCCTGCTTGGCCGTTTTTTTGCGGCCTCTTTGATCGATCCAATCCTTAAAGGCCCGCAGCCTGTCTCCCAGGGCCAGGTTCTCGAATTTTGCCTTGTAGCGCGGCCGAAGGGGGAGCTTTTGGGGCACCCGAGGACGCGCGGAGGGCGTATCGCGCAGCGTTCTGCTGGCGAATTGGTTCTTCATAGGGATGCCAAGTGTAGGCCCGCCAGAGGGGTGGAGGCAACGTGCATCGCGGCCTTTTTTCTGCTATACTGGAGGGAATGCGAACCTTCGCCTTTGTTCTCGGGCTTTTGCTCCTCGCGAGTACCCTGGCTCTGCCGGTAACGGCCAAAGCAGGCCAAACGCCGCGTGGGCAATCGGTGCTTTTGGCCCAAGAACTCCGCGGAGGCGAAATACCTGAGGCACCGGAAGAGGAGGCGCCGGCCGGCCGTAATTGCGGCTTTCTCCCGGGTCAACCTCGCTGTCTTACGGTGGATATCGGCACCCGTGCCACCTTTAACACGCTCGCCATCGGCATCATGCGGTTTTTGGCGATCACCATTACTTCCGTGTGCTTCGTGCTCTTCACGATCGGTGCTTTCATGTTCGTCGCTTCGCGCGGCAAGGACGAAGAGATCACCAAGGGCAAGGAACTGATGTTCGGGGCCGTGATGGGCATGGTGGTGGTGCTGTCGGCGGCGGCTATCGCGCGCACCGTGTATTACTTCATCTTCATCCAGTAGCCCGTCTCCGTCAGCCGAGGCTGACTACGCCGAGGCAAAGGACGGAAAAAACGGCGTCTTTTTCTTTGATAAAAACCTTGTCTTGCGCTTTCCGCGGGCTGTTCTTTGCGTATACTGTTCGCACTTATGATCGACGACGGTAAATTGCCACCACACGTACTGGAACGGCTGGAGCAGGCCGAGCAACTGAAGCTCGCCGGCAAGCACACGGAAGCGCTGGTCATACTCGAGGCGTTGTTGCTTGAGGACCCTTCGAATATCTCTGCGCTCGAGGAGATCGCCGATAACGAGCTGAGCCTCGAGCACTTCGGCCGCGCGGAAATAGCGGCCAAGCAGGCCATCGCGCTCGATCAGGCCAGCTACACCGGCCACTACATCATCGGGTTCATCCGCTCACATGAGGAAAAATGGGAGGAAGCCTACACCTCGCTCAAGCAAGCCAACCGCCTCAAGCCCAACAATCCCGAGATTTTGCGCTGCCTCGGCTGGGTGTTATTCAACCACGAGCAGCGCCCCCAGGGTATCGTCACGCTGGAGAGATCGCTCAATCTCGATCGCGACAACACGCTCACGCTCTGCGACTTGGGTGTCGCGTATTTGGAAATGCGCAACGTAGGCAAGGCCAGAGCCCTCTTCACCCGCGCGCTCGATTTGGATCCCACGAATCCGCGAGCGAAAGAATGCGTGAATGCTATCGAACGGATGGAGAAAGAGATCACGAGATGAAGCTTTTTAGCTTATTAGCTCTTTAGCTGGTTAGCTTTTGCATAAGGAAATTTCCTAATAAGCTAACCAGCTAAGAAGCTCGGGCGTGCTATACTTGCGGCCATGGCATCCGGCCTCCTTGGTTCTCCTTCGCTTCAACTCGGCTTGCGCCGCGGCCTTCGCTGCGCGTTTCACGGCGGCAAAGTCAGCCCGACGGTGTTGACGTTCGCGTCGCTGCTCACGCTTTTCCAGTTGTTGTGTTTGGCGTTGCTGGCGGTGGTTGCCGTGAGGTCGTTTTTGCTTTCGCGCGGCGACTTGTACGTGGAAGTATTGCCGCAGGCGACCGACCAAGACGTGCAGGAGTTGTATGCCACGCTGCGGGAATTGCCGTACGTGTCGCGCGTGGAGTATGTATCTGCAGAGCAGGCGTATGAGCGCGAAAAGGCGCGGCGGCCCGACGTGGTGGCGTTCGTCGAAACGTACAAACTCAGCAATCCTTACCCTGACAGTTTCCTTGTGCGCTTGTCGTCACTTTCCCAGTACGCATCCTTTTTGCAACTGATCGGCTCGTCCCAATGGCAAACGGTGGTGGATCCCTCGTTCCTTTCCTCGGTGACGGGGCAGGAGCAAGACGTGCGCTCGCTCCTGTCGGTGTTACGCTTGCTCATGGTCGTCACGGGCGTGCTTGGCTTCTTCGCCATCGTCACG
>CAYTNJ010000004.1:26784-35418 GCA_964439155.1 uncultured Candidatus Peribacteria bacterium | reverse complement strand
TCATCGCAAACGCCTCCTCGCGGCCAACTGGAAAATGCACTCCCCACCCCAGGGATGGGACGCGGAAGATTCGCCTTACCGCAACGTGCCGCACGCCGACATCGTCGTGTTTCCCACGTTCTTGGATATCCGCACGTGCGTGGAAAAGTTCCTCACGGTGGGCGCGCAGTACGGGCGGCCCGAGCCCAAGGGCGCCTTCACCGGAGACGTGAGCATGCAAATCTTGGCCGATCACGGCTGTAAGTTCGTGCTCTGCGGCCACTCCGAGCGCAGGCGTTACCACGGCGAGATCGACGCATTCGTGGCCGATCAGGCGAAGGCGGCTGTGGCAGCGGGCATGACGCCCGTAGTATGCGTGGGCGAGACGGCCGAAGAGAGGAATCGCGGCGAAGCCCAGGACATCGTGCGTCGCCAGGTCACGGCCATCACCGTGCCTGCCATCTTCGCTTACGAACCCGTTTGGGCGATCGGCTCGGGCATGAGCGCCACTCCTACCGACGCGCAGCAAATGCACGCGTTCATCCGCAGCTTGTTGCCCGAAGATCAAAAAGAGACGACGCGCATCCTCTACGGCGGCTCGGTCAAACCCGACAACGCTTCGGCGCTGCTGTCGCAAACCGACATCGATGGAGCACTTGTCGGCGGCGCTTCCCTGGAACCCAAATCCTTCCGCGACATCCTCAAAGCCATCCCTTCCTAAGCGTCCTACCCCCTACTGCCAACCCCCTACCCCCTAGATCGCCATGCAGTATCTCGCCCTCCTCCCCTTCGTCTCCCCTCTCATCGTCATCCTCCTCGCCTGCATCCGCCAAGTAAACCAGTACGAGCGCGGCATCGTGTTCACCATGGGCAAATACTCGCGCATGTGGCAGCCGGGCTGGCATCTCCTCATCCCCGTGTTCCAAAAGCTGCAAAAGGTAGATATCCGCGTCAAAGCCGTCGACGTGCCGGATCAAGAGGCCATTACCAAAGATAACATCCCCGTGCGCATCAACGCCGTCATCTACTACAAAGTGAACGACTCCTCCAAGGCCGTCATCGAAGTGGAAGATTTCTTCGGCGCCGTGAGCCAGCTGGCCCAAACCACCATGCGTAATGCAGTCGGCGAAGTGAAGCTGGACCAATTGCTCTCGAACAAGAAGGAAGTGAACGAGAACATCAAAATCCACGTCGACCGCATCTCCGACGCCTGGGGCATCGACGTGCAGTCGGTGGAACTGAAAGACATCGTGCTCCCCGAAAGCCTCAAACGCACACTCGCCAAAGTGGCCGAGGCCGAGCGCGAGAAGCAAGCCGTGATCATCAGCTCCGAAGGCGAAGTGATGGCCGCCAAGAACATGGCCGAAGCCGCGACAACGCTAGCCTCCGCTCCGGGAGCCCTGCACTTGCGCACACTGCAGAGCATCAACGATATCAGCTCCGATCAATCAAACACGACGGTGTGGATGGTACCGGTAGAAGCGCTGCGTGCGTTAGAGACGTTGAGCGAGACGTTTAAGAAGAAATAATCATCATGCGTACCATGCCCGTAGCGACGACAACGTTGTCGTCGCTACGTTGATCGCGAATGAATGTTCAAATATTCGGTGTTATCCCTTCCTCGGATGCGCTGTGATCGTCTGCGTCATATGGGCCCAGAATATCAATTGAAAGGCCTTGATAAACATACTCACGATCGTGCTTATAGGACCGGCAATCAATCCGGTTCCCATAAATATCATGCCCACTGACACAGTCGGATCTTGCATGCTGCCATAGACAAGGACTAGGAATGCCAAAAGCATGATCGGCAAAATGATAAGCAAAATTAATCCTGATAGGAGAAAACCATTGCCAACGATTTTCCACCAATAGCCTTTTGTGCGCTTGTAACTGGTATCTACTGCTTTTTTGGGTGCCATGCCTTCCTGCAAATAAATATAAGTGGCAAGCGAATAACGCGGACCGAGCAGGATGGCACATACGATTCCCACAATGATCAGAAGCAAACCTATGAAGCTTAATATGGCATTAATAACCACTGCTTCAGAAGGCATAAGAACTCTGATCAATAAGAGCGGCAGCAATAACAGGAATAACCATGTATAAGTGCGTAAGAACTTCCATAGCATTACTTTGAAAAGAGGAATGATCAGGTAGGGGCACTGCTTAATTGCTTTCTTCAATGACTTCTCCCCTTTGACGGCGATGAGAAAATAGGCAAGATTTATTGCGATCGATACGACGAAACTGATCAGTCCAAAAAGAATCATAAAGCCGGCCTGCTCCAGGCTCGGGTTCGCAGTTGCTCCCTCTTGCATCGGAGGAGAGAAAAGATTCAGTGGTATTCCCACGACCGCCACAATCAACGCGCCGACTAGCAGAGGTTGATACCGCTTTTTAACTGTTGCAATTGCCTCTTTTAATAAAGTAATAAAACTTTTGGCAGCCGCCATGTCGGTGGGGGGAAAGTGGACCTCATCGTACGCTTTCGTGTTTTTTTGCGCCAACTTTCCTACACATCACGCGCGCACCCACTGCCCGCCGCCCACGTTGCGCACGGCACCTTTCAGCTCCATGAGCGTGAGCGCCACGCTCAGCGAAGCAGGCGCGAGGCCGCTGCGCAGCACCAGTTCATCGACGGTCTGCGGCAGCGACGTCATGGCTTCCCAGGCGGCTTTCTCATCAATGGAGTCCGGCTTGAACGCGGGCGCGTCGGCAGCCGGAGCGATTACGCCCAGGTCACGCAGAATATCGTCCGCGGACACCGCAAGCTTCGCCTTGTTCTGCGCGATCAACATATTGCAACCGGAGCTTCCCTCGTCGAATACGTCGCCCGGCACGGCGTACACGTCGCGGCCCTCCTCGAGCGCGAGCGATGCCGTGATCAGCGCCCCGCTTTTGACCGGAGCTTGCAGCACGATCGTCGCCTTGCAGAGCCCCGCGATGATGCGGTTACGCGCGGGGAAGGTGTAGGTAGTGGAAGCGAAGTCGAAGGGATATTCCGTGACGAGACATCCGCCTGTTTCCACGATGCGCTTTGAGAGTTTTTCATTGCTGGCCGGGAAGATGGTGCCGAACCCATGACCGAGCACGGCGGCGGTGAGTCCTCCGTCGCGCAGCGTCTGCTCTGCGGCTTCGGTATCTACCCCCAGCGCAAGACCGCTCACGGTGGTAAAGCCCGCTCGAATGAACGGCGTCACGAACTCCTGCGTCACGCGCTTGCCGTACAGCGTCATCTCCCGCGTGCCCACAAGGCCGATGGTCGGCTTGTTCAGAGATTCGACAGAGCCCTTCACATACAGAAAAACCGGCGGGTCGGAGAGGTGCTTGAGGAGGGAGGGATACTCGGGGTCTTCCAGAAAGAGAAAGCGGATGCCCTCCTTCTCCAGGCGAGCTTGATAGGCGGCGGGATCGAATTCTTCGAGGCGGAGCAGCGCCCTCTGCGCGGTCTCTTCTTTTAGCCCCAATTGCTTCAAGAATTCGAGATTTACAAGCGGAAATGCCTTTTCTAAGCTGCCGAAGACGTCGAGCACCACGTCGTAGCGACGCTTGTCGAGCACGTGCAGGGAAGACCAGGCGAGAAGGGCTTGGGGATACGGCATAACGGGCAGTATAGAATAGACTTGCTCTCGCCGAAGCAAACCAACACAATAGGGGCCTCCTTAAGCGCCACGGGAAGCCACGGAGGAAGTTCTACGAGCGCGTGGAACATACGCCTTTCATCACCAAGCCGCCTTAGCTCCCCACTACGCTCTGCGGAGCTTCGCGGGGCAAGCAGTGGTAGCATCCTTCGTTCATTCGTCTGTCATAGGTTATCAAGCCGCCTTAGCTCAGTGGTAGAGCATCGGTATCGTAAACCGAGGGTCCGGGGTTCAAATCCCCGAGGCGGCTCCATCCGTCTCCAGCAAGCTTCGCTTCGCTCGCAGCTTCCGCCGGGATTGGGTACTGCGAATATTTACGCACAAACCAGGATGCCTCGGCGGAGTCCAGAGACGTAGCCGGGCTGCTCAGTGTTTTCTCTCCCTTCAGTCATTCTTCCCGCTCGCAGCTTCCGCCGAGATTGGGTACTGCGAATATTTACGCACAAACCAGGATGCCTCGGCGAAGGGCGCAGACGGGTGGAGACGGGCCGTTCTTTTCCTCGATAGAACAATTTTTCCATATACCCATAGCCAATCTTTAGAATGTTGCCGTTTTTAAATTTTTCCTTAAACATCCACAACTCTCAGTCATCTGTAGCATTTCAAGTATGCACTTTGTTTATCTCTTGGAATCGCATGACAAACAGCATTGGTATGTAGGTGTGACCGATGATCTTCGCAGGCGCCTACTTGAGCATAATGCAGGTCATTCCATACACACGAATAAACATAAACCTTGGCATATTCGAACTTACACAGCATTTACTAATCGTCATCGTGCAGAGCGATTCGAGCGTTATCTCAAATCACATTCCGGACGCGTATTTACTGCAAAGCATTTTTAATACCTCTAGAGATGCCTCCACCAAACACCCGTACATTCCGGGTAGATCAAGCTCTCATTTTTCACTCCAGCATCGAGCATTTCTTGATCAAAAAAGAAGGAAAGAAGGCGTTCTTTTTCTTCAAGAGACGTGAATGCATAATCCGTTCGAATCGATGTTTGTTCAAAGCCGTGGTCCTGCCTTAAAGAGTCGTAGAGAGCAGCAAAGCGCTCATTGGGAGGAACTGGATGTTCTTGTCCTGTGCCAAGCGTTTCAAAAAGTACGATCGTACCATTCTTACGCAACACACGTTCCATTTCTTTCAAGGAATCACGCAGGATGCCCTCCCAAGAATCGCTGCGCAACGCCGCGCTACAAAGAGCCCATCCTTCAACGACTGCATCCAACGATGCGTCTTCGGCGGGAATCTCGATAAAATCGCAGATGTGAGTCCGAAAATTGGTGAATCCCAACTTAACCAATTTTTCTTCTGCGACAGTTAGCATCGGTTTGCTGCTATCGGTAAGAACAAGAGAACGTGCCATAGACACGAGTATGGAGGAGAGACGCCCGGTCCCAGCGCCGATATCCGCAATATCCAGATCGTGAAAATCGCGAATGGCGGCGAGAGTTTTTGTAATGTTTCCTTGATAGTCTTCACGAGAGATCAGCAAATCATATGTGCGAGGCTCGTGACGATAGATTTCAAAACGATTTGGCATGAATGAATCATAGAGGAATGAATTATTTGAGACAGCTGCTGAAGCAGGGATAAAAGCCAGAGCTCAATATGTCCGCTATTCTGTAATAGCATTGCAGAAGTAGCTCCACTATAATTTATACATCTGACAAATAGTGCACGCTATCTTGCATCACTATTCATTCTTTCCCTATGGAAAAGCATTTGAAGAAAAGACCAAAGAAAGTTCCTTTGCCCCAGGCAGAACAAGATGCATTGCGCGAAAAGGCAGCAAAAAAGATACAAGAAGAATTATTGCCAGATGAGCATATTTTTAAAATTATCCTCATTGGATCTTCTGTAAAAGGCGCATTTGGAATATATGAGCCACCTGGCTTTAGGGGGAGCATCTATTCTGACTTCGACTTCATCGTCTTTGTCGAAGACGACTATGAAATTCCTCAATGGCTTAAGCGAGAGCTGGACGGGAGACCCTTTCCCGATGAGCATCACAATTTAGCTTACCGCCAGATGAAATGGCTTGATGGTACTTATGATGCAGAAATTTTCTTGATACGGAGAAGTACTTGGGAGAGTCTTCCATTACAAGAGCTGGGAGAAGCGGCGGGAATACCGATGACAGATGAAAGCCAACACAGTCAGCAGGTCATTTACGCTCGGCAGTGAACTCTCCATTCTTTGATAAGATCCCAGAAGTAGCTCCAGACTACGCAAAGCGTAGTCTGCCGGACGAAGCCCAGAGGCGTACTGCTCACCCAAAATTCCAAACTTCTCCTCGCAAAATAGAAAACCCTCTCGTTATTCCCTGCACCTCGGGATCATTTGATCCTTTATTCTTCATAATCATTTCCAAATCATCTTCTCCAAACCAGCCATAGTCCGAATGATCTTCGGCATTTACTCGAATATCTTCAATGGGACCAATAAAAGTGGCGAAATAGATGACTTCTACGGCATGCGATTTTTTAGTGTGGTTTGTGTAGGTAAACACATGAAAAGGATCTCCCACACAGATCTCCATGTGATGCTCCTCTCGTATCTCCCTTTGCAATCCTTCCGTCATATCTTCTCCAAATTCCACATGCCCTCCCGAAAGTTCCCACACGCCGGGCAAGAATTTTTTTGTCATTGCTCTCTTCGCAAGAAAGACTTTTTCCACGTCATCGACTTGGCGATGAATGAAGGCAACAGCTGTCAGAAGCTGCTGTGCGGTATTAGAGGAATCCATGGATCATAGATTACTATATTCTGCGATAACGTCCCAGAAGTAGCTCCATTGACTACCATTACGAATTGTAATTTAATATAGATATGAATGAAAAAACGGAAGACTCGTTCGCTGGCGTACGAAACATCCTTTTCCCGCGACTCTCTTCGGAGCAAATTCACGCTCTTCAACAGACAAAACTTGGCGCTTATCACGATGTGGAGCAAATGCGGGTTTCCATACGCTCTGTGGGAATCCCGATATTCGCTGATTTATTGAAGAAAATTTTTGAGGCCGACGGCCATACGATTGGCCCACTAACTGAGGCTAACTTTCTCAACTTACAGTTGCGAACAATGAAAGCTGCGGAAAAACTTAAAGAAGCGGATCCCGACATACTGTTCGAAATAGATTATATGATTATAGGCGTGCATCTATTACTCGTCCAATGTCTTCAGGAAGGTGCTGACGATGCCGCGATACATTCCGATCTAAATCACTTTTGGAAAAATAGGATCGATGAATTGGGAATTTAAATTTACATCTTTGCCGTGATTCTGATTTCCCCAGTGGTAAAATCTGGCATCAATCCTCAAAATCCACACCCCACGATTTTGCTTCCACGCTTTCTATCCGACGGGCGACTTCAGCATGACCCCTCGCTTGAATGCTGTTCCATCGGTTCCCCTCACTCCCCCGCCCCACACACCCTCCTAAACGCCGCAGTCTCCTCGCCCATGATCTGCCATACGGCCGTTGCAGGTATGGCCTCGCAGCGACGGTAGCCGAAGGCTTTTTGCAGCGTTGCGGCCGGGATCACGCCTTCGACGTTTTTGTAGAGGAGGATCAACTTACGGCCCGACTGGCGGGCGGTTTTTTCCAGGCGTGCGCGGTTTTGGATGGGGCTACTTTCGTACGCCACCGCTTGGGCGCCGTCGCCGTACAAGGCTTGGTAGTAGTACATGCCCCAATCGACCGCCACGTAGATGGAGCCTTCGGCAAGCTCGTGGTCACGCAGCAATTCGTTGACGCGCCCCTTGGAGGGATCGTCCTGCGACTGGATGCGCTGAGTCGGGAAGACGAAGTACCAGTACGCGTTGAAAAGCGCGAGTACCGAGAAGATCACGACCGCAACGCGCACGACGTTCCTATCGAAGACAACTTTCCACCGCGCCTCCCGCACTGCCGCGAGCGTTTCAAACGTACTCAGCAAAAAGAATGGCAATGCCAGCACCGCGTGATGCATGTGTATCGCTTTTTTGGTATTGGCTATGAAGAAGAACGTCAGCAGAAAGGCGCCATACAGCAATGCCGCCCGCACAATGCGCTTGGGGGGAACATGCGTGAAGATGAGCAGCACGAGCAGCAGCGGAATGCTCAGGTAGGTCAGCGCCGTGTAAAGGAACGACAAAAACGGCGATTGCTTCACCACGAAAATCCGGTGCGTGGTCTGGAGCGGGTGCACCAATTTTTGCGTGACTTTCAGATCCCAAAAATCGGTGATCGTTTTCCCGATCGGCAATCGTTCGCCCTCCGTGAGCTGGCGGATGAGCGGGAAATTTTTGGGATTATGCACGTTGCCGGACAACAAGTACGTGCCCGAGAGCAGCACCGCGATGCACGCGGCCATGGCAAAATGCTTGAGAAGACGCTTGCGGACCGCGCTCTTGGCAAAAGTCGCGCGGTGATCCCAGGCCTCCAGTGCAAAGCAGAGTGCTATGCCAGGGACGAGCCAGAAGAAGACCAATTTCAGCCAAAAACAGAGGAAGAAAAGCACGGCGCCCAGCAGCGGATACCAAAATTTCTGCGTCTCGAACCACTTACGAAAGAGGAGGAAGAACAGGAAAACCGCGGTGGCATGCAGACCGAAGGGTCCCGTGTCGACCAGATGCTGGAAGGCGTATGGGAAGAACAGCACGAACCCCGAAAAAACGTAGAGCGGCTTGATGCGCGTGAGCCGGGCCGTGCACAGCGCCTGCGTGAGCAAATAGAGCATGCCCATCAGCCGAGCAGACATGGGAGTGCGCCATACGAAGAAGAGCGGGAAATAGATCCAGCCCTGCAGGCTGCCGATATAGTCGCCCGAGCGAAGCGACAGTTGGAGGCCAGTCGTAAGAAAACGAAGATCGTACCCCGCGCACCCTTCGCGGAAGGTGTTCAGCTTGTTGCCAGGATAGAACATGCAAAAGAGCGCATGGTACGAGAAAAACTCGTCCATGTTGTACGGCACGAGCGCGTGGAACAGGTGCTCGCCGGCTTCGACCAACCGGTCAAGCAGGT
>CAYTNJ010000004.1:26554-26774 GCA_964439155.1 uncultured Candidatus Peribacteria bacterium | reverse complement strand
GCGCGTGGAACAAAAACACCATCCACAGGCAAACCGCTATTGCGAAAATCGGAAACAGGAGCGGATCATCGAGGACCCAGCGAAACGTCCGGATGCGATCTGCGATGGATAATCGGGGGCGCTTGGGCACGGGGGCCATCGTACCGAAAGCGCACTCAAAGAAGAATCAGCGTAATTTTTTCGTCAGCTCGATCCCGCTCTCCTGCTTGGAGGCCTCAAA
>CAYTNJ010000004.1:0-26544 GCA_964439155.1 uncultured Candidatus Peribacteria bacterium | reverse complement strand
TGATGGCGGCAAAATCGGGGAACAATGTTTTGAGCATCTTGGCGTTCTCCTTGGGTTCGAAGGCGTACACGTCGCGGTACGGCGCGAAGGCCATGCCGTTGGGGCGCTGGTTGGGAGCCCAGGCACACAAATGCTCCAGCATCGTCTTCCATTCCGCCTTTCCGGTGGCGGCGGCGCGCACGATACACAGGCTCGTCTTGCCCGTCAGTTCGTCGTGGCGGCTACCGAACAGGATGAAGCCGCAGAGCGTGCCTTCTTTGGTTTTGGCAGTGAGCAGGCGCATTTCCCAGCAGGGAGCGAGCAGGCGTTTGCGAAAATCGTCCGCGGTCCAGGGGGCGACGAAGTGCTCGGCATCCAGCGTGGCCAAGGCATCGTAGGATACCGTCTGCAGTTCGCGCTGACGGATGGACAGGCGATCGTTACCGGTGAGGATGCGGCACTCGATGACTTCGGCGGCGTCTCCTTTGGCAAGAGCATGGCGGCGCAGATCGTTCGGCGAGAGCGAGCGCAAAAAGCGCATGGCCGTTTTGGCGGACACAATGGATTGCTCCAAGCGTTCCCATTGGCGGGATTTCGCCAAGGCTTGGTCTTCTTTTGCTTCTTTCAGCAGTGCGGAAGCTCCCTTCAACCCGAGCGACGCATGATAAAACTCCTTCGGCGCGCAGCCCATGCACAGTACAAGGCGATGCATCGATTCTCCTGCCGCGATAAGTACGGCGGGATCTTTTTTGCGGGGATCGGTAACGCTCTCCAGCAGCTGCTCGATGGAATCGAGGCAACCCGGTCCGTAGTGGGCAAGATGCTGTGCCGCGGAGGCGGTACGCATAACGGTTACGGGAGTATGGTCCTCTTCCCCTGTATTTGCAATAGATAATTTTTTGTAGTATAATATTAATATAATAGATGGCCCAATAGCGCCCTTTATTGCTATCCTTTCACCTCTTTATGCTCCGACTACGCGCATTTCGGCAAAGCGAGGGCTTTTGCGGGCCTGCCAGTTTAAAGATGGTTTTGGGCTACTTTGGCGTAGAGAAAAGCGAGAAGGCTTTGGCACGCTTGGCAGGGTCGACCAGAGCATTTGGTACGCCGGCGAAAGGTCTGGTAAAAGCCGCCCAAGATTTGGGTTTTAAGGCTTCAGTGAGGGATGAAGCGGAATTTTCTGATCTGGATCGGATGCTCAAAAAGAACATCCCGGTGATTGTAAACTGGTTCTCCACGCAGGAAGGACATTATTCGGTGGCGATCCGCCTGACTGCCAAAAAAATATGGCTGTTGGATCCGGAAACGGGAACCATCCAAGATTTTTCTCGCACGGTCTTTCGACAAATCTGGTTCGACTTTGAAGCACAGAAGCCGTATTCCAAGGAGACGCTCATACTGCGGCGGATGATCGTGGTAGAGCCTTCCAAAACTACATCCCCATCCCGTAAAGCAGCCGCATCCCGGCGAGGCAGAAAGGCACGGTAAGAGCGACGCCAATGCCGCCCACGAGGAAACACCACAGCGCAAGCGTCTTCAGCGATTTCGCCGGCAACGTGCGCACGGCCCATTGGTAGAAAAAGATGAAGCCCAAGATGCCGATGATCGAGAGGACGATATGGACGTGGAAAAGGTACAGCGAAAGAAGGGAAGTGTGGATCATGCGCGTGATGACGGATGACCAACGCAAGCCTGTCTGCAACCGGCGGTCTTCACCCGGTCTTCAGAAAGTATGTATTACTGTATTACCACATTATTTTTTCTCATCTCCTAAACCAAAACCTGCTGTATGACTCCACTCTTGTCAGCCTGCTGCACCCGCATCTCATTCACGAATAAATGCGCCAAACGGGTCGGCTCCGGCAGGCGGTATCCCCTGCCCGCGAGCAGCACCAGGTCGACTGCGTTTTCGAGCGTCATCTTGGAGCCCACGGAAATGCATAATGGAGATACTCCGTCCTTGGTGCGCAGCACTTGGCCTATGACCTCGTCTTGATGCACTAGCGGGCTCCTGCTGCCCCGCTTCAGCGCAGGATCCTCGTAGGCGCCGCAGAGGCGGCTCTTGGCCACTCCCAGCGTCGGACAGTCCACAAGTAGCCCCAGGTGGGCTGCAATGCCCATGCGGCGAGGGTGCGCGCGGCCCTGGCCATCGACGAAGAGCACGTCTGGCGTGGCGCTCAGTTTTTCGAGCGCGAGCGATAGTACGGGAAGTTCCCTGAAGGAGAGTAAGCCGGGAATGTAGGGGAAGGGACTGGGTGCCTGGGCGAATGCCGAATCGACGATGCTTCCCGTCTCTCTGTCCCAGACGATGACGCCTGCGGTGAGGAGCGGATTCTCTTTGGTGCAAGACACGTCCACGCCGCCGATAAGACGCGCCGAAGATGGCTCCAGAAAGGGCTCTTCGCGAATCGAGTGGCCCAGTTCTTTTTGGAGTTTGATTGCCTCCGCGGGCGAAAGATCCCAAGGATGGAGCGAGTGGACGTGCATGGCAAACAGTATAAACCGCCCGACTGCTGGAAAGCCGGATGATTCCTCACTTTTTAGGACATCGATGCAGTACATCGGCGAACGAAAATTCCAGACCATGATGCGCTCCGCACGCGAGCCGGACTGCTTTGTGCCTCAGCCTCCCGGCTCTATGATTTGTTCTCTTTTCCCCTCTTGTTCTATGCATCGCTTCGTAGCCTATGCGGCCACCGCCGCCATCACTCTTGGACTCGCCACCTCGGCCTTTGCCGAAAGCTCCTCGGGAGCCTCTTCCAGCGCCAAAGGCGGCAAGGGCATGAAGACCGTCGACATCGTTTGCGTCCAAACGGCCGTGGCCGCGCGTGAAACATCCGTCGGCACTGCTTTCTCGGCATTCAACACCTCCGTCTCTTCGGCCTACACCGCCCGCAAGACGGCGTTGAACACGGCTTGGGGCTTGAGTGATAAAAACGCCCGCCAGAGCGCCATCAAATCCGCATGGGAAGCCTTCAAGAAGAGCTCCATGGAAGCCAAGAAGACCTGGCAGAAGGCCCGCAAGGATGCCTGGAAGACGTTCAAAATGGCCGCCAAGGCTTGCGGAGAGGCAGGAGCGGATGCCTCTGGGGAAGGAATGGATAACGGTCTGTAAATCGTCCGAAAACGGATTACTAAGGGGGCCCGCTGGGCCTCCTTTTAGGATAGGCATTACCCCCACCCCTTGTCCGAAAACCCGGTTTCTGCTATCATGGGGAGATTTCCCAAACACACATATGTCCATCGAAACCTGCATCGCCCATGCGATCCATAAGGATCTCGACATCGTGGAAGCCCTGCCCGAACTGCAGGATCTGCCGGTGGAAGAGCTGGAAGTGTACGTGGAGCAATACGTGACGTACGTGCAGGAGGCTCTCTGCAACATCATCCGCGACAACGGAGACTCCTACATTCGCTCCAAGGATGCAGCCGGCCTCTGCGCCAAGTGCATCGAGGCAGGCATCACGCTCCCGCCCCGCATGCTGCTGCGCATGTGCCAGACGATTTTGCACCTCACCATGTTGGACGCCAAATTCATCCTCGATACGGATGGCGGACAGACGCTCTACTTTGTGAAGATGGCGCTCGCCTAAAACCTGAACGTGGTACCCGGTGACCGCGGGTAGGAAACCCGCGCTGGGGTTATGGTTTTTGTTTGTGTTTGCCATACGAAAACACATACAAACGTCTTCCAATCCCCATTTCATCAGCGCGGGTTTCCTACCCGCGACCCATGAAATACAACCATCACCTACGATCGTTCGTTTACCCTTCGACAGGCTCAGGGTGATCTGCGGATCAGCGCTTGCTGAACTGCGGAGCGCGGCGAGCTCTATGCAAGCCCGGCTTCTTGCGCTCTTTGATGCGGCTGTCGCGGCGGAGGAATCCTGCGCGCTTGAGCTCGCTTCTCCATTCGGGGTTGAGCAGGAGCAGCGCGCGGGTGATGCCGTGGCGTACTGCGTCGGACTGGGCCGACTTGCCTCCTCCTTGTACTTCGGCCGTCACGTCGGCGCCTTTCTGCAGGGCGGCGATCACGAGGGGGGCGACGGCGTTTTCGATTTGGACGCCGCTGAAGTACTCGTTCAATTTTAGCCCATTGATCGTCACTTCTCCCGAACCTTCCGGAAACAGTTTCACGCGGGCGATGGCCGTTTTCCTTTTGCCGGCGCTGTAGAAGTACTGCTTCTTGTCGGAGCTCATTTGAAGGTGAGGGAAATCTTGGCGGGCTTTTGGGCCTCGTAGGGGTGCGTGGTATCGGCGTACACATGCAAGCGGCCGAGCATCTGCACGCGCAGGCGGTTGGGGGCCAACATGCCTTTGACGGCGTTCTCGATGGCGAAGGTCGGCTTGCGGCGCATGGCTTCGGTGAGGTTCATGTGCTTCATGTTGCCTACCCAGCCCGTGTGGCGGTGGTACACCTTGCGTAGCCCCTTCTTCGGCGGGATGGCGATTTTGGCGGCATTGACGATGACGATGTGATCTGCGCAGAGAATGTGGGGCGAGAAGCTCGCTTTGTTCTTGCCGCGCAAGATGGAGGCGGCCTTCACGGCCACTTTACCGATCGTCTGACCCTCGGCATCGATGAGGAGCCACTTGGGAGCCTGCTTGGGGAGGTGGGAAGTCTTCATTTGGCGGAGGAATCGGTATCCTTAGAAGCGGCGACTTTCTTCGTCTTGGCAGGCTTCTTGGCTTTGGGTTCTTTGGCGGGAGCGGCGACTACTTTGTCGGCGTCCATGAGCGAGAGATCGACCAGTTCCGCGCCGTCTCCCCTGCGGGCGCCGGCGGGCTTGGCGGTGGTGTAGCCGGAGGAGCGGGCGTCAAAACGCTTGGCCAGCACTTCGAGGATTTTGCGGCAGGCGTTTTTGTCGGTGACGAACGCGTTGATGTCGCGGATGGCGTTCACCTGGTTCTTCGTCTTGGCCACCGTGATGAGGCGGTCGAAGAGGGGCTGGATCACCTTGGCGCGCTTGCGGGTCGTGCGGATCGACTCGTACAGGACGAGGGACGTCACGAGGTTACGCTCGAGCTGCCGGGCGTGATCGGGCTTTTGGTTGAGCCGAATTCTGGAACGTCTGTGGTACACGGGAGGGCAAAAGGGAGTGGCAGAATAGTGTGCGAGGGAGGCGAAGGCAAGCCGTTTTTCGTCGTCCGCCGCAGGCGGATTATTCCTGTGATTCGTCGGAGAGGGTCAAACCGCGGGTGGCCAGGGTGGCTTTCACTTCGTCGAGGGCTTTCGCACCGAAGCCGCGGAAATTGGAGAGAATGGACTCGGTGCACTTGGTGAGCTGCTCGATGGAACCGACGCCAGCGTTGATGAGGGCGTTTAACGTGCGCGGCGACAGGTTGAGGATTTCGATCGGGGTGTAGCTCTCCTTGATGGGAGCGGCGCCTCCGCCGACGGACTCATCGGTCTGCTGGGGGGTGGCACGCGAGAAGTCGGCCATGAACTCGGGTTCCACGGTCTTTTGATCGGAACCGAAGTACTTGAAGTAGCTCTGGAGCAGCTGGCTCGCGAACTGCATCGCCTCTTCGGCGCGCAGCGATCCGTTGGTCATGACTTCGATGACGAGCTTTTCTAAGTTGGTGCGCTGACCCACGCGGGCGGACTCGGTTTCGAACTTCACTTTTTCCACGGGGCTGAAGATGGCATCAATGTAGATCAAGTTCGGCTCATGGTGCTTTTTGTTGCGATCGGCGGCCGGCTCGTAGCCGACTCCTTTTTCGACGGTCATGTCGATGGAGATCGATCCGCCCTTCTCGATGGTCATGAGGTGAAGGTCGGGGTTGAGCACTTCAATGTCGGACGACACCGTCAGATCCTTGGCCGTGATTTCCTTGGGACCCTTGGCTTCGAGGCGGATCGTTTCGACGTCTTTGCTGTGCTTGCGGAGCTTGAGCATCTTCAAGTTGAGCATGATGTCGACCACCGATTCCGTGACACCCTTGATGGACGTGTACTCATGCTGCGCGCCGTTGACGCGGATGGAGGTGACGGCGGCGCCGGGAAGACTCGACAAAAGTGCCCTGCGAAGCGCGTTGCCAAGCGTCATGGCGTAACCCGGCGGCAGCGGGGAAATGGTGAAGATGACGTGAGAATCGTCGCCTCTCTGGCCCTTGGACGTGGAGAAGACGGGCAATCCGATTTCTTCCTGGATTATGTGCATAGGAGAGGAAGGAGAAGTGGACGGAAGGAAAGAGCGAACGAAGACTTAGTTGCGGGAGTAGAACTCCACGACCTGACGCATATCGATGGCCTGCTCGGCATCTTCGGCGGCGGGGTTCACGGCGACTTCGGCCTTCATGTTGGCGGAGTCGACGCGCAGCCACTTGGGAGCCGAGTACTTGGCGTTCTTCTCGCGGATCTGCGCCATAATGGGCGACGACTTGGCGCGAGGACGGGCCTCGATCACTTCGCCCGCTTTCACGCGGTACGAAGGAGAGGTGACGCGAATGCCGTTGACGAGGAAGAGGCCGTGGCCGGCGAACTGGCGGGACTGCAAACGCGTTTGAGCGAAACCCGCGCGGTAGATGACGTTATCGAGGCGCTGCTCCAGCAAGCTCTTCATCATGTCGCCGGTCTGACCCTTGGCGCGGCTGCTTTCGTCGTAGAGGCGGCGGAACTGGCGCTCGGACAGGCCGTACATGTCGCGGGCGCGCTGCTTTTCTTTCAGCTGCTTGGCGTATTCCGAATCGCGGCCCTGGCGGGTCTTGGCGTTTTTGCCCGGACCGTACGGCTTCTTCTGCAGAATCTTGTCGTACTTATCCGAGATGTACAAATTGACGCCGTATCGGCGAACTTTGCGCGCTTTGGGACCGTTATATTTCATAGAGGGAAGCTAAAAGATGGAAGCAAAAGATTAGACGCGGCGTCGGCGCGAAGGCCTGCAGCCCCCATGGGGGATGGAAGTGACGTCGATGATGGCATCCAAGTTGAGGCCGGCTGCCTGCAATCCGCGGATCGCCTGTTCGCGTCCGGGCCCGATGCCCTGCATCTCCACCGTCACGGATTCGATGCCGTATCCGGCGACTTTCTGCGCGGCGTTCTCTGCGGCGACTTTGGCGGCGTAGGGAGTCGACTTGCGCGTTCCTTCGAAACCGGAAGAACCGCTGCTCGACCAGGCGAGCACGTTGCCCTCCATGTCGGTGAAGCTGACGATGGTGTTGTTCTCGCCGGCCTTGATGCACACGCGCGCCTGCTTAAGGGTGCGCTTGATTTTCTTCTTGCGTACTTTGGTGGGCTTGGTGACGAGAGGAGCGGCGTCCATCTCGGGCTTCTTCGTATCGGTGGCCATGGGAGTCAAAAGGGAGGTGAGAGGTAAGGTTGAGCGAGTCCGGGCTTTAGGTCTTGGTCAGCGCTGTGCGACCGGAGAGACCTGTCTTCCTCTTACCGCGGCGGGTGCGGGCGTTGCGGCGGGAAGTTTGTCCGCGGACCGGGAGTTTGCGGCGGTGACGATATCCTCTCCACGTACCGATGTCCTGCAGACGCTTCACGTCGAGCGCCATTTTGCGGGTGAGTTCGCCTTCGGTCGTCTCGCGTTCGATGCGGGCGCGGAGCTTGGCTTCCTGATCTTCGTTGATGGCTTCGGCCTTGGTCTCGGCGCTGATGCCGAGTTCGCGCAGAATGCGGTGCGCCAACGGCTGCCCTATGCCTTTGATGGCGGTGAGAGCGACGACGATGCGCTTATTTGCCGGGAGAACGACACCTGAGATACGTACCATAAGAAGAAGAGTGGAGGATGCGGAGTGGAATCAGCCCTGGCGCTGCTTGTGCTTGGGGTTTTCGCAAATAACGAAGTTGATCTTTTTCGTTCCTCGGCCACGACGAATGTGCTGGCAGTTTTCACACATTTTTTTAACGGAAGCGCGAACTTTCATGACTTGGGTGGGGACGGAGGAAGAGAAGCGTCGGGGGCGGGAGCCGCGGGTGCGGATGCGCCGTCGAGCAGCAAGGGCTGGTCGGATCGGAAACGATACGTGATCCGGCCTTTTTGTAAATCGTAAGGAGTCATTTCCACTCTTACCCGATCCCCCGGAAGGATATGCACCCGGTTGACGCGCATGCGTCCCGCCAGGTGACAATGGAGTTCATGATCCTTGGCTTGGGGGCTAAGGATTTTCACTCGGAACGTGGCATTTGGAAACGTTTCCATCACGAGTCCGATGAGTTCTAGAACATCCTTTGACACAGGGGCAAGTAAAAGAAAATGGACTCGAAAGAGCCGCGATATCCTACAAAGCCCTTACGGCCGCAGCAAGCTCTTTGTCTGAATTAGTGGACGTATTCTGAATTTTAACTTGCAAATTTTTCATAATGTTTCCTTTTGATATTTAAAGAGGCGATTCAGGCAAGAATTTCGCACCCGCCCTCCGTGACCAATACCGTGTGCTCAAAGTGTGCGGAAAGAGAGCCGTCTTTGGTAACGATCGTCCAGCCGTCGGCCGTCTCACGAATTTCCTCGCAGCCGAGCGATACGATGGGCTCGATGGCGATGATGGTATGCAGCGGCAACGTGGGTCCGGTACCGGCCTGGCCGATATTTGGCACGTCGGGGAACTGGTGAAGCGTTTTCCCGAGACCGTGGCCCGTGAGCGCGTGCAGCACGAAGCAGCCGTTGCCTTCCACGTGCTCCTGCACCGCGGCGGAGATATCCCCCACCTTTCCTCCGGCACGCACCGCACTGACTCCCCTGTCGAGCGCTTCGCTAGTGACCTTGAGCAAGTGCTGCGCATTGGCGGGCACGGGCCCGAGGGCAACCGTCACGCAGGCGTCGGTGTTGAGGCCGTCTAACAGCACGCCGCCGTCGAGCGACACGATGTCGCCGTCCTTAAGCACGCGCGGACCCGGAATGCCGTGCACGCATTCTTCGTTCACCGAAATACAGAGCGATCCGGTGAATCCGTGATACCCCTTAAATCCGGGCTCCGCCCCGTGATCGCGGATGAAGGTTTCGGCAAGCAGATCGATGTGCTTGGTCGTCATGCCCGGGCAGGTGACGGCGGCCACCATGTCGAGACAACCGCGCAGGATCTTTCCGCCTTTGCGCAGCGATGCGATTTCCTCAGCCGAGAAGATTTGGGCGCGGGACATGGCTGGATTATAAGGTTTATGCTTATCCTGGGATAGGTGGAAGTTCTGGGAGAAGTCAGGGTTTGGGAGAACATCAACGTGGTGTCACTTTCTTGGATGGCCAAGAAAGTAACCAAAGAAGGCCACCAAAAATGAAGCCGCCTCTTCATGCCCCTCCTCCCTGGCCCAAAGGGCCCCCTTCGGGGCCGCATTTTTGGACGTTCCCTGCCAAGCAGTCTGTCCTGAAGACTGGAGGAACGATGAACGCGTATTACATTGCTTGCACCGCAGCTTTCATCCTTTCATACACTTCATCCACGCTTCCTTCTCCGTCTACTTCGGTCATGATGTCTTGCGCTTTGTAAGCGTCGATTACGGGTTTGGTTTTTTCGATGAACAGCTGCATGCGCCTGCGAATGGTTTCTTCGTTGGCGTCGTCTTCTCTCCCCTGCTCCGCCGCGCGCAGCTGAATGCGCTTGAGGGCTTGCTCCGCATCCACCGTGAGTTCGATGCAGCGAAATTGTCGTCCAACGTCGCTCATGATCTCGTTGAAACTCTCCATTTGTTCATGGTTGCGGGGAATGCCGTCGAAGAGGATGCGCGTGTCCTTGGGGCGAGCGAGAATGGCTTCCTTCACCACCTGCATGACGATCTCGAGCGGGGCCAAATGGCCTTTGTCGATGAACGACTTTACCGTCCTGCCCAAATCCGTATCGGATGCGGCGATGGCGCGCAGTTCTCCTCCCGTTTCAAACATATCGAAATCGAACTCGGCCGCGAGTTTCTTTGCTTGAGTGCCTTTACCGGATCCCTGAATTCCGAAGAGGACTAAGTCCATTGATGGAAGGAGGAGGGCCTGCCTCGGCGTAGTCTCGGCTCTGCGGAACAGAGACGAACGAAGCCGGGCTAAATCAATTTGTCGTAATCGTGCGCCAACATCTTGGCGTTCACCTGGCGAATGAGCTCCATGACGACTCCGACTAAGATGATGAGACCGGAACCGGAGATGAGCAGATCGCCGCTCGAGAGCGTGGAAAACTTGGTGAAGAACAGCGGCATGACGGCGACGATGCCGAGGAACAGACCTCCCCACAGGTTGAGACGGTTGGAGACTTTCTCGAGCATCTTGGCCGTCTGTTGGCCGGGGCGCGTGCCGGGGATGAAGCCGCCGCGCTTTTGGATGGACTCGGCGATATCTTGGGGCTTAAAGGTGACCGACACGTAGAAGTACGTGAAGGCCATCACGAGCAGGAAGTACACGAAGATGTACAGATAGCTCGGAGACTGGGAGTTCAAGTACGTGTTGATGAAGCTGACCACACCCTGGAACCTGGGGGCGGTGGCCATGAACTGCGCCACGATGGCCGGGAGCGTAATGAGGGAGACGGCGAAGATGATGGGGATCATGCCGGCCTGGTTTAGGCGGATCGGCAGCGAACCCTGCACGCCGCGGCCCGCGCCCTGGTTGGCGTAGGTAAGGGGGATCAAGCGGTGTGCGTCGGTGAAGATGATGACGGCGATGAGCAGCAAGAGCGACAGAATGGCGAACAGCGCGAAGGGGCCCGCTGTGTCCTGACCGCCGGCGAGCATGGCGCCGATGCGAGACGGGACGTCGGAGACGATGCCGATGAAGATGATCATGGAGATACCGTTGCCGATGCCCTTTTCGGTGATGATCTCACCGAGCCACATGACGAAGAGGGAGCCGGTGGTCACAAACAGCATGGGCAGGAGCACCCCCGGGAACGTGGTGTCGATCAAGTTTAAGCCGCCCGACTGGAGCAGCATGAGGAATCCGTAGCTCTGGACGAATGCGAGCGGCAGTGCCAGCCAGCGCGTGTAACGGTTGAGTTGCTGCTGACCTTGCACGCCTTCTTTGCTGAGGGCTTCGAGCTTGGGGAAGATCACCGTGCAGAGCTGGATGATGATGGAGGCGTTGATGTAAGGCCCAAGGCCCAGCAGGGCGACGGAGAAATTATCAATGGAACCACCCGTGAGCGCGGAGAAGACTCCGAGCACGCCACCCGAGGAACGAGTGGTGAGGAATTGGTTCAAAGCGAAAGGATCGGTACCCGGCACCGGCAAGTGCGCGAGCACGCGGTAAGCGACGAGCAGTCCGATCGTGACAAGAATCCGCCTGCGCAGATCCTCGGTGTGCCAGAGCTGACGCAGGTAGGTGAACATCAGGAGAGAATCACGCCTTCACGATGGTGAGGCTGCCGCCCGATTTGGCGACGGCTTCCTTGGCACCCTTGGATGCGGCGTGCACTTCGAGGGTGAGCTTCTTGGTCAGGCCGGCGTTGCCGAGCAACTTTACCGGGCGCGTGGTGGTGAGCAATCCCGCGTCGCGCAGGTCGGCGAGCGTGTAGCTGCCGGCCGCGAGAGACGAACGCTCAAGGGCGATCAACGTGAGTGCTTCGTAAGGAACCGAGCGCGGGCGCTGGAAACCGCCAAGCTTGGGCTGGCGACGCAAAAGAGGCGTCTGGCCTCCTTCGAAACCGTGGCGCATGCCCTTGCCGGTGCGCGCGTGCTGACCTTTGGTACCGCGACCGCCGGTGGTTCCTCCTTTGCCGGAGTTACCACGAGCAATGCGCTTAACGCGCTTGCGGGAGCCGGATGCGGGGCGAAGGTTGTGCAGCATGGGAGAGCGAGAGATAGAGGCCCGGGCGACCGAAAACACGGTTACCCAAAGCGGGATCGCATAGTAGGGGCAAGCCACTATCTCGTAAAGGGGAATTTTAAGGTTCCCGCCGGCCTTTGCTCCCGTTTGGGAATGTCGGGCGCCTAGGTTTCCCCAGGCGCCCAAGGCAATCGGGGCTTACATGGCGCCGCCTATGTGCAACACTCTCCAGGTCTTTCCTACTTTGCCGAGAACGATCGACTGCCAATGACTGTGCAGAGTCTGCTTGGTCATTTTGATGTCGTCCGTGATCGTGCGGAGAAGGACGTGCATTTGGGCTTCCGAATCCAGTCTGCTGAGCAAGACAGATGTCTCTCCCCATTCCAAGATGCAGTATTCTTCCACAATGGTGCCTCCGATGCCTAGGATGTGAAAACTTGAGACTCCCTGTGAGTCTTGGCTATTTATAGAGCTTTTCCTTCTCCAGTCAAATTACGTCAAGCTGTCTAGACATCCCGTTTTCCGCTATAATAAGGAGATTGAATCTCCTTTCGCTTTGCCACCGGCTGCTCCTCGCTTCGTTGCTCATTACGCAAGCGGCAAGTGCGGCTCCTCTCACGAAACCTCTTCCTCCCGTCACGCGCGCGGAGGCCGTGTCGACGTTGCTGCACAGTCGCATGCCATCGATCCCGGTATTTTCGAATGCGCCCAAATTCTTGGATATTCCCGAGGGCAGTTGGTTTGAAAGCGAGATGGCGGCGGCCGCGACCTTTGGCGTGATCAGCGTGGATGCCAATCTTCCGCTCGCGCGTCCGCAGGAATACGTGAGTAGAGCGGCATTCATCAAGATGACCGTGCTCACCTTCGGCTTGCCCCAGAATTTGGCTTACACCTACAAAGACGTAAAAAAGGGCGACTGGTTCGGCGCTTATGCCGGCATCGCGGAGCGGCTGCAATTCTTCCCCTCGCAGGACAAGATGCTGCGCCCCGCGATTTTCGTGACGAGGGCGGAGGCATCGACCATCGTGCGGGCCGTGCTCGCGTGGAAGGATGTGAGCGACCCCGTGGTGATCGAGGAAAAGCGCATCGCCAAGGAACAGGCCGAGCAGAAGCTGCAGATTTACCAGATCATCTCCTCCAAGAAAGATCAGGTGACGGTGATGCCTTCTCCCGCCGCCAAGCAGGCTCCCGCGCCGGTTGCACCGCAAAGCACCGAACAAGCCCGGGCCGCGTTGCTTTCACTCCTCAACGCCGTGCGCGCCAAGCAGGGTATAGCGCCGTTAAAGGTAAATGAAGCGCTCAACGTTTCGGCACAGGCCTACGCCAGGCAGATGTCGGAAGAAGGATTCTTCAGCCATATGAGCCCTCAGGGAAATTCGCTGCGCGACCGCATTGCGGCTACCGGCTACGGCGACGATCGGTATTCGGCGGACTGCTTCTGCACGCTCGGCATCATGCTCGGCGAAAACTTGGCGCGCGGGCAAAAAACACCGGAGGAAGCGGTGCGCGACTGGCTCAAATCCCCCACTCACCCAGAAGCGATCATGCGAAAAGCCTACACCGATGTGGGATTCGGCGTCTCGGCCGGCTACTGGGTGACGCACTTCGGCGGGTTGATTGAGCCGAAATGATGAGCGCGTCGCTATGCGCTCATGCGGCCAGGTATGGCCGCGCTAAGGTGCATGGTCGGGCGACGCAGGCGTTGGATTAGGCTTCCTCTCCGCCCGTCAATTCTACACCGGCCTGACGCGCGGCGTCTTGGCGCTTGACCACGTCGGCTTTCGAGATTTCGGTGACGGCGGGTTTGTCCTTGTTGGCGAGCTCTTCCTGCTTCTTGGCTTCCACCTGCTCGTCATCGGCCATGCCCTTCTTGAGGGGCTTGATCGACTTGAGGGCAAGGATGGCGGCCTGGGCGTTGACCAATTTGTTCCCCGTGCCGAAGCGCTTGCTGAGCACGTTGCGTACGCCGGCGTGATCCAAGACCACGCGCAGCGCTCCGCCCGCGATGATGCCGGTTCCTTCGGAAGCCGGGATGAGGCGGATTTTGGCGGCCTTGAACTTGATCTGCACTTCGTGGGGGATCGTGCCCTTCATGAGCGGAATGCGGATCATGTGGCGGCGGGCGTCTTTGTTGGCCTTTTGCACGGCGGCCTGCACTTCGTTGGCCTTGCCGGTGCCGAGTCCCACTTTGCCTTTCTTGTTGCCGATCACCACGATGGCGCGGAAGCGCATGCGGCGACCACCCTTCACGACGCGCGTGACGCGGTCGACGGACAGCGTCGTTTCCGTGAACTCACTGGGTTCGCGGTCGCGCTTGTCGCGCCTGTGCTGCCTGTCGGGGTTGGTGCTCTTGGCGGTCATAGGATTTGGGCTGGGGCTGGGGATTGCAAGAATTAAAATTGGAGACCTCCTTCGCGCGCGCCGTCGGCGAGGGCCTTCACGGCGCCGTGGTAGCGATAGGCGTTACGATCGAAGATGACGGCTTTGACGCCTGCTTCCTTGGCCTTGGCGGCCAGCTCGGCGCCCACTTTCTTGGCGCCTTCCACGTTGGGCTTGGCCTTGGCGGTCTTGCTCGTGACGGCCACGATCGTCTTGCCGGCTTCGTCATCGATCACCTGAGCCGAGATCTGCGTGAGCGAACGGTACACCGTGAGGCGAGGACGCGCGGCGGTACCGTGGATCTTGGAGCGAATGCGCCGCTTGCGGGCTTGCCGAGTCTGGAGCTTTTTGGAGAGCATGGAGGAGGTGGATTACGAGGACTTGGCGGCAGCGGCCTTACCGACCTTGCGGCGGACAACTTCATCGACGTAGCGGATGCCTTTGCCCTTATACGGCTCGGGCGGCCTTAGGGAGCGGATGACGGCGGAGGTCTGGCCGACCAACTGCTTGTCGACGCCGGACACTTTGATCAGGTTCTTGTTCTTCTCGTCTTGGGTGATCTCGATGCCCTCGGGGATTTTAAAGTCGATCGGGTGCGAGTGGCCCAGGTTGAGCACGAGAGTCTTTCCTTTGATGGCGGCTTTGTAACCCACTCCGATGATTTCCATCTGCTTGTCGAAGCCCTTGCTCACACCCTCGACCATGTTGGCGAGGAGTGCGCGGGTGAGTCCGTGGCGGGCGCGGGCGGCATTGCTGTCGTCCTTGCGCTCCACGATCACTTCGGAGCCTTCGATCTTGAGGGATACCTCGGGCAAGAGGGCGTAGTTGAGTTCGCCCTTGGAACCTTTCACGAAGACGGTGCCGTTACGTACCTCTACGGTAACGCCGGAAGGGAGAGCCACTGGTTTGCGTCCGATGCGAGACATATCAGGAGATGGTGCAGAGAACTTCGCCGCCGATTTTGCGCTTGCGCGCCTCGGTGTCGGTGAGGAGGCCTTCGCTCGTGGTGATGACCGCGAGGCCAAAACCGCGAAGGACGGGCTTGAGTTCGGACGCCTTCTTATACATGCGGCGGCCGGGGGTGGATTCGCGCTTGAGGGTGAGCGTTTTGCCGAGGACGAACGTCACTTCGATCTCCTGGAACGGGGCGTCCCCCACTACTTCCACGGACTCGACGAGTCCTTCGCGCTTGAGCAGCTCGCAGAGTTCTTGCTTGATGCGCGACCAAGGGATGCGGCAGAAGCTCTTGCGGGCGCTCTGGGCATTGCGAAGCCTTGTGAGCAAGTCGCCGATGGGGTCGTTGACGATGGACATGAGAGGTAAAGGAGAGCGGATTACCAGGAAGACTTGGTGATGCCCGGGATGTCGCCGTTGCAGGCGAGCTCACGGAAGCAAATGCGGCAGATGCCGAAGAAACGGATGAACCCGTGGCGGCGTGCACACAGCTTGCAGCGGTTATACACGCGCGTCGGCTTGTCGGGCTTTTTGCCGGCGGCTTTGGCGTCGAGGAATGCTTGCATGCCTCTTTGCTGCCGAATGATGATCGCTGTGCGAGCCATGGGAGGGGGATTCTACCAGCCTACGCTCCTTTGGGAGCTACGGCCGGCAAGGGGGAGGAGTCTAGTAGAAAAGTAGAGGAAGTTAAAGGCTTACATGAGGGATTCCGCCGTCTTGCGATCCGGGCGGAAAGGAATGCCGATTTCCTTCAGGAGCACCCGGCCTTCGGTATCGTTTTTGGCGGTGGTGGTGATCTGAATCTGCATGCCGAAGGTCTTTTGCAGGTCGGCGGAGGGGATTTCGGGGAACATGGTGTTCTCTTTCAAGCCGATGGCGTAGTTGCCCTGGCCGTCGAGCTTGAGGGGCAGTCCGCGGAAGTCGCGGATGCGGGGCAACACGTAGCTGACGAGACGATCCAAGAACTCCTCCATCTTGCGGCCGCGCAGCGTGACCATGACACCCACTACCAAGCCCTTGCGGATTTTGAAGTTGGAGATGGCTTTCTTGGACAAGCGCAGGACGGGCTTTTGACCCGTGATCTTCTTCAAGGAATCCACGACGTATTCCTGGATTTCCTTGCCTTCCATCTTGGAGCGGTTGAGGCCGACGTTCACCACCACCTTGCTCAAGCGCGGGAGGGCGTGCTTGTTCTCGATCTTGAGCTCCTGCTTGAGCTTTTCGGCGATCGGGCCGCGGAGCCGGTCATGGAGAGTGACGTAAGACATAAGAGAGGGAATCAACCGTTACTTTCACGGGAACGGCGGGCGGATGCGGGGGAATTCTTATCGATCTCTTCCTGGCGGTTGCGGGTTTCGCCTTGGGCCTCGGGTACTTCGGCGTTGAAGGCCCTCTTCCAGAACGGTTGCTTGGCGGGACCCTGAGTCTTTACTTCCGCGGCCTGCTCAACGGCGGGCTTTTGGTCGTCATGCTTGGCGCCTTTGTCGGCGGCGGAGGTCTTTTTCTTGGGCTTGTCGTCTTTCTTGCCTTCTTTCTTTACCGGCATGCCCTTGGTCTTGGAGACGAGCGGGAGTGCTTCGCCGCTGACGAGAGCGATGCGGGTTTTCTTGCCGGTTTTGGCATCGATCTTGTAGCCGACGCGTGTGGGCTTTTTCGTCTTGGGATCGAGCACCATCACGTTGGAGGCGTGAATGCTGGCCTCGTACTTGAGCTTTTGGCCGGGGCCCTGCGCCGTCTTCTTGATGTGACGGGTGCGCATGTTGATGCCTTCCACCACGACGCGGTTTTTAAGCGGCAGCACGCGCGTGACGGTGCCTTGCTTGCCCTTATCTTTGCCGGTGATCACGAGGACAGAGTCCCCTGCATGGATCTTCATAAAACGTCGGGGGCTTGGGAGATGATCTTTTGGTACCCCTTGCCTCTCAGCTCACGGGCGACCGGTCCGAAGACGCGGGTTCCCTTGGGGATACCGTCTTTCTGAATGATGACGCAGGCGTTGTCGTCGAAGCGGATAACGGAGCCGTCCTTGCGGCGGGTCGGATGCTTCATGCGTACTACCACGGCATGCTCCACGGCCTTCTTGCGCACGGTACCGCGGGGTTCGGCATCTTTGATGGCCACGATGATCACGTCACCGATCTTGGCGTAGCGCCTTCTGGTGCCGCCGAGTACGCGGATGCACATGCACTGCTTGGCACCCGTATTGTCGGCCACGGTGAGGTAGGTCGTATGCTGGATCATTTGGAGGGGGTGTCAGACTCTTCAGCGGCGTCGGGTGCTTGCTTGGTGCGGTTGATGGCTTCGGCGAGGGTCTTTTCTTCGGCCAGCTCGCTCACTCTCGCGGCCTGCTTCACGATCTCAAGGACCTTGAAGTGCTTGTTTTTGGAGAGGGGGCGGCACTCTTCGATCACCACTTGGTCGCCGGCGCGCAGATCGAAGCCCTTGGAATCCGCGAGGAACTTCTTACTGACGCGGTAGCCCTTCTTGTAGAGCTTGTGCACCACCTGACGATGGACGGTCACCGTGACGGTGCCAGTCATCTTTGCCGATGTGACGATGCCTGTTTTGCGGATCATACGGCGGAGGAGGGCTTGGATTGGGCAGGAACTTTACTGGCTTTGGTCGGCTTTTTCAACGCGGATTTTGCGGGCTTCTCGCTGGACACATCATTGGCGTATACCTCCTGCCACACGGTGAGCATGCGGGCCAAATCTTTGCGGCGGATGCGGTAGTCGGAAGTGTTCTTCTCGCTGCGCATGCCGATGCCGAGGCGCATCTTGGCGACGAAGGACTGCGCGGATGCGATCTCTTTCTGAAGATCGTCTTTCTGCATCTTGCGGAGCTCGGTGGCGGTGTGGGCGATAGCCATAGAGATTTAAGCGGCGGAAGAGGGAGCGGCCACGATGGAGCTGACGATTTTCGTCTTGAGTGGCAGCTTGTGGCTCGCGAGGCGGAGTGCTTCGCGGGCGGTCTTTTCGGGGAGACCGTCCATTTCGAACAACATGGCGCCGCGCTTGAGGATGACGGAGTAGTACTCGGGGTTACCTTTGCCGGCTCCCATCGGGACTTCGGCGGCTTTGCGGGTGACGGGGGTGTGGGGGAACACGCGGATCCAGATTTTGCCACCGCGCTGCACTGCGTGCGTCATCGCTTTGCGGGCCGCTTCGATCTGGCGGGCCGTAAGCTCGCCGCCTTCGATCACCTTGAGGCCGATGGAGCCGAACGCGAGACGCGCGCCGCGCTGGGCATTGCCTGAGAAGGCTCCCCTATTGCGGTGCTGCTTGCGATGCTTGATCTTCTTGGGTTCTAACATAAGAGGTTAGGCAGCTTTGGGAGTGAGAGCGGAGGACTGGGCCTGTTGGACGTTTTTGAACACCATGCCCTTGAAGACCCACACCTGCACGCCGATGGTGCCGTACTTGGTGACGGCATGGCGTGTGGCGAACTGAATGTCCGCGCGCAGGGTCTGCAAAGGAATGTTGCCGTCTTTGAACATGTCGGAGCGCGCGATTTCGGCGCCGTTCAAGCGTCCGGACACGGACACCTTGATGCCGAGGGCTCCGGACTGCATGCCTTTTTCGATCGCCATCTTGCAGGCGCGGCGGTAGGGCATGCGGCGTTGGATCTGACCTTGGATGGTTTCGGCGATCACGTGCGCGTCGGCGTCGGGGTTGCGCAGTTCTTTGATGTCGACTTCGAAGGATCCTCCGAAGCGACGCTCGAGATCTTTCTTGAGTTCTTCGATGGCGGCGCCCTGCTTGCCGATGATCACGCCGGGCTTGCTGCTTTGGATGGCGACGGACGTCTTCTTGCCGCGCTCGATCTCGATGGCGCTGATACCTGCCTCTTTCATTTTATCCATGATGTAGCGGCGGATCTGCACGTCCTGGAGCAGCAGATCGCGATACTTCTTGCCGCGCGCGAACCACGTGGACGGCCACATGTGGGTCATGCCGATACGGAAGCCGTTGGGGTTCACTTTCTGACCCATAGATTAGGAGGCGGAAGAGGACCCGGCTACGTATGCGGACTTCGCCGAGGTAGCGGGAGAATCAACTTTCTTTTTAGAGCCGGACTTTTTTACAGGAGTTTTCCCCTTTTGTGAAGCGTCTTTCTTCTGCTCCTTGCGGGTTTTGCGGGTGCGTGCCGTCTTCTCGTCTGCATCGGCGATGCCGAGGGTGAGCGTGATGTGGCTCAAGAACTTCTTGATCGGGCGCGTGCGACCGCGGGCCATGGGGATGCCGCGCTGGTAAGCGGTGCCCTGGTTCACGACGATGGTCTTGATGATCAGGTCGGAGGCGTGCTGAGAGTCGTTGTGATGCGCGTTGGCGACTGCCGACTGGAGCAGCTTTTCGATCAGGCGGGCGCCCTTCTTATTGGTGCGGCGCAGCGACTCGATCGCTCCGGCTACGGGCATGCCGCGGACCATCTTGGCGATGAGGTTCGCTTTCTTGGGCGCGATGCGGACGGAGCGGAGATAGGCTTTCATGGGAGTGGAGGAGTGGGCGGGTTAATTACTTCTTGGGAGCGGCTGCGGGGGCCGAGGGAGCGGGACCGGCGGAGGGAGGACCTTTGGATTCGGCCGCGGCGGCCTTGCCACCGTGGTTTTTGAACTTGGTCGTCCAGGAGAACTCGCCCAGCTTGTGACCCACCATCTGCTCCGTCACGTACACCGGGGGGAACTCTTTGCCGTTATGGACGGCGAAGGTGAAGCCCACGAACTCCGGCGGAATGTCGCAGTTGCGTGCCCACGTCTTGACGATCTTCTTCTCGCTTTTGGCGATCATGCTCAACACTTTTTTCATGAGCTTCTCGTCGACGTAGGGGCCTTTCTTGAGGGAGCGTGACATAGGAGTGGAAAGTGGACAGAGGAAAGTGGACAGAGGACAGTATTTACTTCTTCTTTTTGCGGAAGCGGCGGCGGACGATCAGATCTTCGGAGCGGTTCTTGCGCTTGCGGGTTTTGACACCGAAGGCCTTCTTGCCCCAGGGCGTTTTGGGAGCCTTGAGACCGATGGACGTGTGACCTTCACCACCTCCGTGCGGGTGATCGACCGGGTTCATGGCGGTACCGAGCACGTTCGGCTTCTTGCCGAGCCACCTCTGGCGACCGGCCTTACCGATGGTGATCAAATTATGATCGGGGTTGGAGACGGTGCCGATCGTGGCGGAGCACTCCTTGCGGAACTTGCGCATTTCGGCGCTGGGCAATTCCACGAGGGCGAAGTCGCCGTCGAAGCCGACGAGGGTTGCGGAGGTGCCCGCCGAGCGGACGATCTGACCTCCCCTGCCCGCTTGCATCTCCAGGTTGAACACTTTGTAGCCCACCGGGATGTGCTGCAGCTGCATGCGGTTGCCTACTTTCACCTTGGTGCGCTCGCCGCTGACCACCTGGTCGCCGGCTTTCAAGCCCTGGGGCGCCAAGACGTAGCGCTTTTCGCCGTCGATATAGTGCAGGAGGGCGATGCGGGCGGAGCGGTTGGGATCGTACTCGAGGGCCACCACCGTCGCCGGGATGCCGTGCTTGTCGGTTTGGCGGAAGTCGATGTCACGCAGCAACCTCTTGTGTCCGCCGCCGCGATGACGCACAGACACTCTGCCGGCGCTGTCGCGGCCGGAGATGCGCTGCTTGCCGCGGACGAGGGACTTTTCGGGGCGCTTCTTGCTTAAGTCCGAGAAGTCGGCCACCGTCATCTGGCGCCGCGCGGGAGTCGGTGGTTTTTGGTGCTTGATAGGCATATCAGACGGTCTTGAAGGAAACGATGTCGAGGGCTTTGCTCTTGGGTGCGAGAGTGATGATCATGCGCTTGCCTGCCTTGCGCTTGCTGATTTCTTTACCGGCGCCTACGGCCCGCTTTTTCGCCCGGATGTACATGGCGCGGACGGAGGTGACTTCGACGTCGTAGAAGGACTTGAGTGCCTTCTTCACGTCCACTTTGGTGGCTTGGGGATCGACTTGCACCACGTACACGCGATTCTCTTTGAGGCGCTCGGACTTTTCCGTGATGACGGGGCCGACGATGACGCGGGTGAGGTCCATAATTAGGCTTTGGTGGAAGTCTTCTTAGTCGTCTTCTTGATGATTTTGGGGGTCTTTTTGGCTTTGGGAGCTTTCTCCTCCTTGTTCTCCGGGGACTTCTCGCGCTTGGTTGCGTCCTTGCCGAAGGTCTCCTGGGCGACTTTGATGGCGTCGACCAAGAAGACGATCTTACGGGAATTGAGCACGTCCTCCGGGTTTAAGTAGGCGGCCTGGATGGCTTTGACGCCCGTGATATTGCGCGACGACATCTGGAGACCGCGGTGCTTGCCCGGCAACACGATGAGGGCGCGGCGGCCGTGTTCGACGCTCATTTTCTGGAGGAGAACTGCGAGGTTCTTGGTTTTGACGTCATCGGGATAGTCTTCGAGCAGCAAGATACCGCCTTTTTCGGCCTGGAGTGACAAACAGGAGCGCAGGGCCGCATGGCGCATTTTCTGCGGCATGGCCTTGATGAAGTTGGCATCGTTGCGGGGGCCGAAGGCCTTGCCACCTCCTTTGAGTACCGGGGAACGACCGGGACCGCGACGGGCGCGGCCGGTGTGCTTTTGGGCGAAGAGCTTTTTGGTGGAACCCACCACTTCTCCGCGCGTTTTGACATGGGCGATGGGAGCGCGGCGGTTGGATTGCTGCAAGATCACGGCCTGGTGCATGAGACCCCAGTTGACCGGGGCGCCGAAGAGATCCTCCGGCAGGTCCATGCCTTCCTTCTTGGTGCCGGTGGCGGAGAAGATATCGAGCTTCATAAAGAGGAAGATTATTTCTTGTCGGAAGAGGGTTCAAGAGTGATGTACACCGCGGAACCGGCGGGGCCGGGAACGGGTCCTTTGATGGCAATAAGGTTTTTGGCGTGGTCCGTAAGCACCACCGAGCGGTGATGCAGGGTCATGTTCTCCATGCCCATGTGACCGGCCATGCGGTGGCCCTTGAAGATACGGCCCGGATCGGCGCGCATACCGATGGAGCCCGGCTCGCGCTTGAAGTGGGAACCGTGGGAAGCCTTGCCTCCGCGGAAGCCGTGCCTGCGCACGACACCCTGGAAGCCCTTTCCTTTGGATACGGCCAAAATGGTGACGAGAGAATCTTGGGGAATGGCCTCGGCGGTCACGGTTTTGCCGGCCTCGAGTCCGTCGAGCGAGTCGACTTTCCACTCCTTCTGCACGGCGTAGCGCGTGTTCTCCTTTCCCTTGCGGCTTTTCCACTGCTTGGAGCCGATGCCGAGCACGACGGCGTTGTAGCCGTCCTTTTCGGTGGATTTGGTGCGAACGACGATGTTGGGCTCGACTTTAAGGAAGGTCACGGCAACCGTTTCCCCGTTTTCGAGGAAGGCGCGAGACATGCCGACTTTGCGAGCAATGAGACCGACTGGCATAGGAGAGAGATGGGCGTCCCCACTACGCTCTCGATGGGAGAGCTCCATGGGGTAAGCACTTGTAGGTTCCTCTGGCGGGCTTGTTCGCTTTAAGTGGCGAAGGCTCGCTAGAACGCAAGTGACCCAAGAAACCTTGGGAGTGCGGATACTTTACAGGGGTTTTCGGTGGGGTCAACAGGTTCTTGAAGACAAGATTGTCACACAAAAACACCCGCTCTTTTACGAGGCGGGTGTTCGATACCCCGATTGGGTGCTCAAGCCTTGAGAATCTCTTTATTTATACACGTCATGATCCCCTACTGCGAGCAAGGCATAGACTCCTTTCGCATCCTCTTGCACAATGATCCGATAGGCATAATTCACCGAAAAACTGGAATACCCTTTCAATTTTCCTTTCAGCTTATGAAATTTCAATGAAGAATCCTGGGGATCTTTGCGAAATAGTTCGACTTTCTCTTCAACTTCTATCCGCAGAGTCTCAGGTAATTTTTTATAGTGCCGGATGAACTTCGGTGTATAGAAAATTTTGATCATAACTTTTTTGCGAGGTCGCGAAGATTACCGGAAAGCCGAGGTTCCTTGCTAGCCTCTAGCACGTCTTCCACTGCCTGCTGCTCAAGGTAGTACTTGATTGCTCTGCGGACAGCATCGGCTTTATTCGAAGCTTTTCCCTGAGAGACGAACGTTTCAAGGGCATTCAACAAATCTGCGGAGAGAGGCACGGAGATGGTGGTCATACAAAATAATAGGAAAATATCATATGATAATATCATATACCTTAGAGTGAGAGCGGGCAAGTGCTTTTTTGTGCGTCGGTTCGGACAACGCTGTTTCAACATTGCCCATTCTTCATTAGAATACCCCCATGTCCCCCGACCCCTTCCGCCAAGCCAAAGTCGCAGAGCTCCGCAAGCGCGGGGAGATTCCGTATGCCGCGAAGTTTGACCGCTCGCATACGTTAGATGATGCGAAAGCAGCCAAGGACGGGGCAAAATTGAAAGTGGCCGGACGCTTGGTGCTGTTCCGCGACATGGGGAAGATTACGTTTGCTACTCTTCAGGATCACACGGGCCGGATGCAGATTGCCTTTAAGGAAGAAATCATCGGAAAGAAAGCATATGAGGAAATTTTGACGCTCTTGGATCTTGGCGACTTCATCGGTGTGGAGGGCGAGCGTTTTGCCACGCAGAAAGGCGAGCCGACTGTTGCCGTGAAGAAGTGGCACATGCTCAGCAAGGCCATGCGCCAGCCGCCGGAGAAGTGGCATGGGTTGCAGGACCGCGAGACCGCCTACCGCCAGAGGTATTTGGATCTGATGAGCAACCGCGAGGCGTTTGATCGCTTCCTTGCACGCAGCATGTTCATCCGGTCTATGCGCGAGTTTTATTGGAAGCAGGATTTCGTGGAGCTGGATTTGCCGGTGCTCGTGAATGCGGCCTCGGGTGCGCTTGCGACTCCTTTTTCCACGCATCACAACGCTCTCGATTTGGACGTGTATTTGAGAATAGCCCTGGAGACACATCAAAAAGAGGCGCTTGTCGGCGGCTTTGATCGCACGTTCTCCATCGGACCCGTGTTCCGCAACGAAGGCATGGACCCGAGCCATCTGCAGGAGTTCACCATGTGCGAACACTACGCTGCATACTGGGACTTTGAGGCGAACATGCGATTCACGCAGGAGATGTTCCAGGAATTGCTCCCGAAAACTTTTGGGACGACGAAGGCGAAAATTCCCGACCGCGATGGAACGTTGATCGACGTGGACTTTGCAGGCGACTGGCCCGTGCTTACGTTGGCCGAGGCGATCGAGCAGTCCTGCGGCATAAATATCCACGAGCATGATTCCGCTACAGCCCTGCGCAAAGCCATGGAACAGAAAGGCATCAAGCTGGATGTGCCGGTAGAAAAACTGGGCCGCGGCAACTTGATCGACCAGTTAGATAAGAAGGTGAGCCGCCCCTCGATCGTGCAGCCGACGTTCATCACGAAGCATCCGATCGACTTGTCCCCTCTTGCCCGGCGCAACGATGAGAACCCGGCTGTCACCGACCGCTTCCAGCTTGTGGTTGGCGGTTGGGAAATCGTGAACGCGTATTCGGAGTTAGTCGATCCCGTGGACCAGAGCGAACGCTTCGAGCAGCAGGCGAAAGCCTCGGGATCGGGTGATGCGGATGCCCATAGAAAAGACGACGACTATGTGACGGCGCTCGAATACGGTTGTCCGCCGTGCTCCGGTTGGGGCATGGGTGTTGATCGCATCGTGACGTTACTCACGCAACAGGCAAACCTGCGCGACGTCGTACTGTTCCCCATCGTGAAGCCTCAACACGAAGCGCGTACGCCGGATGCCATGCGCCCCGCTGCCCCTGCCGCTCTGCCCGTCATGCCTGCGAACTCTCTCCTTCAACACGTCTCCTACGGCCATCTTCTGCCTGCCGCGCACACTCTTTTGCAGGAACACACGAACCAGACGAAGATGCATTTGATTGCCACGGGAGTCGCAATGGAAGCCTTGGCCAAGCGCTTTGGGGGAGATGAACAAACGTGGAAAGTGGCCGGCATGCTCCACGATTTGGATTGGGACCGCTTGGAGAAAGACGCCGAGAAGCATTGCGGGGAAACCCTCGAGCAATTGCTCGCGACGATCGATGCGCCTGCCGAACTGCTTGCGGATATCCGCGCGCATTACGCCTCGATGTACGGGGAGACCTACCCGCTCGACACCATGCTGCGCAAAGCCTTGTACTGCGTGGACGAGCTCACGGGTTTCATCATCGCCGTCACCTTGGTGCGCCCCAGTAAGCAGCTCTTTGACGTGGAAGTGAGCAGCATCAAGAAAAAACTCAAGGACAAGGGTTTTGCTGCACAAGTGGATAGAGAGCAGATCAAGAAGTGCGAGGAACTGCTCGGCATTCCCTTGGACGAATTCGTGGGGATCACGTTGGAGGCGATGCAGAAAGTCGCTCCCGACCTCGGGCTGTAGCTATGGGCATACTCTCACTCCTCCGCCGCCAGCACGTTCGTTCGGAGCAAGACCCCTCGCAGCACGGCGAAGCGACGCGCCTGCGGAAGTACATTCGCCGGAGCGATCCGCATTTTTTGGTGGAAGTCGGCGCGCATGACGGATCGTACCTGTCAAACTCGCTCCTCTTTCTGCGCGAAGGTTGGGGCGGCATTCTGATAGAGCCGCACCCCGGGCTGTTTTTGCGTCTTTCGGCGCTGCATACTGAGAATCCGCGTGTGCGCTGCGTGCAGAAGGCCTGCGCGGACCGCGCCGGCACCATGCCCCTGTATCTTGGGAAGAACGACAATCTCGCCGTGAGCACGCTCTGCACCGATGACAACCAGTGGTTCGACATGCACAGGAGCGCAGACAGCCTGGAGGTGGAAGTCGACTTGCTCACGACTATCTTGGAAGAACACGCATGCCCATCCTCGTTCGGCATGCTGCTCGTGGACGCCGAGGCCATGGATAAGGAGGTGCTCGACGGGCTCGATTTCGACCGCTTCCGTCCGCGGATCGTCCTCACCGAAGATTACTTTAGCGACATGCCCAAGCATCTCGAGAAGGAACGCAAGCTCGAGGAGCGCGGGTATACCAAAAAAGAGCATATCGGCTGCAATGTTTTATGGGTGGACGCGTCGCGGCCCTGACCGTAGTGTTTGCGCATGACGCAAGCCAAAGCCGTCACCGTCGTCATCCCCGTGTATCGTGACGTGCCCGCGACCGTGCGGTGCATCGAATCCTGTCTCAAACACATCGATGCCCGGCACAAGATCTTGATCGTGAACGACGCCGGCCCCGAGCCCGACATGGAGCGCGCGATCATCGACGCCATGAGGGGGCATGCGCAGGTGTTCTATCACCGCAATGATGAGAATTTGGGCTTCGTGAAGACGTGTAACACCGCGGTACTACATGATGACAGCGACAACGACATTTTGCTTTTGAACAGCGATACCGTCGTGACCGAAGGATTTTTGGAAGAGATGCTCGCCTGCCTGTACGCCGCCGAGCGCCACGCCGTGTGCTGCCCGCGCAGCGATCACCGCGGACCGGTGCTCACGGTGGAAGGCCCGGACAGCTTCGCGCGCTGGAAGGCAATGCAGCCGCACGTGGAGCGCTCTACGATCGT
>CAYTNJ010000003.1:10604-39690 GCA_964439155.1 uncultured Candidatus Peribacteria bacterium | reverse complement strand
CCCGCATAACATGTCCATCGCAGTGCTCGGCGCCTTCATCCTGTGGGTCGGCTGGTTCGGCTTCAACGCCGGCAGCACCATGGCGGCCGACCCCTCGGCCATCGCCCACGTGTGCGCCACCACCATGCTCGCGGGCTGCATGGGACTCCTCACGGCCATGGCCGCTTCGTGGATCGCCCATAAGCCGGATCTCGGCGTCATCCTGAACGGCACTCTGGCGGGACTGGTCGCCATCACGGCAGGCTGCAACGCGGTCTCGATGGTGGGCGCGGGGATCATCGGCGGCTTAGCAGGCTGGCTCAGCTTCTGCATGGGACCGGTATTCGAAAAACTGAAGATCGATGACCCCGTCGGCGCGCTACCCGTGCACTTGGTCAACGGCGTCTTCGGCACGTTGGCAGTAGGACTCTTCGCCACCAAAGCAGGCTCCGTCGGCGCCTTCGACGGCCTCTTCTACGGCGGCGGCACCGACCTGCTCGTCACGCAGGCTATCGGCGTACTGAGCGTGGGCCTGTTCGTAATCATCGGCTCCACGGCCTTCTGGATGCTCATCAAGGCAGCCATCGGCCTGCGTGTCACCCCGGCAGTGGAACTGACAGGCATGGACATGCACGAGCACGGCGCCTTCGCCTACGACTTCGTGGGCGACGCGGAATAAGTCATACCAACTTTTTCCCCTTCATAGACGCGGAGCACCTCGGAAACGGGGTGCTTTTTAGATCGATTTCTTGCCGATCTTTTTCTTCGCCCCCGCCTCCGCCAAATCCTTCCTCCCCTTCACGAGCGACGAAGGACACTCTTCCTTGAACACACAAACCTCACACTTCCGCCGCAAAGCCGTACACACTGCGCGGCCGTGGCTGATCAGGAGCACCGTCACATCTCTCCATCGTTCCCGTGGCGCCGCCGCCATCAAATCGACCTCGATCTTGCCCTGGTCTTTGCTATCGGATAATCCCAAACGTCTCGATAAACGGATCACGTGCGTATCCACCGCGATGCCCTCGTTGATGCCGAACGCTGCCGCCAGCACCACCGACGCCGTCTTCCTCCCGACGCCTCTAAGCGCCGTCAATTCCTCCATCGTCTTCGGCACCTTCCCGCCATGCAATTCGATGAGCATGGCGCACGTCTCTTGAATGTGCTTCGCCTTCATCCGGTACGAACCGCACGAGTGGACATCTTTTTCCAATTCCTCCCGCGGGACAGACAAATAATCCTCAGCCTTTTTATACTTGGGATAGAGGATCTTTTTCGTGACGATGTTCACCCGGGCATCGGTGCACTGAGCGCTCAAAATCACCGCGACTAGAAGATCCAAAGGTGTGCGATAATGGAGGAACGTCCTCGGCGGATCGTAGAGCTTTTCGAGCTTCTTCAAGACCGTGTCGAGGGGGATGCCGTCCTTGCGTTTCATGCCCAGAGTATAGGGCACCACCAGTTGCCAAACGAATCAATGGCATCGACTTTTTCGTGCGCTACAGTGTGCTTCCCATGGCTCTGCCCACGCTCACCGTCTTCGACGTGGAAACCACCGGCTTGGACCCCAAGAAAGGGCACCGCGTGGTGGAAATCGCGGCCGTGCGCGTGGAGGATGGACGCATTCTGGAGGAGTCGGCGTTCAGTACTTTTGTAAACCCCGAACGGGCGATTCCTTGGGAGGTAAAACAGATCAACCACGTGGAGGATTCCATGGTGGCAGACGCACCCACGATCATGACCGTACTGCCGCAATTTTTAGAGTTCGCGAAAGGCTCCACGCTCGTGGCGCACAATGCCGCGTTCGACATGGGATTCCTCGAAGTAGAGAAGGAAGCCTGCTGGGGGTACGTGGAATTGCCCGAGTGCCTATGCACGATGAAGCTCAGCCAGAGCCTGTATCCCACGGCCTTTCGGCATAACTTAGATACCCTCTGCGAGAAATTCCAACTGCAGATGCCTGCCAACCGTCACCGCGCGCTGCCGGACGTTCTTTTGACCGCACAAGCGCTGCTGCGCATGCTCGACGGGGCAAAGATCCTATCCATGGATGAACTCCGCAGGCGGGCCAGCGTAAATCAAACACAGGCGCCGAAGTTCGCAAAACCGATGGGAATGGCCCCGAAAAAGGTGGGTTGGTGATGTATACTGGCCGCGATGGCCGTCCTCCCCATCGTCACCGGCGCCGATTCACCCGTTTTGCGCGCGAAAACCAAGCGCGTGGGCAAGGTGACCAAAGAGACGTTGGCGCTTATCAAAGATATGGAAGCGACCGTGAAGAAGGCCGACGGACTGGGGCTGGCGGCTCCGCAAATCGACCAATCCATCCGCCTCTGCCTCGCCAAAATCGGCGGACGCGGCGGGCGATTGACGGCGCTCATCGACCCGGACATCTTGATGAAAAGCCAAGAAACCGACGTGGCGGAAGAAGGCTGTCTCAGTCTGCCGGGCTTATGGCAAAACGTGCGCCGCTCCACCTCCATCGTCGTGCAATTCACCGATAAAAAAGGCGACCGCCAGGAGCGCAAACTGGAAGGCATCGACGCGCGCGTGGTGCAGCACGAAGTCGATCACTTGGATGGGGTGTTGATCGTGGATTATCCTGCGGAAGGAGTGGCGGTGACGGCAGCAACGCCGATGGAGACGATCTAGGTCATTTCCCATTGCACGACCGAATTCCACCCCCTACCCTGCTTTCGTTATGGCTGAACTGGAAGCCATCACCCCACTCCGCCCCGAGGGCTACGAGGGGCAAGTCGGCCCTTCGGCACCGCTCAAAACCTCCTCGATAAGCATTCTCCAATCCAAGCAGTATGTCAGTTGAACTGGAAGCCATCATCGGCCTTGAAGTGCACGCCCAGATGAACACCCGGACGAAGATGTTCTGCGGGTGCGATAATGATGCATTTGGCAAAGAGGCAAATACGACCGTGTGCCCCGTGTGCATGGGTCATCCGGGCACGCTGCCGGTTGCCAACAATGATGCCATCCTCAAGGCCGTGCGCATGTCGTTGGCGCTCAAGTGCACAGTGAACCCACACTCGCACTTTGACCGCAAGCATTACTTCTATCCGGACCTGCCTTCCGGCTTTCAAATTTCGCAGTACGATTTCCCGCTGGCATCCAAAGGCGAAGTGGCCTACGACTTAACCGATACGAGCGGCCGTCACATCGAATCCAAAGTTTGTAAGATCACCCGTCTGCATGTGGAGAACGACGCCGGCAAGCTGACGCACCGCGGGCTCTCGACTCTTTGCGATTACAACCGCGCGGGCACGCCGCTCATGGAAATCGTCACCGAGCCGGACCTGCGTAACGCCGATGAAGCCGTGGCCTTTGCCGAGGAACTGCGTCGCATCCTCATCTCCGTCGGTTCCTCGGACGCAGACATGTTCAAAGGCATGATGCGCTTCGACGCGTCCATTTCCCTGCGTGAAAAAGGCACGGAGAAGTTGAATCCCCGCAGCGAAATTAAAAACTTGAATTCCTTCAAGGCACTCGAAAAAGCGCTGCAGTACGAGGAAAAACGCTTACGCCAAGCGTGGGAACAAAACGGCGGCCCGCTCAAGACGAACATCACGGTCGGCTGGATGGATGACGAGGAAAAGACGCGCGTACTGCGCGAGAAAGAAGACGCCCAGGACTATCGCTACTTCCCCGAGCCCGATTTGCCGCCGCTGGAATTTGCGCAGGCGTTCATCGAGGAACAGCGCGCATCGCTCCCCTTGCTGCCCAAGGAACAGCGCGAGAAATACGTGTCGCTCGGCCTGGAAGCGGCGCAAGCGAAACAATTATTGGATGACGCTGTGCTGCGAAGGCTGTTCGATGCCGTCCACGACAAAACGGGCGACGCCAAGCGCGCATCGGGCATGGTGCTCACGCAGCTGCAAGGCGCCCTGAAAGGTCTGGATAAAACTGCCGCTGATGGACCGAATGCCGAAGCACTTCTGGAGCTCGTGCAAGCCATCGACGACGGCACGATCTCGGCGAATGCCGGTAAAGACGTGCTTATCAAGATGGTAGAAACGGGTAAGGGTGCAAAGACGATCATCGACGAAAGCGGCATGAAGCAAATCAGCGATGACGGCGCCATCAAGGAACTCGTGCAACGCGCCATCGATGCCAACCCCAAGGCCGTCGAAGACGTGAAGGCCGGAAAACAAGCCGCCTTCGGGTCACTCGTCGGCTGGGTGATGAAGGAGAGCAAAGGCCAAGCGAACCCCGCGAAAGTCAACGAACTACTCCGTCAGTTGCTCGCCTAAAACACAAGCGGAGTTCTTGGCTGTTCTACGTCGCAGTAGAACCGGAATTTTGGCTTATGGAAGAGGAAAGTATGATGTTCCGGATTTTAGTGTTTGCAGGCTATTGCGCGAACATCACGTTGGGATTTACAGTGCGAATCCCACGACGAACACCCGTAGTAGAAGATCAGGAAGCGCGAAGAACCATTCTATTCCCTTCCTCCTGTTTTCTATGACCAATCCTCCCGAGACCACTTTGCAGAGCATCCTTACGTTCATGGCAGATATGAAGAGGGATATCTTGCAGCAGATAAAAAGTAGCGAACAAAAAATGGCCGACATGCAAGTAGTGCTATTGAAAGACATCAGCAATACGAAGAAAGCACTATCGAAAAGAATCGACGGCGTTGAAGCGAAAGTGGAATCGTTGGCGGGAAAAGTGGACGCACTACAAGAAAGAGGGGAGGTAAACCACGACATTTTGCAGCGACAAATCAAAGGAATCGATGAACGCCTCGACGTCATCGAAATCCTGGATCTCCCGAAGAAAATCCGCTCGCTCAATGCGCGCTTCTCCAGCAAATTCCCCAAGCGCCGTTAACTGACGCGTGTCATATACAACCCCGTCTCCGTGTTGATCCTTACCTTTTCGCCTTCGTGGATGAAGAGCGGGACGTTGACCGTGAGTCCGCTTTCCAACTTGGCCGGCTTGTTGCCGCCCGTGGCCGTATCGCCTTTCACGCCGGGCATGGTTTCCACCACTTTCAAGTCGACCGTGGACTTGAGCTGAATGCCGATGGGATTGCCTTCAAACATCAGGGCATCCACTTCTCCTCCTTCGACCAAGTAGCCCGAGGTTTCGCCGATCACGTCGGCGTTCAGGAAAAATTGGTCGTAACTTTCTAAGTCCATGAACGTATAAGCATTGCCGTCGTTGAAGAGGTACTGCACTTTGCGATAGCCCACGTCGGCGGGCTCGATCTTCTCGGAGCCCTGGAAGTTGCGGGCCACGACTGCCCCAGACTTCAAATTGCGCAGTTTGCACTGCATGTTCGCCTTCGACTGGCTCTTGCGGCCGAACACGGACGAAATGACGATGAAGGGCTCACCGTCGAGGTTGATGGCACGGCCGGGCTTGAGATCCGTAATGTCGTACATAGCCGCGCGAGAATACCACGACGAAACGAAATGTCGAGTCGTCCGTTCTCCTCTATACTGGCTTTCTCCAGGTCGATTCACCCATGGAACCCTCCCCCCTTACAGAACAGGATCTCCAGGCTCTCGTCCAAAAGGCGCAGGGGGGCGACAGCGATGCCTTTGCCAAACTATACGACCACTTCTTTCAGCCGGTGTACCGCTATGCCGCCTTTCGCCTGCCTGCCGAGGTCGCGGAGGACGTAACGGCCGAGGTGTTCGTGAAAATGTGGGAGAAATTGCATACCTATCATTTGCATAAATCGGTGCCCTTCGGCGCCTGGCTGTTTCGCATCGCCCGGCACGCGGTAATCGATGCCTGGAGGGCACAGCGCATTACGGAAGAGATGCCCGAGACCATGGAAGACCCCGATCGTTTCAGCCGTGCCGACGAACGCACGCACCACAAAGACATGTTGCGCATGGTACGGGCGGCCGTCGACAAGCTGCCCAAGCGCTACCGCGAAGTGCTGTTGCTTACGTTCATCAGCGGCCTTCCCCACTCCGAAACGGCGCGCGTGCTGCGCATGACGGAGGGGGGCGTGCGCATCCTCAAGTTGCGGGCACTGCGCAAATTGGAGGGGATTTTGCCGCCCGAAAACGATTTCTTCGCGTAACACAGCGCCTTTTCCCCCGTTTTATCCTACGACATGGATGCAGACTCCCTGCTACGCCGGCTCGAAAGCTCGTTAAAGCCCTCCCATGGGCAGAAAGAACGGGTTTTTGGCATGGTACGGCAGCGCCTGCCTTCGGAGGAAGCCTTAAAGCAAGTAGGACACATCTTAACCCCTTCGAAAAGCCAGAAGCAGGCCGTTTGGGCCAGAATCGGCGAACAACTTTCTCCTTCCGGTGCGGTGAACGTGCTCGACAAAGTGCGTGCGTTTTTGACGGCGACCCCGGCACAAACGTCCTCTCTGCGCGCCTCCATCCTTGAACGTCTTACCGATACCAAGCCTTCTTTGGGGTTGTCGTTCTTCAAATGGACCGCCGCCTTTGCGGTAGTGATGCTGGTGTTGCGGGCGAGCCCCTTCTTGTTTTTGGCGCCGCACACCATCGCCGAATCATCGGTGCTGATATTACCCACGCGCGGCAGCGTGCTGATGCTCCAGCAAGGATTGTGGCAACAAGTATATAGCGACCTGCGTCTTACGACGGGATCGGTCTTCCGCACGGAAGACGGCGAAGCGACCGTCATCTTCAATGACGACGGCAACGCGCGCCTGGATGCAAACACGCAATTCACGCTCAACGACGTATCCGATCGGCCGGAAGCTCTCGGAGGACCCACGATCACGCTGGAAAGCGGCCGCGTTTGGCTGCAGGCGTTCGTGCCTTTCCATTTGACGCCCATCACGATTCAAACCCCCCAAGGCACCGTGGCCCTCCATGCCGGCAGCGCCTCCGTGCAGGTGAAAGACGACTCCACCACCGTGCGTGTATGGGATCGCCACGCGACCGTCGCCCTCAACGGAGAAGAGATCATCCTCGTAGCCGGTGAGTGGGCCGACATGCGCGGAAATCACATCTCCGCCGTGCACGCCATCCCCGAGCGCGACCAGCAGGAAGCCTGGGTAGCCCAAAACCTGACGCGCGACGCCGTGCACCGCCGCGAGCTCGCGCAAAAGCAGACCGAAGAACGAGCCGCCCGCGCGGGCATTCTCCCCAACTCCCCGCTCTACGCGGTAAAGAGAGTGGCCGAGCAGGTGGACGTGCTCCTCACCTTCGACGAACACTCCAAGGTACAAAAGAGATTGGACCAGGCCACCACCCGCTTGGACGAAGCGGCCGCCCTCATCACCAGGGGTCAGAGCGGATCGGAGTTGCCACTCGAGGAATTCCGCACGAGCCTGCTCGCCATCGCCAGCGGCACCGGTGAAAACCTGCTCACCCAGTCGCTCATCCGCCAGGAAGTGGCCGAAAATACCGCGGCCCTCGCCGCCACGCGCCCAGACGACGAAAGTTATCCGCTGAAAGTGGCCCTCCTCGAAACAAGCGCGGAGCTGCCCGTCGATTCCGGCGGCGTGGATGCCAAAGACGTGCAGAGCACCTTCCTCACCGACTCCGTGGATTCGTTGCAGGATTCGCTCAAGATCGGCGACATCGAAAAGGCAGCGGAGCTGTACGAGAATCTGCGCCCGCAAGTGGAGTTGATGCGGCAAGATGCATCGCTGTTGCCCGAAGTGCGCAAAGAAATCCTCACGTCGCTGGAAAACGCGCAGCAAGCTTTGGAAGGAGTGGAAGAAGGCGTAGTCGCGGAAGACGCCGTACGCGCCCCCGAAAAAGTACCCGCCGCCTTGCCTGCGCTCACCCCCGAGCAGCGCGAGGTAATCGCCCTCAAGGCCTTCAACGCCATTGCAAAATTCAACCAGCCCCGCCCGCGCCTAAACCAGCTCGTCTACGAAACGAAACGCTGGCAGCTGGAATACCCGAAAGAGTACCTACAACTACTGCAGCACCTGTACCGCTTACTGCCGAAACAAGACGCCTTGTCGGTGAAGTTGCGGCAGGAGATTCAGGATGCGAGGACGAACTCCTAGCTAATAAGCTGTTCACTCCCACTCAATCGTAGCAGGAGGCTTATCCGTCAAATCCAAGAACACCGCCTGAATGCCCGCGATGCCGAGCAGCCTGTGTGTGATGCGCTCGAGCAGAATATCGGGCAACGGCACCACGTTCGCCGTCATGGCGTCGTTGGAGGAAATGGGACGCAACACGATCGACTGGCCTTCCGGCCGGGTGCCGAAGGGAAGGAGCACGACGGGGAATTGCCAGATTTTTTCATACCAGCCGGCCTTGCGCATTTCTTCATCCACCACTGCGTCGGCCTCGCGCAGAAGATCGGCCCGCTCGCGCGTGACAAAGCCGGGGGTGAACACGAACGCCGGCGGTTCGGCGTGCGAAGTGCACAGCAGTACGCGGCTGAAGTCGCGATGGGCATTGGGAATTTCCGTGGCCAGGCGCCAGTGATCGGCGGTGGGTTCGCAGGGCTCCTGGGAAAAAAGGGCAATGGCGTGGCGATACGTGCGGCCGTCTCCCTGTACGCCAACCGAACGCACGGGCAGCACGGCATGGGGGAAAGGCAAGTTCGGCGGTACCGCGATATCGGTGGCCACGGACTCTTTGCCACAGAGAATGCGCACGCCCAAGCCCGGACCCGGGAAGGGATGGCGCCACACGAGTTCGTGGGGCAGACCCAATTCTTCGCCCAGGGCGCGCACTTCATCTTTGTACAAATCGACGAGCGGCTCGATCACGAGACCCTTCTCGATCATCACCTGCACGGCCTCCACGCGGTTGTGGTGCGTCTTGATCTTGTCGGCGTGCTTGGAGCCGCCGGTCTCGATGGTATCGGGGTAGATGGTCCCCTGCCCGAGCAGCCAATGCTCTTCTTCCAATCCCATGGCGGCGCTCGCCTGACGTTGCACCTTGAGGAACGTATCGCCCATGATGCCGCGCTTTTTTTCGGGATCTTCCACGTTGCGCAGCGCCCGGAAAAAATCGGCGGAGGCGTCGACGATATCCAAGTTATCGATGCCGAGCCTGCCGAACGCGCGCTGGATCTGCGTCACTTCCCCCTTGCGCATGAGCCCCGTATCCACGAGGAGCCCTCGCACCCGGTCGGAACCGAGCACCCGGTTGAGCAGCGTAAATGCCACCGTGGAATCCACACCGCCCGACACGAGCATGAACACTTTTCTCCCGCCCACCTTCGCCGCAATGTCGGCGCTCAAGCGCTCCAAATGACTCCCCACCGACCACGGCCTCGCGCCGCAAAGCCCCACGAACCGGCGCAGCATGTCGATGCCATGCTCGGAGTGTGTGACTTCGGGGTGAAACTGCAACGCGAAGATCTTGCGCGCGTCATCCGCAAAGGCCGCATTCTCGCACGAGTCGGAAGTGGCGATGCGCGTAAAGCCCTCGGGCAACCTCTTCGCCTCATCGCCGTGGGACATCCACACCGTGGCGCTCTCTTGAAAATCCTGGAAAAGCACCGACTCCCCCACCTTGCGGATGGGCGTGCGGCCGTACTCCTTCACCTTGCCCGGCTTCACTTCGCCGCCGAGGGTTTGGGTGATCCAGTGCAGGCCATAGCACAGGCCCAGCACCGGTACGCCAAGCTCTAAAATAGCAGGATCGGCCTGGGGGCTGCCCTGGTCGTACACGCTCTGAGGACCGCCCGAAAGGATGATGCCGGCCACACCTTGCAGGTGCGAAGCGGACGTATCGGGAGGCAGAATGGCGCTATACGCCCCGCACTCGCGGACCCGCCGGGCAATCAAGTGCGCGTATTGCCCGCCAAAGTCCAAAACGACGATGCTCCCGGAAAGCTCCATGGGCATAGAGTACTGGGAAAGCGGTCTTTTTGACAAAAGGAAATCGAGGACTATCTTGGTCGCGCCATGACCCCCGAAACCAGCCATTTAGAGCGCCTGGAAGCCGTTTGTAGGAAAGTGAAACGGCATTGCAACGGCAAGAATTACGTAGATGCCTGTGCTACCGTCGCGAACTATGAGACCAAGGAAAGAAGCGCCTATCCCACGGATTGGGCGGTACTGCACCTGCGCGCGTTATTCAGTCAAAAGCGCCTGGTCGATTGCGCCCAGAACATGAGCACTTTGGAGCGCACGTTGACCAAAACCAGCGGAATCTACCATCTGCCGCAATCGCTCGAAGAGCTGAATGCTTACGATGTGGATCAGCAGATCGAAAAAGATATCCAAACATGGAGAACGACGCTGGAGATCACTATGCACCGGCATCTTCATCAAGAAGATGCCGAACAATTGCCGACCCTCGTCCACGGCTGGCATGCAGCAGACACGCTCCTGCGCAGGCTGCAATCGCCGCGCGTGCGAGAAGAGATGGAAGAAAAGTTGCTACACAAAGGCAATCGCGACGAAGAAGCTCTGCAAAGACATATCGATCTACTCAATCGAACGGAAGCAGCGATGGATTACGCGCATATGTCCGTCTTTCTTGAAGAAGAGGATCCTCAAAGACTTGGCCAGATCGTAATTGACCAGAATGCCAAGGAATCGGCGGACGAACTGGAAACTACCGTGCGCGGCCTGTCTCCTTCATTGCAGCTGGACAGGGCCATGCTGCTCTACGTCGACAAACCCTCGTTGCGCATGGCTAAGAACATTCGCTGCGGCATGATGGAACTCTATGCACGCCATTATCGCACCCTAACAGCCAAGGAACCCAACGTCGAAGCAAACCGCAGTGTCGTCTTCCCTTTTGTGCATCAAGCTATCACGGCGGCGGTCGGGAAATTACATCTGCACCGGACGGGTCAACTCGCAGATTGAGCGTGTCGCGCTTGGAGCGTGACCGCAACCAAAAGCCACAGCGCGTAAGCCACTGCGGCGTCTTCCCACGCGTGCAAAAAGAGTCCGGCAACGCTCATGCCGAGGAACATGAGGAAGAACGTGAAGGATCTGTCCCATAATCGGAGCAACACCATCACCGTAAGTGCCAGAAAGAGAAGACCGCCGAGCACGCCCGTTTCCACCGCGATCTGCAGGTACCAGTTTTCAGTGAGCAGCGGGCAGTTGCAGGCGCGGCCCGCGGGCTGCACTTGGGTTTGGCCAACGAATACGCAAAGGTCGGGGCGATCTTTGGCCCAAGAGGCATCGGCGCCTTCTTCGAGAGTGACGCACGCATCACTGACGCGATTGGATGCCGGACCCGCGGAACCAAGACCCATGCCGAGCGGATGTGCGATAACGGTTTGGATGGCGGCCATCGGGCGCAGCAGATGATCGCGGGAAGAAGCCGCACGAAGGGCAATCTCCGGACGCAGCAGGACAATCGCGAGGAGACCCACGATGCCAAGGCCGATGGCGCTCCATCCCGTTTTGCGCATCAAGGCACCGGGCGGGCAACGCAGCATGCAGACCAAAAACATCACGGCGGCGCCGATCCATGCGCTACGCGAAAAGCTGCCGAGGATGCCTGCGGCAATGATCAACAGCGGAGCCAGACCCACGACATCGAACCGATTTCTCAGAGAATAACGGATACAGGCGATGGACCAGGGAAGCAGCAACCAGAGTCCCAACTGATTCGGACCACTCAGCACGCTTTGCATGCGGCGGATGGCGAGCCCGCCCAACTGTTGAAACGCGGCGAGCGGGCCATCGGGAACGTAGAGCGAGTGTAAATCGGAGTAGCCGAGAGCGGTGAAGAAGCTCTGCGGCAGCACCAAGGTAAGAAGCCCATATCCCACGATGCAACAGCCGATCCACAGCAGAATCTGGAGCGAGCGCTTCACGAATGCACCGGACCACGGAACTCTGCGCAGACACAAAAACGTGACGAGCGGCACCAAATCGTAGCGAGCGCCGAGAGCGAAGAGACCGGGATTCTTGTGGCCGAAGACGAACGTGACAATGACGCTTAACAGGCCGAACGCAAGGATCAGCCAGTCGAGAGCATCAAAAGTGATATGCAAGAATTTGCGATCCCTGAGCCATTCGATAAAGGCCGTGACAAGGATCAACGCCAGCAAAGCCTCTTTCCAGAACGCCAACATCGGCAACGGGGCATGGCCCGGTCCGGCGAGAAGTTTCGTCAGCACCGTCACGCCGAATGCATGGAACGACAGGAGACCGATCAAGATCAAAGCCAGGGTTTCGCGGAAGCGCTGCATGGGGGGGGAGTGTAGCAAAGAAGTGAAGGTCTAACGCGGTCAGGATGACCGCTCCCAACGAGTGGAGAATGGCTTGAATAATTAGAAGTGGAGAATAGCTTAAATAATTAGCACCTGGGAGCAGGCATCCTGCCTGCGGATAAGAAGTACTGTCACATCCCCAGCCTTTCTTCCTCCGTCCGAAACACTTCTCCTTTTTTAAGCACTTCTTCAACGGCATCGATGCACCTGGCGCTCACGTTCTCTCCGTAAATCTTCGGAGCGTTTCGCATGTCTTTGTTGTCCCAAGCGAACTCGATCAGGCTTTTCACCAGCTTCCCATCCACAGGTGGAGCAATGACGTTGCCGCCACAGAGAATGGATTCCGAGCGGTCGGAACCAAAGCGCAGAGTGACGCACGGAACGCCGAGCACGTTCATCTCTTCCTGCATGGAACCCGAGTCGGTAGCGCACACGGCGGCCTTGTTCATAGCGGCGATCACGTCGCCGTAGAGCGGCCACACGGGGGAATAAACGAAGTTGGGAAAATCCTTCACCAGCTGCTCTACCTCCGCGCGCATGCCATAGCGGTCGATGGCGCTTTCAGTTTGGAAGAGGGAGATGAGCAGCACTTTCCGTCCGTCTTTCACGAGACTGATGAGCGCCTCCATGATCGCGCGGAAGCGTTTTTCGGAGAGGCAGTTTTCGCGACGATGGATGCAGAAGCGAACGAAGTCTCCGTCGGCGAGGATGGGATACTGCTCAAAAATCTTGGAGGACGCGGCTTGCTTCAAAGCATCCTGCGTCGCATCCACCACGGAATTGCCGACCACGAAAATGCGATCCTCGGGGAAGCCTTCGCTCTGCAGAAATTCCCGAACCAACTCCACCGGAGCCAAGTGCACGCCCGTGGCGGCCTCGCTGGCACGAGTGTTGAACTGTTCCGGATAAGGCTCCAAGCTCCCCCTATTAAAATTCTTTATCTCATGAAAAAACTCATACAACTTTTCATTTTTTACTGTCCACTGTCCACTGTCCACTGTCCACTTCTCATAGTCCGGCGTCAGTGTCCGAATGCCAGCTTCCACATGGACGGATGCAAAGCCATGGCAAAACCCCGCATTACTCGCCGCCATAGCCGTGGTCGTATCTCCATGAACATAGGGGATCACCGTCTTTCCCCTCTTTTTCAACTCCCCGATCACGTAGCCGAGCCGCCCGATGATCTGACTCACCACCTCGTGCATCTCGCCGCGCACGTTCAGATTGAAGTCAGGCTCCACGCCGAATTCGGTGAGCATACCGCCGCTCAAGTTCTCCGAATAATGCTGGCCGGTGTGGCCGAGCAGCACCAAATGGCCTCTGGTCTTCAGCTCCCGATACAGCGGAATTTGCTTGATGATGTCGGGCTTCGTCGCGATCAAAATCAAATGGACGTGCTTTTCGGGACGCGAAGCGACGTCCTCGAAGAACCCGGCGGAGCGCAACGTGATCTCCTGCATGGCGGGATTCTACCGCATGTGCCGCCTAAACGCATCGCGCAAAACGGTCATTTGGCGCCGATGGCGCCGGTGCCGCCCTTCACGAGCAAGCCGGGCACCTCGAGCATCTCGTCGCCGATCACCTTTTCGCCTTCGAAGCGGAAGACGTAGGGCGTGGAGAATTCGAACTCCAGGGCGGCGGCCTCCTCATCGGAGAGTCCGCGAAGCTGTTTGACGATGGGGCGCAGGCTGTTGCCGTGCGCGGAGATGATGACGGTTTTGCCGGCGACCACGTGGGGAAACACGTACTGTAGGAAAAACGGCAGCGTGCGCCGGGCGCAATCTTGCATGCTCTCACCGTTGGGAGGAGGAGTGGCATAGCTCCTGCGCCACAACTTCACCTGGTCGGCGCCGTACTTGGCGGCGGTTTCGCCTTTGTCGAGTCCCTGCAAATCGCCGTAGTGGCGCTCGTTCAAAGCGGAGTCGCGCTCGATCGGCGGATGTTGACCCAGGGCCGCGAGCATGATGTCGAGCGTGCGGCTGGCCCGCTGTAGGCGGGAAGTGAAAGCGAGGTCGATCGTAAAATCCTTGAGAACCGCGGCTGCGGAGGCGGCGTCCTGCTCACCCGAAGGCGTGAGGGGCACATCGGTCCAACCGGTAAAGCGATTTTCCAAGTTCCACTGAGACTGGCCGTGACGAAGGAGGATAAGGGTAGACATGAGACGAGCCTAGCACACTCATTCCTCATGTAAAAAAAGATACCGCGCAGCGCCCAAGAGAGCGCCCAGCGGCATAGGTTTGCAAGACGCGACAAGCGGGCTTACGATTAGAGACGAAATCATGAAGCAAACGGTACACACGATGAGCGGCAGGAATTTTTACCGGGCGATCGCGCTGTCCATCGTACTGAGCGCGGTCGTGGTGGTGATTGCCGCGGGGCTGGGGCGGGCGGTGCGCAACCTGGAGAGCGCTCTCACCGGCAAACCCGACATCGCGGTGTATTTACTGCTGCCCGACGAAGGCATAAGGCATGTCACCCTGCTGCGCTCCGAAGAAAGACGCAGGGATTATCTGGTCGAAACCAAAGAAGGACCCAAGCTGCTCGTGCTCGAAATGCCCGAGAAAGAATGGCAAGTGAAAACCCTGGAACCGCTTAGGGACGGGGATGCGAACGCTCGGTAAGGGCCAACCATGGAAAGACGATAACGGCGCGGAGGATGCGCTTTATGCGCCAAGGCTGAAGCAGAAGTCTCCAGGCCCATTCGAGGTGGAGATTGCGTAAAAGGAACGGCGCCCGCATGACGGCTCCGGCCAAAAAATCGAACGTGCCGCCCACGCCGATGGCCACTCGGACGGCAGGTAAGGAAGACAAATGACGCGCGATCCAGGTTTCCTGGGAGGGCACTCCGTAGGCGACGAGCAGCAGTTTGGCGCCGGACGCATTGATGCGCTTAAGGATGGCGGGCGCTTCCACGTCGGAGGGAGACCCCGCGTACGTGCCGGCGATGGATAGATGCGGATTGATCGCTCGCAAAGCATCAGCCGCGCGCTCGGCGATACCCGGTGCGCCGCCGAGGAGGAACACGGGAATATCGGATGCAAGCGCGGCGCAGAAGTCGCGCACGGTATCCACGCCGGTCACCCGCTCCGGCAGCTTCTCGCCTTTCATGCGCGCCACGAAAAGCAGACCGGCACTATCGGGGATATTCAATGCGGTCGACTGTAAAATGCTTCTGAGCGCGGCGTTGTGCGAGGCCTCCACGAGCATCTCGCTATTGGGAGTGGCGACGTGGCTTTGCCGGTCGGACGCGAGCATTTTCTTTAAACACTCTAGCGCTTCAGCGCGCGTGACGGCATCGAGGGGAACGCCGAGGAGGGAAACTCTTCGCACGTTCGTAGCCTATCTTCTTCCACGGCGGCGCGCACCCTGTACAATGCCCCCGATGAAAACACGCGCGCTTTTCCCGGCCGTAATCGCCTCGCTGCTCCTTGCTTCCTGCGCCATGCAGGGGCTGCCTTCCCCGTTGCCTTCGCAATTCGAGGCATCGTCTTCGTCCGCGACCACGGAGGAAAACGCCTCTCTCGACGTGACGGACGAGCCACCTCCCAGCGCTACGGAATCCCCAACGCCTCCTTTAGCCGTGGAAGAAAGACTCTTGCCCGGCGGCCTCCTGGAAATCGGCAAAAGCGACGCGCCGCTCAACTTGCTCGTGTTCACCAACCACGCCTGCGCCTACTGCGAACGCTTCAACCGCGACCACTTGGCGCGCGTGATCAGCGACTTTGTGCAGCAGGGCAAAGCGCGCGTCACCATCGTGGCACTGCCGCTGGGCAAATATCCGCAAAGCGTGAACGCCGCCAAAATGCTGGTATGCGCCGCCAAGCAGGGCAAAGGACTCTCCATGAACGGCCTGCTATTTTCGTTGCAGGGTAAACTGCCCGCTTTCACGGCAGAAACCTCGCAAGCCTACGATGTGCCCGCACTGCAAACCTGCATGGCTTCGCCGGAGATACAATCGGCCGTCGACCAGCAGAAGAGCTGGGCCCACTCGCTCGGCGTCTCCTTGCTTCCGACCTTGTTCCTGAACGGCGAAAAACAGACGGGCCTGCCCGAGTACGCCGATCTGCGCGGCTGGATGGAAGAAGCCCTGCGCGACGCAGAGTAATCCACGACTCATGCACTTCTCTGCTCTACTCCTCTTCGGCATAAGCCTGTGTATCCCGGCGGCGCAGGCTGCGGTGATGCTTTCCACGACCTTTCGCGACGTGCCGGCGGCTCATCCTCTCTATGAAGCAATCGAGAGATTGACGGAAGAGGGCATCGTCAAAGGCTACTTCGACAACACCTACCGACCGGATAATTTCCTCAACCGCGCGGAGTTCGTGAAAATCGTGGCGGCCGCCACTGTGGCGCCCAAGGACATTGCCAACTGCCTGCGGGGGCCACCCGAACCTGCCCAAAGACGTGCGCGCCACCGATTGGTACGCGCCGTACGTATGCGCCGCGAAAGTGACGGGCATCGCCTCGGGCTACGACGACGATACCTTCCGCCCGGAGCAGCACATCGTCTTCACCGAAACGGCCAAGGTGCTCACCGTCGCTTATGACCTGAAGTACGAACAGAACCAAAAACCTTGGTATCGCGGCTACGTCACGGCACTCGGAGAGCACCAAGCGATCCCGCTGAACATTAACGCACTCGACAAGAAGATCACCCGCGGCGAGATGGCCGACATGCTCGACAGATTGCGTCATCCTTCAGGCAACGCATCGCTTACGTACGAGGATTTTGATCCCTTCTGGTCGGTGTACGGCAACGATAGTGTAGGCCTGCGTTTTTCTTATCCGCGCCGCTCAGGTCTACCGCAACTGGACCCGGACGGAAGCTCGATCGATACCCTCTTGCCCATCGCCTCGCGGTCGCTGTGGCGCGTGAACATCGGCGCGCAGGCGGATTGCACGGGCGACGCGCTTTGCTTTCCCTACGTCTGGCATTTGGATGGCATCGCACGCGACAAAGCCGGTGAAGCGGCAACGAAAATACGAGCGCAAGCCAAAGGCCTAACGCTGCTGCAAGAAACGATAAGCAGCGAAGACACCTCCTTACTGCTGTTCAGCGAGCAAGGAGCATGCACGCACAAAAAAGCACTCTTCCTGGCAAGAAACGGCGCCGCGCTCCTTACTTGGGAATGCGGCATCGACGACGCGGATCCTTTGAGTGACGACGCCTTCGGGTACATGGCCAGAAGTATCAAATTTTTCGGAGAAACTCCCGTGACTCCCGCCAAAAGCTCCGCCGCCTCATCGGCTCAGTCGCAACAGCTTTCGTCGACCGCTTCCTCCAGCCAACAGCGTGACGGCGGCCCCACATTCATCCTCGAATAAGCGCACAAGCGCCTCGTTCGCCTTGCCATCCTCCGGGGCTGCTTTGACCTCCACTTTCAGCGAACCATCTGCAAGAAATCCGACGACGCGCGTGTGTTTGGCGCCGGGTCGCACGCGGACAGCGAGGGTTACCTGACCATCGCGGTCGAGCTGGGCAAGAAGGGCTTGGAGCATGGGAAGAGTGTACGGCAGCACATTTATAAAAATATAATATAAGTAAAATCAGTCAAATACAGTATGGTAAGGAAGCCTCACACCCCGCGTCTACACATCTATCATTCTCTGTTCTTTCTTCCTTACCCCCTTTTCCCTTTTCTTTTCATGTTCACCTTCTCCCTCCAAAAGCGCCTAGTCGCGGCGGCCCTCATCGGCCAATTCGCGATTGCAGGCCTTGCTTCCGCCCAACCGGCGCCCTTCACGCAAAAGCCGTTCAACGACGTGCGCACGAGCCATGCGAACTATGCGGCGATCGAGTACTTGCGCACCAATAACATCCTGCGCGGCTATCCCGACGGCACCTTCCGCCCGGACAACAGCATCACGCGAGCCGAGTTCGTGCGCTTGCTGGTAAACCCGTTCATCATGGATACCGAGCGCCTCAGCAATTGCGTCGCCAGCGAGACGAATGAAAACAGCAACAACGTGTTCTTCACGGACGTGCAGAAAGACGACTGGTTCGCCAACGAAGTCTGCTTGGCCCACGTGACGGACTTGATCGACGGCTACGCCGACAACACCTTCAAGCCGAATCACTACATCAACTTCGCGGAGGCCGCCAAGATCATCTCGAACGTGTTCGCCTTCAACCGCGGAACCGAGGACGTACCGAGCGACGAGTGGTTCAAGCTCTACGTGGAAAAACTCGCCGAACTGAAGGCGATCCCCACCACGATCACCCGCATGGACAAGGAAATCACCCGCGGCGAAATGGTGGAAATGGTCTACCGCGTGAAGTCGGATAATATGAAGAAGCCTTCGATGACGTACTCGAACATTAAGCGCTACTAAAAGATTTTTAGGAAGAAAAAGAAGTTCAAGAAGCCAAGGAAATCGCTCCTCGGCTTCTTGAACTTCATAAACATCTTCAACTTCCTTTCATCGCGTCTTCCCTTTCCTCCACTTCGCAATCTCCGCATGGTTTCCACTGCGCAACTCCTTAGGCACCGTTAAGCCGCGGAACGCCTCCGGCCGGGTGTAGTGCGGATACTCCTTCTTGCGATCCAAGGCCGGGGAAAAACTCTCCTCGGCCGCCGATTCATCCTTGCCGAGCACGCCGGGAATATGGCGCGCCACGGCATCGATGAGCACCATAGCGGGTAACTCGCCGCCCGTGAGCACGTAGTCGCCGATGCTCACGACTTGGTCGATCCATCCGCCATCGATGATGCGCTGGTCGATGCCTTCGTAGTGACCGCACAAAAGGAGCATCCGCTCATGCTTTTTCGCCAACTTCTCCACGTTGGTCTGTGTAAGCTTTTTGCCTGCCGGAGAAAAATAGATGCGATGCGGCTTATCCTCGCCGGAAATTTCCTCGATCGCCTTCACGATCGGCTCGCACATCATGAGCATCCCCGCTCCTCCGCCATACGGCCGATCATCGACCTGCCGGTACTTGCCGATGCCAAACGTCCGCAGATCATGCAGCCGGATATCCAGCACCCCCTGCTCACGAGCACGCTGCAGGATGCTCTCGGTGAGCGGACCCTCGAACATGGCCGGGAAGAGCGTCAAAACGTCGATGCGCATAGTCCTATCATAGGGTACCGTGGGCGGCATGCACACACCCCGGGTCGCCATTCTGATGCCCGTTTACGAGCCGAACGCCGCCCATCTGCGGGACGCCATAGATTCCGTGTTGGCCCAAACGGAAAAGAACTGGACACTCCTGATCCACGACGATGCCTCCCAGGCAGACGTGCAAAAGATGGTCGAATCGTACCTCCAAGACCCTCATATCACCTTCTTCCGTAGCAGCGAAAGACTCGGCATAGGCGGCAACTGGAACGCGACGTTAAAGCAAGCAAACACCCAAGCGCCGTTCGTCCAGTACCTGTTCCAAGACGATGCGTGGGACCCGGGTTATTTGACCCGCGCCATCGAGGCTTTGGAAAAAGCACCATCGGCCGGCATGGCCGTGACACAGCATCGCTATCAGATGGAAGGAAACGTGACGGAAACGGACGGCTATGAACGCGTCTTGGCTCTGCGAAAAGCGTTGAAGGAAGGAAAGCACGACGGCAAAGCGTTTTTGTTCGACTGGCTCGATCGCGGCCTGCGCCCGAACATCGTGGGCGAGCCGAGCTTTGTGCTGCTGCGAAGGGAATTGCTGCAAAGCGTCGGTCCGTTCAACGAAACACTCCCCCAACTGCTCGACGTGGAATATTGGGTGCACTGCCTGCAACAAACCGACATGCTGTTCATCGGAGAAGACGGCGGCTTTTTCCGCGTGCACCCCGAAGGCGCAAGCGCAAGGAACCGGCGCGAAGGCAAAGGCCTGGTCGACCGCCTGAAACTACTGGAGCGACTGACAAAAACCCTATCCGACACGCAAGCCCGCAAGCGCGCCCGCAAGGCTCTCTCCTACGCGCTCTCCGTGATGCTCGGCGATTATCTGCGGCACAAAAAAGAAGGTGGCAAAGTGGACGGCTCCAGCGGCGGCGAAGCCAAGGCTTTTGCGCTGAGGCATCCGTTTTTGATGCTTAAAGCGTTGATAAAAGCTTGGCAAAACAGAGCCTGACAAATTGACTCCACACTCCAGCAGTGCCATGGTCAACGGAAGATGCTCAAAGAATCTCACAGTGAAAGGCAAATAATCCGCGGAGAAGCGCCTTTGCTCAAGAATTACGAGAGAAGAAGGATCATGGAAAAAATGACCAAAGAGACGCAATGCCGAGTGTTTGCCCTGCTGAAGGAAGACATGGATGTCATTTACGCCTTCTTGGAAACACGCGACGACGATCCCGACACCATCTGCGACAAGCGCGACCGGGTGTACGAGAAAATGCGACGCTTGGGGTTGGCGGTGGAGTACTGCTAACCAGCGCTTCCTTACCGCATCCGATCAAAAAACCCGCTTACATCCGTAATCTTCACTTCCTCAACCGGCGCCGTCTCCTTCCCCTGCCGCGGCACCAATCTTTCATAGAAATGGGGCACTTCCTCGGTGCGATACAGGATTCCCGTAGCGATGGATTCATGAACATCCACTGCAATCTGACGAGCTTTCTTGAAGTCCTTTATATCATGTTCCGGGCCAACCGGCTTACACTTATCGAGCAGCCATGTGTGCGTGGCAAAGTGGTTGTAGGTGGGACAAGCCTGGAGAATATCGACAAACGCGAAGCCGCGGTGCTTGATCGCCTCTTTGAAGATCTCCGTCATCTGCGGAATATTGCCGGAAAATCCGCGGGCGACGAACGTGGGCTCGAGGGAAAAGACGAAGTCCATGGAGGGCAGCGTGTGCTCGGGGATGCCGTTGGGCGACGCGTTCATTTTTTGGTCTTGCCACGTAAGCGAGCTAGCTTGGCCAGTGGTAAGCCCATAGTTGGCGTTGTTGTGAAGAATGAACATGATCGGATAATCGCTGCGGATGGCATGTACGAAGTGGCCGATACCTTCGGAAAAACTGGCGCCGTCACCACCGGAGGCGATCACCGGAATCTTCGGGTTCGCCAACTTGGCACCCGCCGCGAAGGGCAACACGCGGCCATGCAGACCGTGGAAGCGATAGCCTTGGAGCTTATCGGACCCGTTGCCGTTACAGCCGACGTCATAGCACAGACACACCTGCCAAGGGTGCAAACCGGACTCCACGAGTGCTCGCTTCATCGCCGTCCAAATGCCGTAGTCGCCGCAGCCGTCGCACCACGTGCATTTGTTCATGCACAGGTAATCCTTCATCGCGGGGCCGTCGGTGTGGAGCTTGATGGGCATGATTACTTCGTGCGGGAAGAAGCCTTCTTGGCGCCGAGCAACGAGACAACCTGATCACGCAGATCATCATAGAAAAACGGCCTGCCGTCGTACTGCAAAATCTTGTCTTGGATCAGATAGCCGCACTCCTGCGCGATCAGCATGCCCAATTGTCCTTGGTAGTTTCCTTCGACCAAGCACACCTTCTTCGCTTTGCCGGCAAGCTCCAGAAAGCGCTCGGTCTTGAGCGGCCAGAGATAGGTGTAGTGCAAATACCCAACCTTCTTTCCTTTCCATTCGTCGCTCTCCAAGACATCAAGAACGGTGCCTTTCGTACTGCCCCAACCAATGAGTAGTAGATCCAAATCCAAATTCTTACTGTCCACTGTCATCTGTCCACTGTCCACTACGTACAGCTCCGGCTCCGGCAATTCCCTCTTCAACGCCTCCAACTTCTTCATCCGCTTCTCCATCTGCATAATCGCATTCTCCCCGCTCTCGTCGATCGACCCGTCGCCGCTGTGCTCATCGGCCTGAGCATTCCACGTCGCGGCTTTTGATCCCGGCAACCAGCGCGGCGAAATGCCGTCCTTCGCCGTCACGTCATACCGATCCGTCGCTTTCAACTTTGCCAACGCAGCCTCGGCCGTAACCAAGTTCCCGCGTTCCATCGTCGCCTTCGTCATGTCGTACGGCTTCTGCGTGTAGATGGCTTCCGTGATGTTTTTCTCCGTCAAAACGATGACCGAGATCTGATACTTCTCCGCGATGTTGAACGCGATCGGCATGAGGTCAAAACTATCCTGGCTGTCGCTCACGGAGAGCACGCAGCGCGCATATTCGCCGTGACCGGAGTGCACCGCCAAGAGCAAATCTCCCTGCGCCGTCCACGTGGGCAATCCCGTTGCGGGACCCGGGCGCTGCGCGAGGATGAACACCGAGGGGTTCTCGATGATGCCGTTCATGGAGACCGTCTCCGTCATCAAATCGTAGCCGCCGCCGGAGGTCGCGGTGACCGCGCGGCAGCCCATGTGCATGGCGCCCGATACGATCTGCGCCGCCGTGATTTCGTCTTCGGCCTGCTTGATGACCATGCCCGTCTCGTTCTGGATTTCCGCGATGAAGCTGAGGATGGGGCTGGCGGGCGTCATAGGATACCCGGCATACAAGCGGCAACCCGCATGTACGATACCGAGCCCCGTGGCCTGCGCGCCGATCATGAGCAAGTGATCGCTCCAGCTGTTGTCCGGAGCAGGTAGGGAAAATGACGCATTCTCGGTTTGCGACAGGCGGCGGAATCCTTCCTCCACGCACTGCATGTTCTGCTCGAGAACGTCTTTTTTATGCTTGAATCGTTCGCCTACAAGATCTTTAAGCAACTGCATGTCTCCCTGGAACGCCGCCCACACGAAAGAGGAAAGCAGCACATTGCCGAGGATGGGCTTGGCTTTAAGCTCCGCCAAAATTTCTTCCACCGGCAGATAGACGATACGAATATTATGCTCTGCGATGTAGGACTGATGCTCCTTCGGGAACTCCCAAACCTTCGTGTCGTGAATCATCATCCCGCCGTCCTTCAACTCCGTAAGGTTAAGCTCGAGTCCATGGTGGTTCATGGCAATAACCAGATCTACCTTGCGCTCCGGCGACCGCACTTCCGTCGAGGACACGTCCAACTGATACGTGTGATGCCCGCCTTTGATGAGGGATGCATATTCGCGATAGCCGTAGATGCAGTGCCCGCGACGCTTGAGAGCCTTCGCCAAAATCTCGCCGGTGGAGATGACTCCCTGACCCGAAGCGCCGGCGATTTTGATGGAGAAGCGGCTCATGAAGCGAGATGGGAAGCGATGGCCTTCGCCCATTCTTTCACCTTCTCTTCTTGTCCGTAAGGTTCATTGATGATCTTGAGTGTGGGCTCAAGCACCGTACCGCCATGGCTCTGTACATATTCCACGAGCAAATCATGCGCGCGAGCGGTGAAGTGATAGCGCTGATCGCCAAGGCCGATCACGAGCACCTTCTTCCCTGCCAGGTCGACATCTTTCGCGGCACCCCGCAGGAAAAAATGCATGTACGGATTCAGCTGCCCTTCGGCCCCGCCGGTATTCCACGTTCCCGACGCAAGTAAAAGTACGTCGCCGCGGGCGAAATCTTCCGGCTTTGCCAGCTCCACGCGCTGCTTCTCCACCTGCATCTTGTCACCGAGCGTCGCGATCAGTTCATCGACCACGTACTCCGTGTGACCGCTCGTCGAGGCGTAGATAATGTGGAGAGAAGACACGGGGGAAGTATACGGGCAAGGGAACGGAAGGGGCCAGTGAAACACAGGAAGAATTGACAAAGCCCAAAAGGCCTGCTTTTATAGGTGCACATCACCGCTCTATCCAGAGAGACGTCCATGGGATCTGGCCCGCTACGAGACGTCCGCCAACCAGCCATAATGGCAACGGTGGCACATCCAGCCCCTCACGGGGGACGATAGTGCAACGCATTCGAAGAATCGCACTCTCCCCGACAAGGAAGAGTTCTTCCCTGGGGAGCGGTGCGATCCTTCACAGCAACGGCAGGGAAACACTTCTCGCGGCAGCCATTTGCCGTCTGTTTTTTCATCTCTTTCCCTCCCCGCTCCCATGACCGATGTACAACTGTACGACCCCGATGCCTTGGAAGAATCGCCCTTGGCGGACATTCTGCAAGAATCCGAATGGCAGGAACGCCTGCTCACCTCCAACCGCCGCAAAGTGCGGGCTGACCTGAAAAAGTTGGCCGAACTGCAAAACAGCCCCACGCGAGAGTCGCCCGCGGCTTAAAGACGACACCAACCAAACATCATTTCGCTTCGACGGACGGCGGCTTCGCGGTCGCCGTCCGGTTTAGTTTTAGCGACCCTGTTTTTATTCCCTTCCACACCCCGCTGCTATGTCCATCTACAAAACTCTCGGTGGCGAACAAATCGACATCACTGCGTTGGACACGCAAGAAATAACGCTGTTGCAGCGCATCATCACGTCGCTGGATCAGGCTGACAAACCCGGGACGCCCGTCACTCAACTGCTCACGTTGTTCAACGCGAAAGTGGACAGCCTTGTTTCGGTATATCTCCATGCGCATCCATCGGAGGATGCCGCGCTCTCCGCATCCGCGCATCGCATCATCGCGGATATTCGCTGCCGCCTGGAACGAGCCACGTATCCCGACATTGAAGAAGCGAATCGCCTGTACGAAGCGATGAAAGAGAATCCCCAGCAGAATCCCTATCTCTTCACCGTCGTCCGGCTCAAAGACAGGGCGGAGCCGCAGCACATCACCTTTTATCTACATGGCGACGTACCGGACGCGTCATTCAAAGATCTGAACAAAGGAGTGCAGCAAGCGTACGAGCGCGAAGGCCATGAATACATCGGCTGCTTTCCCATCTTCAACGCAACGCAGGCCGCGCGCATGAAGGAATGGGAAGGGCGATACGGCAAGCAAGTAAGGGGCATCTTCGAGATCGCGTTCGGCATCGCCTTCTGCAAGGGCATGCAGTTGGCCCGGTACCGCAACCCGAAGAGCGATCCGCTTAAAAACAACCAACTGCACGCGGAAATCATGAGCCAATCGCTGCAGAATACCCGCCCGGACCAGCAACAACTCTATAGCCAAATCGTCGCAGACTATACCCAAGAACAAATCTGGGAACTTCTGCTGCTCTCCGTGAATGCCGGCTTGGCGCACGGCATGCGCGGCAAGGCGATGGGGCATGTATGACCGAGCTTTTGTTTTTTCCTCCACTCCCATGACTCTCTTCTCCGCCGAAGAATCCTTCCTCGGCCATATCAGAGACAATCCCGACGATGACAACACGACGCGCCTCGTGTACGCAGACTGGCTGGAAGAGCACGGGCAGCAAGATCATGCCACTCTCATTCGCCTCCAATGCAATCAAGAAACAACATATCCAATCAACGCTTACGAAATGGTGCGCGATATCACGACGCGAGAGCGAGATCGCCTGCGATCCTTATTTCCTTACACATCATTCCGTTTTGAGCGCGGCTTCGCCGTAGAAGCAAAAAATTATGATCACCATACATTTATCCAAAAGGGAGATGAGCTTTTCGCACAACTCCCCCTTCTGACGCACTTCAATTTCGGAAGCGTCAGCAATGCGACTCTCTGCGCAATAGCCCAATGTCCTTGGCTCTCGCGCTTGCGCGGCATTACTTTCACAACGCAGTACGGCCGTTATGACCGATTGGGATGGGAGTGCAGCGAAGGACTTCAAGCGCTGCTGTCTTCCCCTCACTTGAGAAAACTAGAATTCCTCCGCATCGATTGCGCTCATCTGACTCCACAGAATGCCACCGTTATCGCTACTGCCCCCGCTTTGGAAACCCTCTCTATCCTGGAATTACCCAATAATTCATTACTAGGAGACAGAGGACTGGAAGTGATTCTTGAAGCTCCATTTCGGCTGAAAAAATTTGATTTCTCATTCAATCGTTGCACCTCCCAAGGACTGGCAAACATCGCTACAGCCAAATCACTCAGTAAGCTGACGCATCTAACACTCAACTGCTATCACGAAGATCACGATGGCAGAAGTATAAGAAAATACCCAAACAGCCTGCCTGACGTTGAACCGCTAACCACAATCATCGAAGGTAAATATTTGCCGGAATTAACGCATTTGGATTTTTTTAGCAACGGCATGGGAACGGCACACACGCAGGCAATGGCAGAACAAGAAGGATTGCGGCGATTCCAATACATGGACCTTTCTGGCAATGATTTAAAATTAAAGGACGCTCAATTGCTTGATCGCTCTCCATATCTTTCACCCGACTGCGAAATTCTGGTTGGCAGCTATTGGATGCACAACAAGGAAATAAGAAAACTGTCATCGCGCTTCCGGCAGCAAGATTACAAAACCCCACAAATTTTGGAAAACATCCAAGTGTAAAAATCAGCGCACAAATTTTTCACCTTTGCTTTTCCGTTCCCCTCCCTATGCCCAGCCCCTCCTTCACCCCCATCGACAACGTCGACTTCGTGGAACATCACCGGCGCAGGGAATTGACCGACCGCTTGCCGGATGCGCAGCGGGAAATGTTCAGGAATGTCCAAGGCCTGACGGAAGCCGCGATGCGCGAGGTCGCCGCGGCTTTGCGGTCCGTGCTGGAACTGCCCGAAGAGACACACCTGCTCGCTTCCACCTGCAACCGCTTCGTGCAGTTGCTCACACCCATTCGCCAACAAGCAGGGGCACCCACCCTGCAAACCAAGTTGCTCTACGACCCCGAAAGCAAAAGGCTGGAAATCGGCGGAACGGGCATAGCGCTGCGCCAAGGGGAAATCCTCCCGTTCATCGAACAGCTCCGCGCCGTGTTCGCGAACGAGCGCTTCAGCATCGTCAACGGCCGCACGGAAGACGAACTGGTAATTGCGGCGCAGAAGACGCTGTGGACCCACCCGCTCGAGAACGGGGCGCTCAGGCTGAAGCAGGACGCCGGCTGGACTCCGTATGCCTGTCGCGGCAGGACGAAGATCGAAGGCTACATAGTCCCCCACTACGCGGACGAACACGGCCATGCCAGAGAACTACGCGGCACGGCCAGCTACGGCGAAGGCTGCGGCGGCGTGTCGTATCTCCTCGACGGGAAATTGCTGCACACGCGCGAGACGAACAAGCAACGCGGAATGCAGTACGGGTTTTTGACGACGGCGGACTGAAGAAAAGTACTTTTCCCCCTCCACTCCCATGCCTCTCTCCTCCGCCGAAGAGTCATTCCTTGGCCATATCAGAGACAATCCCGACGATGACACCACGCGCCTGGTGTACGCAGACTGGCTGGAAGAGCACGGCGTCAAACCCGAGCGCACCGAGCTAATAAGGCTGCAATGCCTGCCGAACCAGGAAGACCCCGCCGTGCGTGAGCGGGTGTTGGAGTTGTGCCGAGGCGAGCGCGATCGCTTGCGCAAAATTACATACATTAATCGCCCGCGTTTTGAGAAAGGGTTTCTTACTGCAATGCGACAATCTCATACGGACATGTCGAAGATCGACAACATCTTCGATCAAGCGCCGCTCTTGGATGAATGGGACATGGGCATGGGAGTGCCCAACGACTTGCTCAAAGCCGTGGCCAGACGTCCGTGGCTCTCGCGCATTCGCAGCCTGAGTTTCATGAGCGCTTACAAGCAGTTCCCGGGTCAATCCGTGGATGAAGGACTGGAAACAATGCTCCACTCTCCCCATCTCATAGCTTTGCATCGCTTATCAATGTTCAGAAGTGCCATCACCTCGGCCGCATTCCGCACTCTGGCAAGCACTCCCGCTGCCAAGTCTCTTCGGCACCTGAATGCGGGTTGCAATCAGGCCTGTGACGAAGGATTGGAAGCCGTACTCTCTTCTCCCATCCGCCTACGCTCGCTGGATCTGAACGGCAACGGAATCACGGATGCTGGGGTACGTTTACTTACCGAAGGGAATGCCAGCGAACAACTCGAATCACTGACGCTTTCCAGTAACAATATCGGACAAGTAGGACTGCATGCACTTTCGCAAAGCCGCTCACTGCAGCAGCTCTCTTATCTCGATTTAGGATGGCCGTACCAAAACATCGAACCAGATGTCATACAGGCATTGTTCGACAATCCCCTCATGCCCCATCTTGAAAATGTAACAATCAATATTCCAGAGCAACAACTGCCACTGCTCGCACGGACGCCGGGGATCGGCAAGTTACGCAGATTACGCCTGAACAGCGTCTATGCGATCTCCCCAGAACTGCGAGAGCTCGACGCTTCGCCCTTCCTTTCCCCTGACTGCAAGATCATCACATACATAGGTGAGAATGTGAGACAACAACTCTCGCCACGTTTCCGTGATAGTGCAAGTGTCATTGGCTCGTACGACGAATATTTGGAAGAAATTCTCCTCGGCCCCGAAGAAGACTGATCTTTTTTTTTCTTTTTTCCCTCCGCCCATGAATCTCTCTCCTGACACTCTCAAAGCCCCCGAATTCCTCTCGTGTTCCCCGCAAGAATTCCACAACGCCATTCAGCAAACGCTGGAGCGATGGAGTTATTACCTGACGCAGTACACGCTCGACGAATACGCGCAGATGAAATTATTTCTGGAACCGGAGGAACGTAAAACTGGCTGCGCGATCAAGCAAAGCGGCGAACTGACATCTGTATTCAATCGCGGCAAGCGGGGGCAGGGCCGTTACCTGATAGAGCATGCCATCGCCAATGGTGCCACACACTTGGACGCCTTCGATGGCTTCCTCCCGACCTACTACGAACAGTTCGGATTCGAGATCGTGCACAGAGAAAAAAACTGGGTCGAGGGCGAGCCGGAGGTGGTCTTCATGCGATTAAAAGAGGACAACAAACCCATCATCCACCGGCCAACGTTCCTTAGCCCCACTCGCATCGCCGAACAGCGACGCTATTTAGCGGAAGTTGAAGGATTGGAAGAAGACGCGATCGACAAGATCATCATCGATCACCTGGAAAACATCGGCAAAGGCATTGCGACCGGTGTCGTCCGGCATGACCTCAACTCCGTTCTCCTGCCACGCACATGATCCTGCATATCCCCCATTCATCGACGGCAATCCTGCAGGATATTCGATCCACTCTGGCGCCATCGGATGCGGAGCTGTCTCGCGAACTTCTCTGCATGACCGACTGGTTCACAGATTTACTCTTCGATCCTCCTGTTCCCTGCACTCGCATCCTCTATCCCGTCAGCAGACTCGTGTGC
>CAYTNJ010000003.1:0-10594 GCA_964439155.1 uncultured Candidatus Peribacteria bacterium | reverse complement strand
TGCGATCCGGAACGCTTCCCCGATGACGCCGGAGAATCCATGTCTGCACGCGGCATGGGAGCGGTCTACACACGAACGTCCAAAGGACAGCTACTGCGATCACAATTTGATCGGGATGCGATCCTGCAGCGCTTCTATCATCCACATCATGCATCATTAAAAAATGCGGTAGATCGCGAGCTCGCTAAGCATGGCTCCAGTCTCATCATCGACTGCCACAGTTTTTCCTCAGTCCCGCTGCCGCATGAACCCGATCAACGCCCGCACCGGCCAGATATTTGTATCGGCACAGATTCATTCCACACACCTGCGTCACTGATGGAGCAATTGATGGAAATATTTGAAACGCATGGGCTGCAAGTCGCAATGAATACGCCTTTTTCCGGCAGCATCGTCCCGTTGGCGCATTACCGCCGTACCCCAAACGTCCATTCGTTGATGATCGAATGCAATCGGTCGCTATACATGGACGAAACGACAGGCGAACGGTCAGCAGGATTCAACGATCTCAAGCGAACGCTAGATGAAGTGTTGGTAGCGCTTTCGTAATCACGATATTTTCTGCTCCTTCACATCACCGCCCTTCCCCCATCCGCCCGCTTTCGCGTAGGTGAACAACGTACCCGGTGACCGCGGGCCGAACGCCCGCTCTAATAGCGTTATATCGTCGTAATTTTCAATTTTCAATTATCAATTGGACCCTATACTAACCGCATGTCCCTCCTCTCCCCCTCCTCCATCGCCGTCATCGGCGCTTCCGCGCAGGAAGGCAAAGTGGGGCATGAGATTTTCAAGAACTTAGTCACCCAGGGGTTCAAAGGCGAGCTCTATCCGATCAATCCGAAAAGCGGGGAAATTCTCGGAAAGAAAGTGTACGCCTCGGTGTCGGAGATTCCCGGCAAAGTGGATTTGGTCGTAATCGTCACGCCTGCGCCAACTGTCGTGGGACTGATCGAAGAATGCGGCAAGAAGAAGATTCCTTCCGTCATCGTCATCACCGCGGGCTTCGGGGAAATTCACGAGGAGGAAGGGAAGAAGCGCGAGAAAGAACTGCATGCGATGGCGAAGAAGTACGACATCCAACTCGTCGGAGCCAACTGCCTTGGCGTCCTGCGCCCATCGATCGGCATGAATGCCTCCTTCGGCAAAGATATGCCGCCGGACGGTTCGATCGCGCTCATCAGCCAGTCGGGGGCGTTGGCGGTGGCCCTTATGGACGCCTCGCCCGGACTCCACCTGGGCTATTCGACCGTGTTTTCCATCGGCAATAAAACCCTGCTCGACGAATCGGATTATTTGGAAATTTGCGAGAAAGACGAGAAGACGAAGGTGATCGGCCTGTACCTGGAAAGCATCAAAGACGGCCAGCGCTTTCGCGAGGTGGCGGCGCGTGTCGCAGCAAAAAAACCGATCGTGCTGCTCAAATCGGGCGTATCCGAACATGGCAAGAAAGCGGCTTCATCCCACACCGGGGCGCTCGCAGGAATGGACGCTTCCATCGACGCAGTCTGCGCTCAAGCCGGAATCCGTCGGGCGCACTCCGCGCAGGAATTGCTCGACATGCTGCGCGTGCTCAGCAGCCAACCGGCACTGCTTTCGCCCGACATCGTCGTTATTACCAACGCCGGCGGGCCCGGCATTCTGGCGACCGACGCGGCGGAAAAGGAAGGACTCCGGCTCGTGTCCCTGGACCCCAAAACCCAAGCGCGACTCAAGCCCTCACTCCCCTCCACCGCGAGCATGGGCAACCCCATCGACGTGATTGGCGACGCCGGGGCGGACCGCTTTGAAGCGGCATTGAAAGCCGCGGGGGAAGACCCGAACGTGGACGGCGTGGTCGTTCTGCTGACGCCGCAAGTGATGACGCCCTGCGTGGAAATAGCGGACACCGTCGCCAAGATGATGCGCAAATACTCACTCATGCCCGTCACCGCCGCCTTCATGGGGGGAGAGACGATCAAAGAAGCGGAGAACGTTCTCGCCAAGCACGGCATCCCCAACTTTCCCACGCCCGAACGCGCGATGGCGGCGATGGCTGCGCTGCGTCCGCGGCAATCCTGCGTTCCCGAAAAGAAAAACAAGCGGTCTGCGCGCGCCAACAAAGCGGCAGAGCTGCTCAAAGGCAGGCAAGGACTCCTTTCCGAGCACCTCACCCAGGAACTGTTCTCGCTCTACGATCTTCCTCTCCCCGAGCAAGAAGTGGCGCACTCCCCCGCTCAGGCCGTGGCTATCGCCAAGCGCATCGGCTACCCCGTCATCGCCAAAGTAAGCTCGCCGGACATCGCGCATAAAACCGATATAGGCGGCATTCGCGCGAACTTGAAGACCGACGCCGACGTGGAAGCGGCGGTAAAACAGATCGAGGAGAACGTACGCAAGCACGCGCCGGAAGCGACCATGCGCGGCGTCCTCATCCAGAAATTTTTGCCCGTTGGCAACGAGTTCATCATCGGCGCCATCCGCGACCCCTCGTTCGGCCCGCTCATCATGGTGGGCCTTGGCGGCATTTACACCGAGCTCTTCCGCGATACTTCTTTCCGCCTGGCGCCGCTGGGAGACGAAGAGGCGTACGACATGCTGCAATCTCTCAAAGCCTGGAAACTGCTCCTCGGCATGCGCGGTGCCGCGACCGCCGATATCGCCTCGCTGGCGGAAATCCTGGTGACCCTCTCCCATATGGCGAGCGAATGCCCGATGATCCGGGAAATCGACTGCAACCCCGTGCTCGTGGGCGAAAAGCAGGTGGTGATCGCGGATGTGAAGGTGATCGTGGAGGACTAGCTTTTTAGCTTATTAGCTAGTTAGCTTATTAGAAATAAAAGAAAAAAGTTCCGTCGAAAAGCTAAGAAGCTAAGAAGCTAACTAGCTAATAAGCTCCTTCCCCTTTGATTTTCCGCTCAGCGCTGCGTACCCTACCCAAGAACTTCCGCCTTCCCCTAAGCCCCCCATGAAACTCCAAGCCCTGTTCGAACGCAGCATCCAAATTGGTATCGACGCCGATCCTCGGCCGCGCAAGGAGATCGAGCGCATGCTTAAGAAGATCGCCGATAAAGCCAAAAAGCTGGAAGGCGACGAAAAGGAGATGTTCGACATGGAGCGCACCTGGAACCCCTATGCCGATTCGCGCATCATCAACGGTACCGGCAAAGAAGAAGTGCGGCGCATCATGGTGGGCATCGACATCGAAACGCCCGAAATCTTGCTGGCCGACAGGCTGCGCGAGCGAGGCGAGAACATCGACTGCATCATGATCCATCACCCCGAAGGCCGCGCCCTCGCGGACTTGGAAAAAGTGATGCCCCTGCAAATCGATCTTTTGGAACTGCACGGCGTTCCCGTGAACCACAGCGAAGCACAAATTCGCCCGCGCATGGAGCGCATCTACCGCGCCATCCACGCAGATAACTTGTTTCGCACCGAGCGCGCCGCAGAGCTGATGGGTATACCCGCTTTCTGCTGCCACACGGTGACGGACAACTTGGTGTGGGGCCTCATCGAAAAAACGATCTGCGCGAAGAAATTCGATGACCTGGGCGAAATTCTCAAGGCTTTACGCGAGATTCCCGAATACGCTTACTACGCCAAAAAAGGGAACCCGCCCATGATCGTCACGGGCTCCTCCAGCAGCCGCCCGGGCAAGGTGGTCGCCACCGAATTCACCGGCGGCACCAACGGCCCCGAGGAATTCATCAAGGAGCAGTCCGACCGCGGAGTTGGCACCATCATCTCCATGCACGTCACGGAAAAATGCGTGGAAGAAGCCCGCAAGCACCACGTGAACATGATCCAGTGCAGCCACATGGCCTCGGATTCCATCGGCATCAACCTGCTGCTCGACAAGCTCGCGAAAGACGAGAAAAAGCTGGACGTGGTCGAGGTCTCGGGCTTTATCAGAGTAAAGCGCTAAGCGCCCAAAATCGCCGGGAAAGACGCCAAAACTCACTGCATACCGCAAAAGAACGCGGTATACTGAGTCACTTCTTGCCTCTGCCATCCTCCCCGTCTTCACCTACATCGGCGAGTCCTGGGACTTCTTCAAAAAGCAGCCGGCTCTGCGCTGGGTAACGGCGTGGCTGATCTTTCTGCCGCTGTTCTTCATCAACGGCCTCCTGCGCTTGCTGCCCAGCCCGCAAGCCACGCCCGATCAAGCCATCGAACAAAACGCCGTGTTGGCCATCCTCGCCGTCATCATCCTTCTTAGCATCGTCACCGTATGGGGCGAGGCCTGCGTGCTCGTCATCGGCAAGCGCTTGCTACAAACGAGCGCCGGCCGCAGCCGCACATCCTTTAAGGCGGTGCGCACCAAGGGTGCCGGCTTCATCATCCCGCTCATCATCACCAACCTGCTGCGCACGGGCATGACGATCCTCTGGAGCCTTCTCTTCCTTATCCCGGGCATCGTCTACGCCATCCGCACGAGCTTCTACCCCGTCATCATCGTCTGCGAGGGCATCGAGTACCGCCCCGCGCTCGCCCGCAGCAAGGAGTGCTTTGAAGGCCGATTCTTCTCCGTCACCTTCGCGCTCCTCATCCTGGCCCTCACGCTTTTCCTGCCGGTGCAGGTGCTCGACATCGTGCTTTCCCTCGTCTTCCCCCAACCGAGCGCCGCCGTCTTTTTGGACGTGGTTTCGAGCGCCGCACAAAGCATCGCCATCGTGCTGTTCACGACGGCGATGATTCTGCTTTATGGGAAACTGAAGACCGATAAGCGGAAGTAGCTTTCATTACAAAAAATCCGCGACTAGGTCGCGGAGTTTTGGAGAGACTTTGCGGTGCCGGGCAAAGAGCCGATGCAGTAACCTATTGGTTGCTGATGACTTTCAACTCAGGACCTGCAGAACCTGTTTTCCAATAGGCTTTGAGAGTAGGCGTGGTATCTGCGCTGTTCTTTCGAATGTAATACTTCACGGAAAGAATCACCACTCTATCACTGACCAACTTCGCATTAGGATACAGAGTTGCATCCTGGTTTGCGAAACTGAATTTTAACTCCAAGGTATTGTTATCGAGCGATCCGGGGGCTGTCACACCATCGATCTTCACAATACCGCCATCTTCTTCAACCGTAACTTTGCCACCGGTCTCATCCACGAAAGGAACTGAGACTATTCCTCCATTTCCCGTGTATTTCAATTGGCTGAAAGGAGCGTTCGGAGATTTTACTGGATTGCCAGCAGCATCAAACCAATCAACATTTTTAAGCTTATACGTGCCATTTGCAACAGTTACGGTCGTGGCGGCAGAGGTGCTTGCTGAAGCAGAGGCCGGAGTCGACGATGCCACATAGTCTTCATACAAAGCATCACCCAACCCTGTGATAGTAACAGTATATTTCTTGATAGCACCGCCTGTATCCGTGAAGCTTACGGTGTACGTTGTCCGGTCTAAAAGAGTGGCAATGCCGACTGATGCTGTAGCGGCATCGACCTTAAAGACTCTCCTGAGCCTTACCTCTTTGTTCATATCATCTTTGTGAAAGATGGCAATGCCAGCCAGGTTGCGACCGGGATTCAAGGCATCAATAACCCTGTAACGGAAACTACCGTCCACATCCAAAAAGATTGGGGAGTTGTTGGTCTGCGCGGGAGTGACCGGCATGCAACGACCCTGTCCGCCCTGTCCGCCGAACACGAAGAATACTTCGCCCGCATTACAATCCGATTGCTGCCTCGGACCGCTGCTCGTACTGCCAGAAGTCGGCCTATCCGCTACCTCCGATGCATTGCACTGCATCACCAGCTGGTCGATTTGATCATTTTTCTGCTGTAGTTGGTTCTCAATGCCTTCTTTCTGCTGTTCTAACGCCGTGATCTGTGCCTCGATATCATTCTTTTGGCTGTCTAACATCTCCACCTGCTGGTTCAACGTGTTCAATTGCTCTACAGCATCATCCGGACAATCATTCGCGCCGTCTTCCGATGTCATCGTACCCTCGGATGCCATCTCGTCTTCCTCATTGCCCAAATTGATTCCCTGGTCATCTTGGCCATTGCTCATGTTGAAGTACCCGCCGCTCGCCTCTTCGCTGCCGTAATTGATGACCTCCTGCACGGGAGGAAGAATGGGGCTGACGCTGCTCGATTGCTGGCTCCAAAAGTTGAAGATGCCCCAATTGAACTCCCCGCGAAGCGTGGAAGCCGTCACCTGGGCATACAGGGGAATGGCCACCGCCACGGCCATGATGCCGAGCGCGATGCTGAGGGTCGTTCGCAAATGCGGGGACGCCTTGGCTTTAGCCTTATTCTTCTGTTTCATAAATGGATGTTTGTATGAGATATCCTCTCTAGTATAGCAAATTTCGTAAAATAAGGCAAAACCCCTGTTTACGTCCTTAATTCCCCTTATTCCGTGACCTGCTTGACGATCTTCGCGAACACCTCGGGCTCGTGAATCGCCAATTCGGAGAGGACTTTGCGGTCCAAGCCGATCTTCTTCTTGTTCATCTGGCTGATGAACACCGAGTACTTGCTGCCCGCTTCGCGGACGGCGGCGTTCAAACGGACGATCCAGAGTGCGCGGAAGGTCCTCTTCTTCTTTTTGCGATCCATGTAGGAGTGCTGCCCGGCCTTGATGATGGCCTCTTTCGCTTTTTTGATCGTGGTACGACGGATGCCCTGATACCCCTTGGTCAGGCGACGAATCTTGCGGTGCTTGCGGTGACGGGCGATGCCCGATTTAACACGCATCTTAGAGGTGGGGCAGGAGGGACTTAATCGCGTAGTGGTCACGCTTATCCACCACGAGCGTACGGTTCTGGCGCTTGGCCTTTTTGCTCTTTTGCTGGAGCAGGTGGTTGCGGCTGTTACGCTTCATGGCGTATTTGCCGGAACCGGTCTTGCGAACCCGCTTTTTGGCGCCGCTGTGGGACTTTAACTTACCCATGGGTTGCGGGAGTATAGCGAGAGGAAAGAGGGATGCAAAGGGAAAATACCGGGCAGGCGCATTTAGCGCTTTGGGCGTAGGACCGCGATAAACTGCGTTCCTTGGGCTTTGATGGGTTGCTCCACCTCGGCTTCTTCCTTGAGGCTGTCGATAAGGCCCTTCATCTTTTGCACGGCGTAGTCCTTGTTGGTGAGCTCTCTGCCCCTCAAGCGTACCGACAATTTGACCATGTGGTGCTCGCCGAGGAATTCCTTGGCGCGGTCGATGATGCGGTCCAAATCGTGCTTTTCGGTGCGAAAGCCGAACCTGAGCATTTTTACTTCCGACTGCTTGCCGTGGGACTTCTGCTTCTTTTCCTTTTTTTGCAGCTGGTAGAGGTAGTGGCCGAAGTCGTCGATCTTCACCACCGGGGGCACCGCCTTGGGCGAGACTTCGATCAAATCGAGTTCCGCTTCCTTGGCTTTGACTAAAGCATCGGCAATCTTCAGGCGCTCGGCGCCGCCTTCTTCGCTCACCAATAATACTTCCGGCGCCGTGATCTGTTCGTTGATGCGGGCGCGTTTGTCGTTGCGATTAAACCGGGGAGGCGGAGTACGTTGGCGCAGAGGAAACGGGGGAAGGAAGCCGAAAACAGCGATGAATGTATGAGAAAACGCGGAAAAGATCAAGAAGAGGACGCCGAAACACGCTCCTTTACGGTCGCGAGAGGGCGAGTAATTTGAGCCTCACCTCCACCTTGCCGTCTCCCCTCTCACTCATCTCCACCCCTTCCGTCAGCAAAAATCTGGTGGGCCAGAGACCTTGCGTTTCGAGCGATCGGCCCAGGTCGGAGCCGAGCAAGTGCTTGGCATCCTCAAGCAGCGACCCCGCCAGGATGGCGGCCACGGTGTCGTCGAAAGCGTCGGACGAAAAGGCTCTGCGCAATTGCTCGTCGAAGGGCTTGGGCTCGCGGGCGTAGCGGAGTAAGTCGGTGGAGAGGAACGCCTCCATGGCGGTTAAGGCCGCGGGACTTTCTTCTTCGGTAGCCTGCAGGAGCAGCTTCAGCTGATCGGACGTGAGTGCGTCGCCGACCGTGAGCAAGCCGGAGAGGTCGAGAAACTTGAGCAGATTCTGCAGGCCCTCGGGCGTGACGGTCGCCTCAAGCGTGACCGACTGAGCCAGCACTTTGGGGCTATCCGCGAGAGGCTTGGCTTCGTCGGCGCGGATGGTGGAGAAGGAGAGCAAGTCTTTGCGTGCGCGCATCCACTGCTCAAGCGTATCGACGGTGGAAAGCAGACGATCCAAATCGGGGTCGCTCGGCAGCACGAAGGCCGCGAGCATTTCCTGCGTGGAGCCGCCGCGCATGGCGCGTTCGAATTCGGCGATTTCCAGTTGTTCGCTCAGTACCGCCAGACGCCGTTCTTCCTTGGGCAAGCGCTGCAGAATGGGAACGGCATCCCGGGCCACCGCCCGCACGGCGCGCACCTGCAAGAAGATGAGCAGGACGCAGCACGTGAGCAGCACGATGGCACAAGCGAAGCTGATCGCCGGAGAGAGCCGTTGAATGCGAAGAGAGGGATGCATGGTCTTTTACGATGCGCGGAGAGTGAGCGTGAACGTAAACGGCGAGTGGGCGCCGGAAACGGCGTCGTCTTCACGCATAAACGTAGGCGTCGTGAACGAACCGACTTGGGGCAACGTGGAAACCTGTTCCACGAAGCGCGCCAACACGGTCATACTGCGGGGGCCCACCTTCTGCACGTCGCCCGTGAGCGACACGGTGGCGTCATCGGTATCGATGGCGATGTGCGTGAGCTGCACGGCCTCTCCGCCTTCCATCCCCTGCGCGACCCTGCGCACGTCCTCCACGAACGCCTGCGCATGAGAGGAAGAAAGGCGCAGCATTTTAAGCTCGGCATACTGCGGATCGATGATCGGCAACACCGATGCCTGGCGGCGCTCCAGCAGCTCCGCGATCTTTGCGCGCACGTCGGTTTCGTACCCCGGCAACTCGAGCGAGCCTACCAACCTGCCCGCCGCGGGGAACGTGGTATAGCGCGGCACGAGCAAAAGCCCCGAAAGAAGGAGCAACCCGAACAGCACCGCCGAAAACAGCAGCAGCGGCAGCGCGACACGCTTGAGAATCTCTCCGAAAGCCAGATTTGGGGCTGTGAGGGTGTTTGTCATGTTTTCCTTTCAGTATAGCGGAAATTCGCTTTCCCTTCCAGCCTTATTGCCAGAGAAAGGTCTTTGTCGTATAAAGTATATATGAACCAAGAAAGTGCATTCTTGCAAGCAATCAGAGAGAATCCCACGGACGATACCCCTCGCCTTATTTTCGCGGATTGGTTGGAGGAGCGGGGGGATCCGCGCTCAGAAGTCCTTCGCCTGCTGAATCAATTTCCAACCGTAGTTGGAAGAACCAAAGATAAGTTCACGCATCGGATACAAGAACTACTCGGACCCTTAGACCCCACGCAAACCGTCGTGCACAGTACGCATTTACCTATGCATCTATCGGCAATCGCCGAAAGAAATCCACAAGTGCATACGATTAATGTCATAGACGTTCCTGCCACTCTTGAAGGAATCGAAACATGCATCAATCAACTACGTGGAATCTCTTTCCTTACGCATGTCGAATTGGTCCTCGATGGTCCTGAATTGGAGAACATGCAACAAGCAATCCAAGAAGGATTTTTCCAGAGGGTAGGGACTTTCATTCCCTTTTTGAAAATCTCCTATGCAGACGACCGCCCTCTGCTTGATTGGGAACAGATCGGAATGGAGAAAGCGCAATCGATGCGAGAAAGAATAGGTGCCGAAGCAGCAATCACCGATACTGCTTCATCCATGATGGCGAACAGGCAACAATTCATTGCTCCCATTAACACACGTTACAAAGAATGCCAACGCATACCAGAAACTATAGATCTTCTGTATCTACAACCCCGCGATCTTGGTTTAGAGACATACGCGACAATGAATGAGTTGTACGCCGCAGCTACTGCGTCCAAGCTCGAACTTTGTCCGCTCGAGATAGCTCTCTGCATCCAACATATCTTTGGAGACATTAATCAAAATGATTTTTACGAATGCCACATAGCAATGTCCCCTATCGAAGATTTCTTAGGAGATCCTGCGATTTTCCGTACAGGATATAACAACAATGGACTGTGGCTCAGCTTATGGGAGGCAGACTTACTCTACGCCCCAAACTCTTACATCGTCTTTCGCCTTCGCAGGGGCGAGGAACAAAAAGGAGCATGATCTCCCTGTGATCCCGGACGGAGTCCCCGGTGGCCGCGGGCCGAACGCCCGCTCTAATAGTCTTATTCGATTGTATTTTTCATTTTACATTTTGAATTTCGCCGTTCCTACCCCCCAACCCCAACCCCCCAAACACCCGAGAAGAAAAATATTGACCCCCCAATGCCCGGGGAGAAGAGCTTCTCCAAAACGTGCAGGAATTGGCCGAAGCGGTGAACACGGGAAAGGACTCTCTTTGAGGCCCGGAAAGTGCCCGAAAAAATCACCGAACTGGAAGCCAAGGCCGCCAGCCCCGATATTTGGAATGACCAGAAGGCGGCCAATACGCTCTTTGCCGAACTGCGTGCGCTCAAGAAGCAATGGGAGCCGGGAGCGGCGCTCAAGTCGGACGTGGATAGCTGGAGCGACTTGGCCAAGAGCGTGGGCCCCGAGGATGCACCCACCGTGGAAGGAGAACTGACGC
>CAYTNJ010000002.1:0-43847 GCA_964439155.1 uncultured Candidatus Peribacteria bacterium | reverse complement strand
GCCGTTCTTGCCCCCGCCGCCGCCCCCTACGCCGCCTTTACCGCCTGACTGGTTCCGGTGGGCCGTGGCCGAGAAGTCCCCATACCAGAGCAGGTTGGGGGGGGTGCGCATGGCCCCCACGACGATGGGGATAACCTTGCCATAAGCCGAGGTCTGGATCTGCAAACCGGAGGCCGCTGGGGCCTGATTTGCCTGTTTGCCGCCACCACCGCCGAGGAGGAACATTATAACCCTCCTTCTAGGGGGGTTTTAGGGGGGTCCTGTGCGTTTTGGGGCTCCGCAGGCGCGGACGGCCACAGCGTAAAGAACCTGCGCAGGCGGGGCGCATTATCGGCCTCCCCCTGATACCGCAGGAAATGGGCTCCGTTGGCATCGTCCAGCTGGCACCCGAGGTTGACATAGGCATGGATGATACGGGGCCATTTTACAATAATCGCGCCGTGGGAAAAGCAGCGGCCGAACTTGAACAGGACCATATCGCCGGGCTGGGCCTCGGCCTCGGTGATCTCGACGGCGTATTTTTGAACATATGTCAAATAACGCTCTTTAGACCGGTGCAGGTGCCAGTCGGGCGGATAATGCTCGGGGGTGATGGGCGGGACGCGGTGCGGCACGATCTTGGGGTAAACCTCGGCCAGCAGCATGGCGCAGTCCACCCCGCCGCCCTTGACGCGCGCATTGTGGTGATAGGGGGTGCGCTGCCACGACAGAGCCTCCCTGACCACCGCTTCACGTTCTTCCTGCTCGGTCATACTGCGGTCTCCGGAACGGGGATGAAGGGGAAGCCTCGGAAGTTCTCGAGGTTGTCAAACTTCTGCTGGCACGTCGTCATGGTTTTATCACAGCCCGGATAAATCGTGAAGGTGTCTGCGGCCTGCGGCGTAAACGGCAACGGCGGAATCAAGCTGAAGGCGGAAGGCGAGCCCTGCGTGTATGCCTTGATGGAGCGCGCCACGCCATTGTTCTGACCGCTGGTGAAGGTGACAGATCCGCGGTCAAAGTATCCGGTCGCCGCCGCCAGCACCGCGTTGACGGCCGTGATGGTGGATCCTGATTCAACGGCGCTGTTGACACCCTTCGTCGCCTTGATAACGGTGCAGGCTTCGTCATAGAGGGTGTTCACGCAGGCGGGCTGATAGGTATTGCGCGGCATGTTCACGTTCAGCAGGTCGGTGTAGCTGTTGACGGTGAAGACCAGCTGGCTGCGGCCGCCGGGCTCGATATCGCCCACCAGCCCGTTGAACAGCGTGACCACGCCTTCGGAGACGTCGCCAAACTCTGGCATGAAGGCGCGCGTTAAAAGAACGTCGGCAAAGTCGAACATGCCGATGCGCGCGGCAACGCGGAAATCTACACCGCCAATGGTGCCTTCGCGCGGCAGGATAGTGAACTGCAGGGTGTCCACCTCGAGGCCGACGCGCCAGTTGATTTCGCTGCCTTCGCCCTCGCGCTGAAAGAGCGCGCCGGTGCGGCCGCCGCAGCTGTAAACGTTCCCGTCGAAGGTGATATCGATATCGGCCGTGGTGGCGCGGTATATCGTGCCGTCGGCCAGCGTGAAGGTGTAAAGGTCAGCAACGCGGCACTTGCGCGAAAAGATAAGGGCCAGCAATGCGGGCGAGACGTTCTTCACTTCTCGGACCTCAATATGACGGACTTCGCCTCCCACAGCTTGTCCATGAACTTCGAAAAATCAATGCTCGGGTCAAGGAAATAGACGGGGAAGTAAAAGGTAAAGGTGGCGGTCAGCGCGGCACCGTTGGCGGGCGCGGTGTCGAACGTCACAAGACCAGGTGTTGCGGATCCCCACGTCGATACGGTGTAATCGGCTGGATCCACGGTCACGCCTGCAGCCTTGATATTCGTGATCACATGAGGCGCAAGGACCGGTTCGCTATATCCGCCCAGCGTGCGCACAAGCTGGAACTCTGTCTCCACGCCGTCGCCGGTGCCGATGCCCTGATCCGTCACGGTATAGTCGTCGGGATCTTCCAGCAGGAACGTGTCGAAGTTACCACCGCGCGCGTTGAAGAAGCCGAGCAGCTGCTGGAACTCGGGGTTCGCCGTGCTGCTGCGGAGGAATTCATACGTCAACTCCCACTCGTAAATGGGATACGACCAGAGGGCCAGCGTCGAGCGTTTGCCGCTGGATGCAATCTGGTTAATGTTCGACCAGATCGGTTTACGCCGCCAGTCGAAGCCGAGTCCTTTCAGCGATGGGAAAACCTGCGTGCTCATACCTTCATCCCGCGTTTAAGGTTGCGGTGCGCGTGCTTGAGGGCATCCGCCAAGGCGCCTGCGTTGTTTTTGAACAGGCGCGCCACGCTGTTCGCATCGACTGCTTGAATGGTCAGGCTTAAAGCACCGCCGCCATCGCCGCCGCCCATCATGCCGCCCGAGCGCATCTGGTCAGCAAAGTTTTTAGGCACGACCATTTCGCCCGCGTGAACCATAGCCATCTGGTCTTGCGGGATGGACCACGAACCCACGTCATAGGACGGGACGGCCGCAGCGACGGCCGAGACGGTCGCAGCCGCGCCAGCTGCAGGCCCAACGGCCGCAGGACCCATGAAGCTGGACAGGAACGCGAAGACACCCGCAAAGGTCTGCTGGGCGAAGCCGACGATCTTTTTAATGATGCTCGCAAAGATGGCGGTACCGGACGCGCTGGCGGCCGTCGTTTCCGCAGCTGCGCGCGCGGCCGAGCCGGTGGTGCTGGCGGCCGTTTCCAGCATTTCCTTTTCGATCCACTTCATGACCATCTTTTCGACCATATCCATGAAGCCCGACAGCAGGCCACGGAACACGTTGCGCATGGCATCGCGCCACGTCATGGTGCCGTCGATCATGCCGGTAATGCTCTGTTTGAAGCTGCTGCCGATTTGGCGGAACGCACTCATCCAGTTGCGCACGCTCTCTCGCTGGTGGCGTTGCTCCAGCTGGATCTTTTTGCGCAGTTCGTTTTGGTACTCTTTGGAATCTTCGCCATACATGCGTTTCAGCAGCTGCAGTTTCTTCTCTTCGATCTGCATGACCACTTCGTAGTTGTTCTCTGCCAGCTGCTGCATGGTGTCGTATTTCGCCATCAGGGCTTGGATCTCTTTGTCCTGCCCGCCCTTCTCGCGCTTATTCATGGTGGGCGCGTCGGGCTTGTCGGTCTTCGCTCCGTCGCCGGTGCGGCCTTCGGCGGGGCCTTTGGTGCCGTGCGACCACAGATCGGACAGCGTTTTTTTCATGGCCTTTTCGCGCTCGACGGTATCGTTCGCAAACTGTTTATGGATGCGGTCGAGGTCTGAAATCGTCTTTTCGTGGATGGCGGTGATATCGCCCCAGTCGCCGGTAAAGGCGGCCTTGATAATATCGGCCAGCATCTGCGCGCGCGTGGCGAGATCCTGAAAAACCATCTTGCCCATATCCCACGTCTGGCCGAGGGCCTGAATTATCACATAGACGGAGGTCACGACCGCGTTGATAGCGGCCTCCAGCACGTTCATGATGTGCGCCATCGCGCCACCCTCGCGCACGCTGTTGGTGAACCCGTTGGCGAGGTCCGTAACGCCCTTCACGACGGAGTCAATCGCGGGCTTGAACTGCGAATAAATGGTCAGGCCGGTATTTTCAAACGAGCTGTTCATGCCCGCGATGCCGACGCGGGTTTCGGTGATGGAATCGATCATGCTCGCGTCCATCATCGATTTCATCTGCTCGCCCGCGTGCTGCGCCGTATCTCCCATGCTATTCATGACGGGGATCAGGTCTCCGCCGGTCTTGCCGAGCAGCGTAACAGCAAGGGCGGTCTTGTTCGGGCCGTCCGCAAACGTTGACATACGGCCGCCGACGGTGCGCAGGAAGCCGTCGAGGTTCTTCATGCCGGCCGCCACCTGGTCTTGCGAGATACCGAGCGCGCGGAAGGCCGCAGCCTGCTCCGTGGTTTCGTCTTTCGAGTCCTTCATGGCCCCGATCAGCTTCACGGCCGCGCGGCGCATTTCGTCATGCGACACACCACCAGCGTCGGCCAGATCGTTCAGCTTGGCAACCTCGGACGCGGTCATACCCAGCTGCACGGCCGTGCGCTCGGCATCGTGGCCCAGTTCGACTATCTCGTTCACGAAGTCGCGGATCGCATCGACCGCAAAGGCGACGATAAGCGCCTCGCCCAGCCCCTTAACAATGTCTTGGATCTCTTGGCTCTTGGCAGCGATGCCGTCCAGATGATCCATGACCTCGCGAGCACCCGCTGCGATGCCCGCTGTGTCGGCTCCAAACTTTAGGTCGAGATCATCTGACATTTTTGCTCCTGCCTTATTTTACCACGCCTTGTGGAAACATAGCGGCGAGTTCTTCAATGCTGGCAGGCTTCGCCGGTTCCCATCCGTAGTAACGCGCCAACCACTGCACCATGCGGTGAGTGGGAGGGTTATCGACCCAGTATTTCTGGAAGGCTTCGACGCGGTCCCACGTCAAGTTATCCTCCCAGTAATCTGGGGTGGTACCCGGCAGCGACGTGCAGAAATGAGCGATCAGTTCGTCCCAGTCAGGGAGTTCGGGTTCACCGATGCGCTCTGTTCTTCCCCCGCTGGGGTTTCTTTCATGATGCCAGTTTGCTTCATGATCAGCGGAATCGCCTCAAGCAATTCGCGCACCGTGATTTCCATGTTCAGGAAGTCGTCTTTTTTCAGCGTAGGCTTTGCCTTCGTGCATGCGACGAAGACCAGATCGATCAGCATATCGAACTGATCGGTGGTCATTTGCTTCATGAACTCTTCCCGCTTCGTCATGATATCGGTCAGACGCATGATGGCAGGAACGACGACCCGCTGCTGGCGCGGGGTGAGTTGCGGAATCTCGAAAGCGACCCCGGCCAGCATGACGGTAGGAATAGGCGCGATTGCGGACATTCAAAAAGTCTCCCTTATTCGGTAAAGCCGAAATAGCCCAAGACGTTCGAGGCATCGGTAAACGCCTGAAAGTCCATTTCGACAATGGTGAAATCGCCCTGTTTCATGGGCATGGACAGCTTGCCCGCGATGCAGGCGTTCAGCTGCAGCGTGGCCGACTTCTCGGCCGCAGAGCCTGCAGGATAGCTGTTGCGCAGGATACATTGGAACGTGGGTGCCGTACCCTGCAGCTGGTTGGTGATGGTGATGCTCTTGCCGGTCGCGACCTCGTATTCGTAATAGATGGTCACAGCAAGAAGGGTGTCAGCTGCCGCGAAGGTGTAAACACCCGTCGACTCGTTCACCGCGTATTGTCCGGTGGTGGGCGACGATGCCACGCGCGTCAACTGCACGCCGGTCGCGGTGAAGTAAACGCCGAAGTCGGACAGGAAGTCCGCGGCATTCGTGACCGTGACTTGGAAAGGCGTGGCGGGAATCGGGTGTGCCTCGCCCAGCGGGGTAAACTGGCGCATGCCGGTGCCGAGCGTGTCGGAGAAGAACAGGTTGGTCATGACCTGACCGTTGATCTTCGCAAACTTTGCCTTGCCCGAGATCTTCACCATCGCCGCGCCGATGGCTTCGGGATACTGATACTGGCCATAGAGCTCTTTCAGGGTGCGGTCGAAATCGACTTGCACGTCCTGCATGGTGCCGAACTGCACCGGGGTGGGGTTGGCAACGTCCGTGCGTTTGCCGAATAATTGACCGGAACCGAATAGAAACATTGTGAGTTCTCCCTTTCTTTTATGGTACTAGAATTTTTATAGGCACGATAGCAATTCCATCGCCGTCGAGGTCGCCGGGCTCTTTGTATATTTCACCCTCGATCCAGCAATGGGAAACCAGCCCGCCAAGTGTCTGATTTTGCTCTAGGGGCGGCGGTGCCAGCACCGTATCCACCACATCGAGCAGGTTATTCATACGGATAATCGGGGTGGCATCTGGGTCTTTGCCGTCCACGATGTAAATGAAAAGCAGCACCTCGAGCGTCGTTTTGCCGGGGTTCTGCTCGCCGGTGCGCACCCATCCCTCGGGGCGTTCGGTCATGATCATGCTGGGTTTCAGCTCGTCGGCAACCTCTCCCCACAGCTTCATGCGGCGGGAATAGTGTTTGAACGCCACGCCTGCGGTTTGCAGCTTGGTGAACAGGGCCTCCATGATCATTTCGCGCGTAACGCCGGGCTTCATTTTCTGACTCCTTCGCGGGCGGCCTGCCGCAGGCCATCGATTATCTCCTGTCTCATATCACGAAGCGTGGACCGCATGTAAGAGCGCTCTGGAATCTTTATCAGGTGCGGCCGCGTGACGGGCAGGTACCTGCTCACGGCCGCGCTCTTTGAAACGAACATGGCGCGGCCGTCGCGCTTCGACACGAAGTATGGCGTGCCGCCGGGGTGCTGGATGGTGCCGCCGAACTCGTGGATCGCCGCATAAGGAGGGTTCTTATCGCGGCCGCCGGTGCTGTAAACGATGCCATAAATGGCGTTGGGGGTGTTCTCGACCTCGTGGTGAATGGACCGGCGAAGGTCGCCCGTCTTCACGTTCAGCACCTCGCCCGAGAGCTTGCGCTTGATTCGGGCCTCCATTTTCAAGGCCAGCACCGTGACCTTCCGCAGCAGGGCAGCGTGAACGCGGTCAGGCAGCGCGCTCATGCGCCCCATCATCTTGTTCATGCCATCCCACTCTAAACGGATCATCCCAGCACCACCCGCTTATAGGGGTCCAGAGCCATGCGCGTGAAGCGGTTCATATCGGCCGTGGTGTAGCTGATCGTTTCCTGACCGGCCAGCGTCTTGGAGTTGACACCGATGCGGTCCTTCGCGCGGAAACGCTCGCCCACGATCTCGATGCACGCGTTCTCGATATCGGCCGGCACGTAGTTGTAAGAGATCAAAACCAGCACGTCCGCGTCGAGCTCGTTGAAGGTGTACACGCCATCCTCAACGGAATATTCCCCCTCGTCGGGGTCCTCGTCCACCTTGATAAACGCCGCGCCGTCGGCCTCGTAAACAACGCCGAGGTCGCTGGACCATTTGCCCTGCTCGGCATCGACCGCAACGTCGAATTCGGTCACGTCGGGGATCCGGTGTTCCTCCGCTTCGACAAAATAGCCCGCGACGTATTCGATGGTCGCGTTCAGCTGGCCGACGGGGAAGCTATAGCCGCGCAGCATCAGCAGCTGGGATCCGCCGGGGCAATATCCGTCCCACGCGGGGAACACATAACCGAGGGAGGTCTGGTTCACGGCCGCAGGAATGTTCACGCCGCCGACCATCAGCGCGTTGATGGAGGTAACGGGGAAGTCCTTGAGCATGACGCTCGTATTGCCAACGCCGCTAAAGCTGCGGACATAGGTCGCCTTGGCGAGGTTCGGGCGGTTCAGGTAGTTCAGGATGGCGCGTGAAACCGCGCTTATAAGGCGCGCGATAAGGGGCTCGGATTCGGTCTTGTCGGCGGGAATGCCGACCCATTCTTTTACGCGCGCGACGGTCGTTAAATCTGCCATTGGGGGCCTCTTAGAATAAAGGCCGGGGATCGCAAAGACCCCCGGCCATTTATTGTTTCAAGCGTGGACGGGTTACGTCGTGAAGTTGCAAATGATGCCCGTAGCGAAGGGGGCATACATTGCGAGCACTTCCTGAACGTAGGTGCCGTATTCATAGGCGCGCGTGCGCTGGGGCCATGCGATGCTGTAATAGTCGCGCTGGGTCAGGACTTGCGCAACCATCGGGGTCGCGTTCGACTTGTACCAAGCGGGCAGCTGGTCAGCATAGGCCATGATCACGCCGTCGGGCAGGTTCGGGTGGACACGGATCGGAATCTTCGCGCCGCCGTAGGTGCTGATGGGCGAGAAGTAGTAAGCAATCGTGCCACCGGCATTGATTGCGATCTCGTCGCCGCTCGCGCTCACGTTGAAGCGAAGCAAGGGTGCGCTGTTGTTGGTCAGGACCAGGTCGCGAAGTTTTTTGGCGGTCTTTGCAGAGCACCAAATGTTCGAGACACCGACCTTGTAGCTGTCCCACATCTGCAGGATCATATCATCGATCTGCGCGATAGAGCCTGCGTTCGTCGCCGTCAGCGCGGAGCCCGCGTTGTCGAGGAAGTACGCATTGGAGGCGTTGAGGGACGAGTACAGCATGCCGTCGAAGGCCGTCACAGGCGTGCCGCTGCCCGTGCCGTTGTTACGGCTGCAGTCAGCGGTGATCGCGTCGGCCGTCTGGGTAGTGGTGACGGGGTCAGCGGTCAGGGTCAGCGTGTTGACGGTCGTGATGGCCTGCAGGTACAGCGAAGCGGCCGCGTTGACCGTGCCGATGTACCAAGCATAAGCGACCGCGCCTTTTTTGGGCGTTGCCGTCATGACCAGCGAGTCGCCGGCCGAAACCACCTGCGTGGAGATTGCCGACTTGTTCGAGGAACCGCCGTTGATGGTGTAGGTCTTTCCATCAGCGCCGGTCACCGTTTTCTGCGTAGCTACGCCTGCAGCAACGGTCGAGTTCTGCTTGCCTTCGATGGTCAGGGCCACGACCGCGATGTAGTAGGTGGTCGCGGTCAGGGTGCTGGTTGCATCGACGGGGCTGGAGGTTGCCGAGATCGTGGGAACGCCCAGAGCGAGGGACTTGTTACCACCGAGCAGGGCGATTTCTTCCTTGAGGAACGTTTTTTCCAGCAACAGGAACGTTGCCAGAGCATTGGCGTCCTCGAGGCCGGTCGCAGACGATTCCGCTTCGAACGTGACGTCGGTTTCTTCACCGAGCGTCGTGTAAGCAGCGGTCGCGTCAACAGCCGAGATAGGCATAACGCCCGAACGTTGGCCTTCAGGCACCCAGCCTTGCGAGTTGAAGCCAGAACCAACCAGCTGCTCGATCACTTTCCAATGAGCGATGGGGCCGGGGTTCGGGCGTGCAACGCGGGGGATCATATCGCGAAGCGGAGTCAGGAACGGCACGTGAATCATCGCGGGGGCGCGCAAATCGTACCACGTGATGTTCGAGGCGACGTTCAGACCCGCTTTCGCGAGTTCATGGCCGGGGCGAGGGTTCGCCAAGGCGGTCTTCATGAGGGCGAGGGCTTCCTTGGAAACCTGACCCATTTGGGGATACATGGTTAACTCCTTTTACTTGGTTGAAGATGCGCCTTTGTCGTGCGCTTCCTGCAGCGCGGCGTAAAGGCCATTGCGGGCTTGTTCCGGAGACAAGGCACCTGTTTCAAGGGTTTTCTGGAGTTCGCCTGCTGCACCGGACAGCGCGGTATCCTCCTGCTTGGTGACCGCCCGTACAGAGCCCTTGGGGGTCTGCGGCTGCGATTCAAGTTTCTCAATGCGCTCGAGGGCCTTCTGCAGCATGGGGGTCAGATCACCCAGTTGCTTTTGCAGGGCATCACGCTCTTGCGCGACTTTTTTGAGGTCGCCACCGGCGGCCTTGTCCATATCGCCTTCAGCGTCTTCGTCGCCTTCGTCGGTTTCTTCGCCTTCAGCGTCTTTTTTCTTTTTCTTCTTCTCGTCGGCTGCGGCTTTGATCAGTTCGTGGAAGGGCGCGAGGGCTTCGAGTTTGACCAGGTCTGTGGCGGCCATCTTCTCCGCGCTGCCGACCAGTTCGTTCACTTCTTCCTCGACCAGCTTTTTCAGGAAGGCGCCAAGCGTGGACACGATGCCCTTTAATTCGTCAGGGGCCGTGGAACCATCACCCTCCCAGAATGCTTCGCTGGACAGGCACTCGCCCAGCCAGCTGAGGTCTTGCAAAATATTTGCGCAGCGCGACACGTCCCAGAGGGACTTCTTCAGCGTGGCTTTGCCTTCGACCTTGTCCAGCGCGGCGTTCAGCTTTTCAAGCAGCTGCTCCGCTTCGGACTTTTCAAGGACCGCAGGGGTCAGGGTTTCGTTATGCGCGATGGCATCGGCCTTTTTCTCGAAGGTTTTACCGTCCTTCGCTTTCCAGACCTGCTCGGGCTCGGCGGAGTCGACGGACTTAAAGTGGCGTTCTTCTTCCACACCGTCGGCCTTGATCATCTTGAAGGTGGCGGTGGGCATGCAGGGCTTATCGACAATCGATACCTCTGCGGGGCCTGCGGTGTAGCGTTTCAGCAGGGGGTTGGCGGGGTCCTTCCAGCTTTTGATGTAGGAACCGCCGATGGAGAAGCCGGTATAAACGCCTTCCAGCACCTTTTCCCACTCGTTGTCGTCAACGATTTTGGCGCAGCCTTCGACCATCTTTTCCGCATCGTTGAACGTGATTTGTTCAAGTTTGCCGGCCGCGACCTTGCCGTGCATCGCGCGCACGTTGCCGAGGGATTTGCCGTCGCTGGCTTTCTCCATCGCTGCGGACCACTTCTCGAATTCAGGCTTCGAGGTTTCGTAATCCATAATTTCCTTTGCGCCGTCGGCAATCTCGTGCGCGAGAACGCCGTAAACAAGACGCTGCTCCACATCGACCTTCGTCAGCGGAAAGAACAAGTCAAACTTTTTCATGATGGGTACTCCCTAAATAAAATGTTATCGCATAACGCCGTCTTTGCATAGACCCTACTCTTCGACCACCGGTGAAACCGCGCACTCGCAGCGCGGATGCGCCGGGCTTGTGGCATCGCCAGAGGGGAAATCTTCATCCAGATCAATCGCTCCCGCTGCTGCGTTCGCTTGGCATACCTCGCACGGATCGGGTCCGAGTATCCATTCTTTTTTAACTTTTATGCCGAGCTCCTCGGCCGCCTCGTAGGAGTCAAGCGACCCGTTGCCGTTCGCAAAGGCGATCTCAGTACCAGCAATGAGGTCAGCACGTTCGTCGCTGAAAGCGTAAAAATCCGACAGGCGTTCGGCAAGGTCGCGACGGGTGGTGCCTGCCTCGATAGCGTCGGCCAGTTCGGTGCGCAGCATATCGCGCGTGGCATCCTCGATCTCCGTTACCAGCTCGGCTGCACGGTCACGCGCCCATGCAGTTGCGCGCGCGCTTGCCTTGCCGAATACCGGCGAGCCATCAGGCACGCCCATCTGTTTGAGGGATACGCGGGCAGCGTCTTGCGCCACCTGAATAAGCGAATCGACCGCCGCGCCTTCGATATCGTCCAGCACGGACAGGTCGAGTTGTAAAACTATCTCGCTTGCGGCCGTCTTTGAATCTTCATCGGCCTTGTGGAGGGACGGGGCGGCTTTTTCGAGGTGTCGAAGCTGCGCGGAGAGGGCGGACGCGGCGTCCCGTAGGACGGGTGTGATTTTTCGATAAAGCCCCTGTTTCGCATACTTTACAACCTGCCTTTCCATGCTCGTGCGCGGTTTTTTTTTTGCAGCTTCTCAGCTGCGTTTTTGTCCTCGGTGCCTTCGTCGGCTTCGGGGTCTTCTTCCTCTTCCTCCGGTCCCATCAGCATAAGCGCGCGCTCTGCTTTCTCTTCGGGCGTGAGTTCCAGCGGAACGAAACCGCTGCCGGTGGTGAAGCCAAGGCGCGAGGCGTTGGGGCTGGGGTCGGGATCGCGGCCCAGCTGCTCGCGCACTTCGTTACGGGTCAGGATCGCCTCTTTGACATAGGCGGTGAGCACGTCCTTTTCAGCGACGGGGTCGTGTTCCTCGGCCTCGGTCCAGACGAATTCAAGATCGGGGCTTTGAAAATCGACCTCGATCAGGCGGTCCATAAGCGCCTTGATGTACTGCTTGGTGGAGAGGAGGCCGCTTTCCTGCGACGATGCCTGCGCCACTTCGGCCGTCGCACGGTTCACCTGCGCCACGAACGGCTGCGGAGATACCTTGAAACAGAAGCACGCCACGCGCGCGATCCACTCGTCGTATAGGTCCTTCAGGGGCGGCTGCACCACCTCGTGGATATTCTTGGCATCGCCCGGCACGAACACGCCGTGACGACGCTGCGCCGTATTGCCCGCATAGAGCGAGTCCCAGTAGGCTTGGAATTGTTCGACCTGCTGCGGGGTCCATTCCTGCGGCGTGCCGATTAGCGCGTCGGGCAGGTTGCCGTCGGTGTAATATTGCAGCTGATGGTAGGACCGGCGGATCGCAATGTTGATGGTGACGATCATCTGCTCGACCGGCGAGTACCCATAGAGGTTGCGGATGCGCAGGTTACGCGGATAATACAGCAGCTCGTCGGCCGAATAATCAACCGCAGGCACGCCCTTCAAAATCTGTTGATACGCGACCTCTGGAGCCTCGGGAACGCGGCCGTCGGGGCCGACCTTGACGCTGATGGTCGTGCCGTCGATCTGCTCCATCGCATAAGGCGCGAGGCCGCGCGTGCGACGGCGATAAATGGCGACGGCATCCGTCACCAGCATTTCTTCTACGATTTGGCGGAGCCATTGTTTCCAGTCAAGGCGGCGGTCGGGGCGTTGAAAGAACTGCTCGATGGCCTTGATGCGTGGATCGTCTTTTTTGCTCTCGCCCTTTTTGTCTTCGCCGCCCTTCTCGCGCACCTGCCAAGAGATCGCCTCCAGCTGGTCCTTGCGGTCCTCGATCAGCAGGCGGACGATATCGCACGTGTTAGCGAGGCCGATCAGGCTTTCGAACGAAACGCCGCTATTAACCTTGGGCTGGAACTGGGTGTTGAGGCCGACCTGATAGTCGTACTGGCGGCCCTGAACGCTCTGGGCCGTCGGCGGAAGCGGCTGTTTCGGACCCATCCATGTGTCCGTTGCGCCGTTGATGATATACGCAACGCCCGACTTGATCCTATCGATCAGGCCGGGCGTTACATCAGTCTCTTTTCCGCCTTTGGGGGGCATGCTTATTCGGCCTTCGTAAAGTCAACGTAGTATTCCTCGCCAGCGGCCAGCTTGCCGAACAGCGCGGGGTTTTGGACGGTGATCGTGAAGTCGGCGGAGGGCGACCACTTGGCGAAGGTGTTGTTTTCGTCAAGGCCGTCCTCGGCATAACCTTCCTTCTTCGACACCGCGTTGAAGATCAGCTTCTCGCTGTGCTTCACACCGGCATCGTCCTTGTTCTCGATCACGCCATTAAGGCGAAGTTTGCAGCGCATCGTTGCCATAGCTCACTCCTTCGTTTCGGTTTTACGCACGAAGTCCTCGCCCAGAACCTGCGTCACGAATGCGCGGGTCAAGGATGCGTGGACCTTTTCGGAGAGCACGTTGACGTTCGGCAGGCCCGCTTGGGTCCAATGCGCGTCGTCGTCATGCCGCAGCTCGAGGCCCGCGTTCAGAACCCTCTCTTCGAGAGAGAGATCTTTGAGGGGCGCGTCGGTCGAGGCCGGTGCAAGAGGCGCCTCGCCAGTTTGCGCGGCAGGGTCTGGAACTGGCGCACCACCCTGCTGCTCGGAAGCCTTCACCTGGTCCGTCTGCGCAGCATCAACAGCGTGCGTTTCGGGGGCTGCACCGGTCTCCGTTGTTTTGATTTCGCTATCGACCGCAGGCGCGGGAGGCGGGGGAAGATCCGCCACCACGTCTGCGATAGCTGCCTCGCGATCTTCCTCGGGCAGGGCGTTCCAGTCCTTCGCGCTCAGGCCGCTGCGCGTGTGGGCGATAGCGACGACCGTGCCAAGCTGCACGATGGGGTTGCCTTCGTTCAGGGCTGGGTCAACGTTGAATTCCGCAGGCTGCACGCTGGAGCCGAGCAGATATTCATCGTCGGGATTGGGTTGGGACGAGGGTTCCGCGTCCCCCGTCCCCGCGTCGGCAGGTGTGCCACCGACGCTTTCCGCCGGGCAGGGCGGAATCAAGTTCAAAATCTCGTATGCGGCCGCGAGGTTCTCGATGGGCTTCCAATCGGCCGGCATCGATTGAACCAGCACGAACGCGGTGTCGGCTTTCTGGTTGACCCAGATGGATCCGACGCTGAAACCCGCGTTACCGTTATCGTTCTCGTCGGGGTCGCGGTCGCTGTTGTGATTCAAGACCGCCACAACGCCATGCGCGCGGAGCAGTCCGATCTGCTGGTTGGTGCAGAGCAGCAGGCCGAGCTCGTTGGCCTTGAGAACGGTACCGTCGCCAAGGATAACCTCGGTGGCCGGTGGGCAGCGCATGATTTTCATAGCGGAACTCCTAGAGGGTTAAGGGCGGGTGGGGAGCGTACCCCCACCCTCTGACTTTGCTTTTCCGACCCTATTACCGACCGGAGGCGCGCCTTTCGCTTTGGTATCGTTTATGCCGCTTGCGCGACGGTGATGCTGCTGATCTTCGCGTTGATCGGAGAGTTGACGGTTTCTTGCAGCGCGACGGTGAATTTCAGCTGCACCAAATCGCCCGGCAAGAGGCTGTCGCCTGTCACGGTGAAGGCATAGTCTGCAGCGGAGTTGGTTAGGTTTTGCGCGGCGGTGGTGACGAGATCCGCGCCTGCAGCACCGGCAGCGACCTCATAAGCCGAGAGGTCGATGGTCTTTGTGCCTGCGGTACCGGAGCCGATCACGATGTTTGCATTCAGCGTCACGGTCAGGTCTTCGCCAGCCTGATAGCTGTCGGGCAGGCGGAAGTTGATAACGCCGACGTCGGTCTTGGTGTTGTTTTGCGCGACTTCGCCGTTCAGAATCAGCGACGTGCCAGCGGTCATTGCAACGCCGAACACGCCAGCAGCAGCGGCAACGGCCAGCTGCAGGCCGGTGGGCAGCTTCACGTCGAGCAGGTTAAGCTGGAAGGCGGCCATCGAGGACCCGAGGAACGTGCAGCCTGCGTTGAGCAGGTCGGCCACGTCGGTGGGCGCGACGGAAGTGATGATGCCCTGTGCGTTGGCGGTGTAATCGTTGCCGCTTTGGGCGATGAACTGCTGGAAAGCTGTGGCTTTGAGAGTGGACGTCATTTGTTTTGTTCCTTTGCTTTTTCCGCAGCGCGCGCTGCCATGACTTGAAATAACCCCATACCAGCACCCGAGCGTTTGATCAACTTCCCGATGCCGTAACGGACAGCGTCCCAGATGTGATTGTGCTTGTCCACGATATCGGGGAGCACGTCACCCGTCAACTTATCCGTCTTGTAGCTGTAGAGCCTCGCCTCCATTATCGCATTTTTGCACCGTTCGTGAATTACTATTTTTTCGAACGACCGGAGGAAGGCGATCCCGTCCTCGACCGAACCACTCCACTTGTCGCACCCGACGACGTTCAAATTCCCCTGCTTATTCAAGTATGAAATGGTCTCCGGTCGCGCGGAGTCCGCGGTGATCAGGTGCTTGTCCGCGCCGGGGATCTTTTTGATCTCGGCGGGCATCTCGTTCGTCTCGAGCTTCACCCGGTACATTTCATATTCGATGTAAAGGTTATTGCCCGCCACCCACTTCTTGACCAGCGCGGAAGGATCGGCCGCGAAACCGAAGTCGAGCCCGAAGTAGGGACCGTGCGCCTCCACGCCGTCGATGTAGGTCTTCGCAGGGTCCTGCAGCAGCGTCGGGTCGCCCGGCAGGGGCAGGAAAATGTCCACGACGTATTTCTTGCCCAGCACCTGCGCGTCGGAGTGGCTGCGGCAATGGCCCAACCAGATGTGCTGATACGCCTCATAATCGACGCGCTTTAAGTATTCCATTTCGTCGCGCAGGGGCTTCGGCAGGAACGGGTTGTCGAAATAGGAGGTGTAAATCTTGATCATATCGGGCGGCGTTTGCAGCAGGAACCGCTTGTATGACGGGTCGGTCGCGAGGTCGGGGTTCATCGATACCCAGATCTCCGAGCCCTCTTTACGGATGGTGGGGATCAGGATCTCCCACGACTTTTCGCGCGTTTTCTCCGCCTCCTCGATCCACGCTATGTCCACGTCCTCGAGCGATTTGATCTCGACGGGGTTGTGCCGCATGCCTTTGAAGATGAAGTCGGAGCCGTTGCGACAGCGGATCTCGCGCTCGGTGACCTCGAACCATTGGGCCACGCCCAGCCGCGTGATCTGCGTCTGCAGCAACTGGTGGACGGAGTCAGCGATAGAAGACTGGAGCTCGCGCGTGCAGAGGATGCGGCGGCGCTTCTCCATCGCCTTCATGATCGCCATGTCGGAGAAGGTCCAAGACTTCGTGCCGCCACGGCCGCCCCACAGCAGTTTATAGCGGGAAGGCTTCATCAGCCGACCCGCATAGTGTGGCATCAGGCCGTCAACCTTTATCGGGTGTAGGTTCATGGTCGATCACAGGCGCGTCCGGTACCTGACCCTCGGGTGCAGGCGCGAAGCTGATGTTGAAGATAACGGGCGGCAGGGAGTCGGGCGCGATATCGGGCGTGTCCTTCCAGCCGCAACGCGCCTTGAGATAGAAGATAATGCTCGCGGGGTTGCCCTTCTGAATATTGCGCATCAGCGCGCCGAACACCTCGGCATCGATCTGGGTTTTGCCGTGGTCGAGCTCGTCGCGATAGTATTTGCGCATGGTCTTGTCGCTGATGCCGATAGCACCCGCGATACGTTCGTGCATCGCGCCCATGCCTGCGAGGACCTTGACGATGGTGCGCGTGGAGTCGGTGGGAACGTGGGGCTGCTGCCCCTGCTTTACCTCGTCGTCCTCTTCCTCCTGGTCAGGAGGTGGCAGTTGCAGCGACGGTGTCTTTGGATCCTCGATCATTGAAACGCTCCCCTGTCACAGCATGCACGGCATCGCGGCCGGTGAAAGCCTGCCAGCGGCGCACGATCACATCGACATAGACCGGGTCGAGCTCCATGCCATAGCAGGCGCGGCCCGTCGTTTCGGCCGCAATCATCGTGGTACCAGAGCCGAGGAATGGATCATAGACCGCTTGGCCCTCGCTCGAGTTATTCATTATCGGCCGGCGCATTGCTTCGACGGGTTTCTGCGTGCCGTGGTTGGTGCGCGCGTTGTCCTTCGCCTGATTATTCGCCTTGTTCAGGTTGTCGAATTCCCAGACGGTCGTTTGCGACCGGTCGCCTTGCCAATTGCCTGTGCCTTTCACAGCGTACCAGCAGGGCTCGTGCTCCCAATGATAGTCGCCGCGCCCGAACACCATCTGGTTTTTCTTCCAGATAATTTGCGCGCGCATCTTGAACTCGCACGCCTCGAGGGACAGCTGCACGGTCGCGGAGTGAAGGCCGCCGTGCCATACATAGGCGATGTTGCCGGGGAAGAGCGCCCACGCTTCGCGCCAGTCCGCGCGGTCGTCGTTCTTGACCTTGCCGGTGCGGCGGTTCTTTGCGTCGTCGTGACCGTCGCGCCAGCTGGGGTCATAGTTCACGCCATAGGGCGGATCGGTGACCATGAGGTGCGGCTTCACGGTACCGAACAGCTCCCCGACGGCCGCAGCATCCGTCGAGTCACCGCAGCGCACGCGATGCAGGCCGCATAGCCACATATCGCCCGGCACGGAGAGCGCAGGCGCCTCGGCAGGGATATCGTTCTCCCCGACGGCCGCGCCGCGCGGGAACATCTTCCCGATTTGCAGGTCGGAGAAGCCGAGCAGCGATACGTTGAAGTTGCCTTTTTTCAGCGCGTCGATCTCGGTGGTGAGCAGTTTCATATCCCAGCCAGCGTTCAGGGCAAGCTGGTTATCCGCGAGGACGAGGGCCTTTTTCTGCAGGTCGGTCAGGCCGGTCAGGACGACGCAGGGGATATCACCCAGCGCGAGGATCTTGGCGGCCTCGAGGCGGCCGTGGCCCGCGATGATGGTGTCATGCTCGTCTATCAGCAGGGGGTTGGTGAACCCGAACTCGCGGATGCTGGCGACGATCTGCGCCACCTGGTCTTTGGAGTGGGTGCGGGCGTTCTTCTCGTAGCCTTTCAGCTGCGCAGGTGTGCGCACGGCGTTTTCGCGCGTGATGGTCATGGCTGGCGGTCCTCTATTTTGCGTCGGTACATTTCGCAGCCCCGGCAGGTGCAGCGTTCGTCGTGTGGTTCCCACGTCCCCATGTAAAGGGCCTCGAACTCGCGTGCGTCTTGGGGCGTGAATCGCTTAACGATTTCAAGGTAACGCTCGTCTAGTTCCCGCCCATCTGGCAGCACGTTTCGTGTGACCTTATCCCACACAGCGCGCGGAACGGTGGTCTCGCGTTCCATCAGCACAGGCGCAGGCAGCGGGCGGTCATGGATAAAGCCGCCCGACGCGTAAAACGTGCGTTGTGCGGAAATAGGCCCCGATTTTGCCGGGGTATCCGCACAACCCGTTATCTTCGACAGGAAGTGGGCCAGCGCGCCGAACGGGGCAATATGGCGGCCCATCAGCTTGCGCCCATGATGTAAGACCCGACCTTGAACAGGCCGACCATGACCAGCGCGGCGATACCCAGCAGGGCGAGGATGCCGACGGCCGTTTTCAAACCCTTGCCCATCACACCACCCCGCTATCGCAGGCCGTGAGCAACGCAGCCACGACGGCGATCAGGATTATGGCGAGAATGGCGCGCGCGCAAAACGTCTTGATGCGCGGCAGGGAACGGGTGCGCGTGGCGCAATACTTGGGATAGATCATGGCGGGACCCCTTTTTTAAGCGGAAGCAGAGGCGTTTCACGTGGAACATCGCCCCTATTTCCTAGCATAACACCCCCCTTGACGGTCGCATAGGGGGCGCGTGTTTATTTGGGGTATCGTTATAAATCAGGGGGATAGGCTAAATGTTTACAGACAATAAACAAACGAATAAACAAATTTTATCTATATTTTTCAGCACCTTCGCTCTAATAATAATAAAATGTTTATTGTTTATATATATATATGACACGTATGTGCGCACGCGCGCGCTCGCGCATGCATACGCGCACATGCGCAGGCGCGCCTGCACGGCGGGGTAGCGCACGCGTGTATAAATTTTATAAACAAATTGAAACGGGGCTAAAGGTTTTGAAATCGTTCAGCTTTTCAGCTTACAGAATGTTTATTGCGAAAATAAACAACGGGGGGTTTACATTCGGTGAGTCGAACGGTAGCTTGGAATCCAGACTTCGGAGATACCCCATTGACAGACCTAATTGACGAATTTCGCACGGCGATGGCCGATGCGGGCAGCGCAACGGATACGCCCATCGAGGCGGACGACCGGCGGCGACGGTTCCATATTCTGGGCGACAGCCGGTCGAAGCTGAACGGCGAGTACCAGCTGGCCATAGAGGGCGCGTTCGCGTTCGGGTGGTGGAAATCCTACAAAGACGGCGTTCTCCATAAGTGGCATTCCAAGTCGGCCAATATGACGGCGACGGAGCGCGAGGCCCTGAAAGCCAAAATCGAGGAACGGCGGAAGGTGGCGCAGGCCGAGGCCAAGGCGCGCGCAAAGGCGGCCCGCGATAAGGCGGAACGTCTGTGGGCGCGGGGGACAGACGCGCTCCAGCACCCCTATCTGGCGCGCAAGGGGGTGCCATCATACGGCCTCCGCGTCCTGCATAACCTGTTGATGATCCCCGCGCTCGACCCGAAGGGCATCAGCACCATCCAGTTTATTAGCGAAAAGGGCGAAAAGAAGTTTTTGACCGGCGGGGAGAAGAAGGGCGCGTTCTTCACCATCCCCGGCACCGGCGGGCGGGCCGTCTGCGAGGGCTATGCGACCGGCGGGACGATCCACCGCGCGACAGGCTGGGAGGTTCGGGTGGCCTTTGACTCGGGCAACCTGAAGGCGGTCGCGGAAGAGGGCGATATCATATGCGCCGATTTTGATAATTGGGTTTTTCGGTCGGGGAAAAGGCCCCCCGACCTGGTCCTGCTACCTGCCGGCGACGATCCGCGCTGGAAAGAATGGCGGGAATCGGGTTTATTGTGGAACCCGGGAATTGAGGCGGCGGAAGCTGTCTCGAAAAGGCTGGGCGGGAAGGTGCGTGTCGTTCCTCCGAAGTTTGACAACGTCGCCTCCCGCCCAACCGATTTTAATGATCTCGAAGCGCAGCAGGGCCTAGATGCCGTCCGCGCGCTGCTCCTGAAGGAGCCAGAACCCGAAATACCCTACGATAACGACAACCCGCCCCCGCCAGAGGATTTGTCGGGTATGGTGCCGCACTATGACCCAGACAATTTGGCGGAGCCCGTCGAGAACGGGCCGTTCAAGATCATGGGCCACAATATGGGCCAATATTATTACCTGCCGCGAGGCAGCAAGCAGATGGTCGCGCTGACCCCCGGCGGGCATACCAAAAACAATTTGTACGAGCTGGCCCCCAAGGCGTGGTGGGAAGAGGGGTTCAAAAAAGACCGCGGTAAAGACGTGGACTGGGATTATGCCGTGAACGCGCTCCTGCAGACGTCGCAAAAAATCGGCATCTTTAAACCGGAATCGATGATCAGGGGCGCGGGGGTGTGGATCGATGAAGGGCGGGTGGTGATACATTGCGGCGACAGGCTGCTGGTTGACGGCAAGCCTATGGACCCCTTCATGATCGGCAGCCGCTATGTTTATCAGGCGGCCGAGAAGATATTCGAGATCGACCCCGAACCGCTGGAGAGCATCGAGGCGGTGAAGCTGCGCAAAATCTGCGAGGCGCCAACTTGGGAAAATCCCCTGTCAGGGACGCTGCTGGCGGGCTGGCTGGTGATGGCACCGCTTTGCGCCGCGCTCGACTGGCGGCCGCATATCTGGGTGACGGGCGAGTCGCAGGCCGGTAAATCGTTCGTGCTGAATAAGGTCATGATGCCGATGATCGATATCATCTGCCTGCGCCTGTCAGGAGGTACCACGGAGCCCGCTATCCGCCAGCTGCTGCAATGGGACGGGCGGCCGGTGGTGCTCGATGAAATGGAAACCGAGAACCAGCGCGACGATATCAACGTGCAGCAGATCCTGATGCTCGCCCGCAAATCATCGTCGGGCGACCGCATCGCCAAGGGATCGCAGGACGGTCAGGGCGTCGTTTACTCGGTGCGCTCCATGTTCGCCTTCGCATCCATCAACCCGTCAATTAAGCAGCGGGCGGATGAAAGCCGGGTGTCGATGCTATACCTGCGCCGAAACCGCGCGCCTGATGCCGAGCAGCAGTTTCAGGACCTCAAGGCGTTCGCCAAAGAGACGTTGACGGAAAAATATGCGCGCCAGCTGCTCGCGCGCACGGTCAGCAATATCAAAGTTATCATGAAAAATTCCGAGACGTTCACGGACGCGGCCGCCACGGTTCTGCGCGACCGGCGCGCGGCGGATCAGATCGGGCCGATGCTGGCGGGCGTGTATAGCCTGCACAGCCCGAAGGAGATCAGCGTGAAGGAGGCGGAGGAGTGGATCCGCAAACATGACTGGACGCTGCATACGGCCGTGGGCGAAGCCGCTGACCACGACCGCCTGTACGACCGCCTCATGAGCTCCACGATACCGGTGCTGCAGTCGTTCAAGGGCCAGCGTCACGAGGCGCAAATCGGCACCGTGATACAGGTCGCGCTTGGATACGTGGATATGGATTACACCCAGCAGGACGCGCGCGCCGCGCTGCTGAACGTCGATATTAAAACGACGCAGGAGTTTGTTTATATACGGCGGCCGTCGATGCACATCAGCCGCATTTTGAAGGAGACTATTTGGGCCACGAACTGGGCCAAGGCAATCATCAACGCGGAGGGAATCAAATGGAACGAGCCTAAAAAACTGGTCAGGTTTGGCGCGACGACCGCCAATCAAGTTATTATACCGTCCGAAAAATTCAGACCGGACGGGCTGCTGCTTTAAACTTCGGAATTTTAAAATGGAAAAATTAAAGGTCCTCGACCTTTTTAGCGGCATAGGTGGAATCAGCCTTGGCCTTGAGCGCACCGACGGATTCGAGACGGTGGCCTTCTGCGAGATTGATAAGTTTTGCAAAAGTGTCCTGAAAAAAAACTGGCCTGAAGTGGAGATAATCGAAGATGTTACCAATCTCAAATTTGAATCGCATGTGGACTTGGTTACGGCGGGTTTCCCCTGTCAGGACATTTCACACGCTGGAGAAGGTGCCGGAATTACCGGCAGCCGTTCAGGGCTTTTCTGGTACATCTTACGAACCCTTTGCATGGTGGGACGGCCACGCGCATTGCTGGAGAACGTGGCAGGGTTGCTTACTCGAGGGCTTGGCACGGTTCTCGGGGCCTTGGCCTCGCTCGGGTATGACGCGGAGTGGCATTGCATACCGGCTTCCTACGTTGGTGCCTGGCATGAACGGGACCGCGTCTGGATATATGCCGACCCCCGCAGCGAGCGATTACAAGGGGTGTACAAAGGGCCGATACTTTGGCAGTCCGACCTATCGCAGCAATTACAGGGAGTTTTTGAGGAATGGCCCGGAAGAACCAATTTACCCGAGTGCAGACTTCACCGCAAAAGTGATGGGCTACCCCCCCCAGCACCTGCACTTAAAGCCCTCGGAAACTCGGTCGTCCCGCAAATCCCCGAAGTGATCGGTTACGCAATTCTAAGAGATTTAAACCCGCAAAAATAAGGATCCGCCATGCAGTACGCAATTAAATATTTGGAAAAGACCGCCGAGCAGCTGCGGGCGAATTTTGCGCTGCACATGCGCCGCCGCCTAGAGGCACTGATCGAGTGTAAAAAGCGCAATAATGATCCGCACTTCAAAGCGTGGGCCGATAACCAGATCGATGCCATACGCGAGATCGAAGGTCAGCTTTCCAGCATCGAGTCCGCGCTGGAGGTTTTGACAGACCGGTACACCGAGACTTCGGCCGACAACGTAAAGGTCGAGGTGAACTTTGCACCGCTGACTGATCGCGGCCCGCTGGAGCAGGCGAAAGTATGCAGCGCATGCCGGGGCGTATATTCATCGGTGCTGGCGGTTTGCCCGATGTGCGGCGTAGATGAACTCGATATCCCTGAATTCCTGCAGCCGCCGAAATGCGAAACGTGCAAGGGCGAAGGCGTGATCACGGACTATAGTGGAGAGCCCAGCGCGGGGGCGATGGCATGCCCGACGTGCCATCCGCCTGCCCAAGCGCCTCGGCCGACGGAGGAAGGTGACCGGTGTCTATCCTCCGGGTGTCAGGGATTTTATAGGGTGGTACTGGACGGCGATTGCCGGTGCCATATCTCGCCACCTTGCTCGGCCTGCACCGATGCCAAACTGACCTGCGGCGAATGCGGGGACGAGGCATGAGCTGGTGCGATAAATGTCCGAAGCCCGGCAACTGCTGCAAAAAGATGCAGATTAGCGCGCCGCGTAACGACGGCGCTGGGACAGAGCAGGTTACATTCTGGCTGGATGAAGGACCCGACGCAGCACGCGCTTATATGAAGGTCGCCGGTCTGCCTTTTGAACCACTAGAGGTGCTGCAGGTTTTCGAGACCGCAGAAGGCAGGAAATACGGCAATTATTCCTTCACCTGCCCGAAGCTGGGCGACGACGGCCGTTGCACCATCTATGAAAACCGGCCGCAGCTTTGCCGCGATTATAAGGCGGGTCAGGACCCTCTTTGCGTTTTTACCAAGCGCGGAGTCGTCAGAGCATCACACAGGGAGAAAACATGATCAGGATCACGGTCGAACTTTTAAACGCCAATAAGGGCGGCGAGCGCAGCCTGCTGGGCGTGATGGATATTTGCAACGATGGCACCGGCACCGATGCGAAGGGCAACTACGACGGCGCGATCCACCGCATGGGAAACGGGCAAGCGTCCGAATTCATCACGCGCAAGGGCCGCGTCGAAAAGCACCCCCGCCATCGTGAAGTGATCTGGAAGTTGGTGCAGAAGATGCTCAACGCGATGTATCCGGAAAAATGCAAATCATGCGAAGAAAGGAATTTATTCTAATGGCCACAAACGACCGCGATATGCCGGAATTACGCGATAAATTTATTTGGGCTTTGCCGTATCCCTACCTTGAATATGATGGGCGATATGGTCAGGCCAAATATAAAGCGGAAATGAACGGCCTTAAAAACGCTGATTTGCAGAAATATGTTCGATACGATCTTTATGAAGCCTTGCTAAAGCCTGCACCCGCCGCGCAGGGGGATGTTGCTCATGCTATAGCGTTCTTTGACGATGAGAATGAAGCAGGCCTTTATGCTGATGGAACGACACTAGGCGCAAATGCCATTCACTACATTGACGTACTTGTGAAAGCCGCGAAACCTCACCCCGCGCCTGTTACCGAACCACGCGAAAAATTTAAGGCATGCGGTTGTCCGGTCGATGGTCCGAATATCTGCGTTCAATGTGATGTGAGGGCTCGGTCATGAAAAACCGCCTTTTACGATGGATGCGCAAAAAGCACCTGCAGCGCGCGGCCGAGAGCATCGTGTTGTACATGCACACGCTGAATCATATCCGCGAGTCAAAGCGGGCTGAAATGGCAAAGCAGGTGCTCGAGGCCATATACGCGACAGCCGACGCAGAGGCCCGCGTGCAGGAGCTCGAGATCAATTATCCCAACGGCACCAAACAAATCGAAAAGGAGGGCCTATGACTTACATTTTTTTTATCGCTCTATTCGCATGCCTCGCGCGCGCCGCCGGGGGCGGCCTCTGGGCGAAACACCTGCAGGCGAAAAAAGACGGCGGAGTCATGCCGTTTGATCTGACCATACTTTCCGAGATCGCGTTCGGGCTGATCACAGGCGCGGCCGTCGGCTGGCACCACGGCCTGATGCTGGGCGCGCTCGCGGCCGTGAGCACGTTCTTTGCCTTCAACACCGGCCACGGCACGGTGCTGGATCCCGCACAGGCGGCCGCAGGACGAAAGCAGTTCTTGTCAAACATCGTTGACTCCATCTGTGAAAAGCGGGGATGGCCGCTAGGCAGCCTCGAATACTGCTGGATCTTCATGGGCATCAAGGGCGCGTGGATCGGCGCGTTCCTGTTGCCATACGGCGCGCTGCTGGCCCTGCTGTGGCCTGCCTGCTACATGCTCCTGAACGGTACCGCGCGAGAGTGGGTATCTGGCGGCCTGATGGGCCTCGTCGTGGCGTTATACCTGTAATGCGGCCGCTTCGACCGTACCAGCACACCACGATTAACGAAACGCGGCAGGCGTGGCGCGAGGGTCATAAGAACGTGATCATCGAAAGCCCGACCGGCAGCGGCAAGACGGTCCTATCCACCAACATCTTCATGGCTCTGCGCGAGAGGAACCGGCCCAGCTGGTTCGGGGTCCACCGCGCGGAGCTGGTCGATGGTACCGCCAACACGTTCAGGGATGAAGGGCTGCCGTTCGGCATCATCGCAGCGGGCAAACATTGCAACCCCGACGAACTGATCCAGATCGTCAGTATCCCGACGGCCGTCAACATGCTGGAGGAGTTGCCGAAGCCGTATTTGATCGCTCTCGATGAAGGGCAGCACACCGGCGCGGCATCATGGCAGAAGGTTTACAACCACGCCGAATGGCACCTCGGCCTGTCAGGCACGCCCATCATGCCGGGCGGGAAAAGCCTCGGGGCCTATTACACGAAAATGATTCACGGCCCCACCGTGCCGTGGCTTATCGATAACGAGTACCTGTCCCGCTTCGAATACTACGGCCCCGACGTGCCTGACCTATCGACCGTGCGCAGCGTCGGCGGCGAATACAGCGCAGACCAGACCGAGAAAATCATGCTCGGCAAGGCCCTCGTCGGCAACGTGGTGGGCCATTGGTTCAAGCACGCGGGCGGCAAGCTGACCGTCGGCTTCGCGCCCACCGTGAAGGCCAGCAAGGCTTATGCGCAGGCGTTCACCGACGCAGGGGTACCGGCGGCCCACATCGACGGGACCACCGACCCCGACGTGCGCAGGGCCATCGTGCAGGCGTTCGCGCGCCGCGAGATCCTTGTGCTTTTCAACGTGGACCTGTTCGGGGAGGGCTTCGACCTTTCCGCCATCGCAGGCTTCGACGTGACTATCGAGGCGATGATCATGGCGCGCCCCACCAAGTCTCTGATCCTCTGCAAACAGCAATGGGGCCGCGTGCTGCGCTGGGCGGCCGGCAAGATCGCCATCATCCTCGACCATTGCGGTAACTGGACGCGCCACGGCTTCCCCGACGACGTGATCGTGTGGTCGCTCGAGGCGCCTCCGAAGCGCATCATTGAGTCCGGTACCACCGTCGCGATCACGCAATGCCCCGGCTGCTTTGCGGTCTTCCGACCGTCGGCCGCATGCCCGAACTGCCAGCTGGTCCGCGAGGTGAAGGACCGCCCCATGTTCTTCATGGAGGGCGAGTTGAAGCGCATCGCGAAGGAGGCGGCCGCAGCTGCGAAGGCTGAAAAGTCCGCGGCACGCACTGAACGCAAAGCCGAGATCGAGAAAGAGAAAGCGGCAGAGGCCGCATACAAGGCAGGGCCGTGCGGAAAGAAAAACCGTTATACCAACTGGCAGTCGGCGGTGAAATCGGCCGTGGTGGCGAAAAAGCGGAATCGGTTCATCGACCTCGAACCCTATAAATGCAATTGCGGGAATATCCACCTGCAGCAAAAACGACGCGAGGAGGCGTTGCTATGATTGGTTATGGACTGGACAGACCGATAAACGAACAGGACCGCGAGGCGGTCATGAAGGCGTTGCTGGCGGTGAAGTTTCCGCCCGTCACCACCGGCACGAGCAGCCACAGCAGGTGCGAGGTGAAGGTGTTCACGCATAAGCAGATCGTTGCCATCATCCAGCAAGCGATGGTTGATTCACAATGTTATGAAAGGTTCAAATAATGGCTAGAGAAGAAAACGACGCGACAAACCTGATCCGCCTGCGCTGCAGCCAGCTGGGCGACGTGACGTTTCGCAATAACGTCGGGCTCGGCTGGGTCGGGCGGATGATCCGCGAGATTAAAGTACCTGGTCAAGACCGGCCCGACGTGATTTTGAAGTCCCCGCATAAAGTAAAATACGGCCTGATCGATGGCAGCGCGGATCTGATCGGCTGGCGCACGATCACCATCACGCCCGAAATGGTCGGAAAAAGGGTGGCGGTGTTTTTGTCGCCAGAGGTAAAAAGCAAAGACGGCCAGCTGGAAAAGGATCAGGTGACGTGGATGAATAACGTGCGCAAGCATGGCGGCATCGCGTTCGTGGCGCGCACCCCCGACGACGTGCCGACGACGTGGGAGTTCCCTGATGCGTAAAGGAAAAGGCCGAGGTTTTACCCCCGGCCTTCCCACTCAAACAGCGGATTCGCATCCGTGGTTGATCTCCAGCGTAACGCCGCTGGCTTATATCGTCAATGCTTTGTCGAGACGGTCATGTTGACCTTTTCGGCCGCCTTTTTTAATTCGGGACTGGCCTTCTCTTCGCCGGGGAAAAGTGACAGCTGCACGGCCGCCAGATACTGATCGCACGCTTCAATCGTTTCGGTGTATGCCTTCCGCTTTTCGCTGTCGGCATGCTTGAACTTCGCGGCCGCAGTCAGGGCCTTGGTGTTCAGGCCGTTATCTTTCGCGGCCGCCATGATCGCCTTGCGGGCCTCTTTGATCGGTTCTTCTTCAACCAGCAGGTTCACCAGTTCGTTGACGAACCCCGCCTGCAGTTTCTGCGTGTTACCGCCAGCCCGCTGCATCGCCTCGGTTTCGCCTTCAGGCTTTTTTCGTCTTCCCATTTTTAAGCTCCTTTTGATGGGTGTTAATAAACCTCTCGCACGCCTCCAGCGTTTTTTTGGTGGGGTTCCAGTCGGGCTGATGCATATCGCGCAGCGTCCACGGTGAAATCCCCGCAGCGACGGCGAGCGCGTGGGGCGACCAGCCGGGCTGTTTGGAAAATGCTCTGATTCGGGTGATAAGTTTTTTCATGAGCAATATTCTTATCGGGAATAGGGTTGCATTACAACCCTAAAATGGTAGTTTGAAAGGGCAGGACGATTCGAATCATTTTGCGTACCGAGCCAACATCATCAGGAGATTCCACCATGCAAATTTGGGAAACAGAACACGACCGCCTTTTTGGCAAGAACCCGCAGGAGGAACGTATCCTGCGCGGATACGCCCTGCGACCCGAGGACCTGCGCCCGAAGCACCAAGAGCCCCAGCCGCAGCGGAGGGCAGCATGAAACGCGATTTCAGATGGTCCTTTAACGCTGCCGCCATCGACAGGATGGAAGGCACGCTCCACAGAAAACATTTCAACAGATTTATTTTCGGGGTGAAATAACATGACCAAATCACAGCACACGCCTACGCCTTGGAAACATAGATACACCTGCCTTAATGGTAAAAACTCAAACTATTACGTTTCAGGCGAAAAAATCGAAGACCTGATATGTAATGTTTTGGGCGGTAGCCAAGACGAAAAAGCAGCCAACGCCGCCCTAATCGTCAAGGCCGTGAACGAGCGCGAGGGGTTGATAACTTTTGTCGGGCAAGTAATCCTTGCTCATGAGCAGGGGGAATGCTCTGTACCCGCCGACATTTTGAAACAAGCCTATGCGCTGCTCGCCAAAGCGGAGGCCGAATAATGACCAACATAAAAATCGAGAACAACGCAGTTAAAGCCAGAAAATTCGGCAGTAACTTTCAGACCGTTGCTTTATGCGACACGCCAGAAACAGCAGCTTTTATTGGGCGGGCGGTGGCTTGCCACGATTTCATGGTCTACGCCATACAGACGTGCCTGAAGGCGGAACGTGCACGAAAGAAAAAACTTTTGCCCGGCTCCCCCGCCTCCACATATACCCAGAAGAGAATTGATATTCTGGAATCAGCAATCAGAATGGCAGGTGTAAAATGACCACCCACCAACTCACCCAAAAAGGCCGCATCCTCGCATCCGGCACCCGACAGCAGGTATGGACGTATATCATGCGCTGGTACGGGCATCTCACCCTGCGCCAATTTGATAACGCCGGTCTGGTGTTCGAGCCAGCGCGCCCTTTGACTGCGGTCGAGAACGTGATCGATATCGCCAAGGCGCGCGCGGCAAAAAGGGGGAAACGCTGATGCGGGATTTTACAGCTTTTGACGGGTTACTGGTTCACGGTGTCGCTGAATTCGTTTTACACGGCGGGGACGTGACCGTTGACCATGTGCCAGATGAAGAGGCGGAATATTACACCGTCTTTGGGTACTGCAGCACGGCGGTGCCGGGCCAGATCAACTACACCGCGCTCTATGATGCGGACACGCGCGCCGATGCCGAGGACCTAGCGACTGTCCTCAGCGAATGCCGCGACAAACAGTTTCCTGATGGCTCGGGAAAAAGGGAGGCAGGGGGAGATGCAACCCCTGCCTCTTCCGAGCAGGAGGTGCCTCGTGGGTGAGATCGCAGAAATGATGTTAAGCGGGCAGATGTGCCAGCGTTGCGGCGAGTACCTTGGCGACGGCGACGGCTATCCCGTATCCTGCTGCGAAGGCAGCGACCAGCACCGCCGTATGACTCCCGCCAAACGCGCGCGCCGCAAACGCAATAAGAATCGCCGCGCACAGAAGCGTCGTGATGCCCTTGCGGCCGCTGACCTGAACGGATGGACCCAGCTATCACCGCACCACTTCCGCAAGGTCGTCGGGGCCAACCGCGTCGAGTGGTGGCCCAGCACCGGCAAATACTGCCTGAACGGCAAGATGGTGGAACCCGCGAAAGCACAGGAGGCTTTGAATGCCCGCAATTAAACCGACGCCCGGCAGCAAAACGTCAACCTACGGCCGCGCGGATATCGTGTGGCCTGACTTCCACGCCTTCGCGCGGGAGGAACGTGCCGACGAAAGCAGCCGACAGCCAGTCGCACCGATGCCAGAGCATCGGCCGCTGATCGAACAATTCGCGGAGCTCGTCAATGATCGCGCATGAAGCGAAGACCCTATACGAACGGCTGCTGCTGATCCGCCAGCTGGTTCAGGAATGCTATACCGAGCACGCCGACCAGGTGGCGCGCACGAAAAAGAAGCGGTTCCACGTCGGCCAGCAGCATCAGTACCCGGTCGAACTTTCGCGCGAGCTGCTGGGGGTGCAGGACGATATCACCAACGCGATCCACCTGCATGAAGATATGAACGCCCTCTCCAACACCACCAAGGCGTTCGCCTTTTCGAGCCAGCTGGTTGATCACAACCTGCCGTTCGTGGATATGGAGTCAATCGCATGAAAAAGCCCCTCCCCGACACCCCGGAAGAGTGGAAGGACGTGATCATTATCTGGCTGCTGGTCATGAATATGTGGTGCGGCCTGCTGACCTATCACGCGCTGAAAGATGCCGCGCGCCGCCTGCAGGAGCCGCAGGTGTGCGAAGTTTCCGACCCTGAATTCGAGGCTTATAAAGCGCGCCGCGATTTCGACCGTAAATTCCCCCACCTCAAACAGGAGAAATGATAATGGCCTCTCAACTGGCGTTAATCGAAGTTAAGCAAGAACAGGTCCTCACGGTGTTCACCACCGAGGCGGGGCTGGATCCGTACCTGAAAGAACTTGAACAGAAGGCGCGCAAAGCGGTCGCGGGATACGATATCACGACCGAAGCCGGCCGCGACGGCATCCGGTCCGTCGCATACGAGCTGGCGCGCAGCAAGGCGCCTCTCAAGGAAATGGCCGACGGCCTGACCGAAGAAATGAAAAAACAGACGAAGGCGATCAATGCCGAGCGTGATCGCGGTGTCGAATTCATCACCAACCTGCAGGCCGAGATCCGCAAGGACCTGACCGACTTCGAGGAAAAAGAAAAGACCCGCGTCAAGGAACACCAAGACCGCCTTCAGGCGATTTCCGCGCTGCTGGTTTTCGACCCCGCGAAAGGCGACCCCACCAGCGCGGACGTGCAGGCCCGCATCAACGGCCTGAAACAATTTGACGGGGTGAACTGGCAGGAGTTCGTGCACCAAGCCAACCTCGCTATTAACGGCGCGCAGGCCACCCTTTCGACCCAGCTTGCCGCCCGCCAGAAACAAGAGGCGGATCAGGCAGAGCTTGAACAGCTGCGCGCCCAGAAAGCTGCCGCCGACCTGAAGGCGGAGCAGGACCGTATCGCTAACGAAGCGGCCGAGAAGGCCCGGAAGGATGAACGGGAAAAAGCGGCCCTTGCAGAAGCGCACCGCGCGGCCGAGGCGCGTTACGACCTCGAATGGGCCGAGGCCCACGCCGAGAAGGCCCTGCGTGACGAGCAGGCCCGCGTGGCGGCCGCAGAGGCTGAAAAGCGGGCCGCTGATGAGGCGCGCAAACATGCGGAGGAACGCGCCGACCAGCAGCGCAAGGCCGCCCACGTTCGCGCCCTTGACCAGCTGAAGGCCCTCGGTACATTCGCCGGGGCCGACGATATCCCAACGCAGGAGGTTATCAACGGCCGCCTCTCGCGCCTGCCTGACTTCGAGGCGATGGACTGGGAAGAGTTCAAGCCCGACGCTGTGAAGGCCGCCCTCTCCGTTAACCTCGGCCTTGCCCTGCTGATGGACCAGCGCAAGAAATACGATGCCGAAAAGGCCGCCGAGGCTGCGGCCGCGCAGAAGAAGGCGCAGGATGATGCTGCCGCGAAGGCAACGGCCGCCGAGAAGAAACGGCAGGACGATGCCAAGGCGGCCGAGGACGCAGCGGCCGCGAAACGCGAGGCGAATAAAAAGCACGCGGCGAAAATAAACGGGGATGTTGCCACGGCCATCAATAAGGCAATCGGCGCGTTCAACACGCAGCCCGAAGGCGACCCGAAAAACGAAACCTCCCTCGGCAAGTGGCTGACCATCGCCCTCGCCAAGGGTGAGATCCCGCACACCACCATCGCTTATTAACAGGAGGAACCATGATCACCGTTACCATCACCGGCCCGCAGGGCAGCGGGAAAAGCACCCTCGCAGAAAAGATTAAAAATATTGTGCAGGGCGAAGGCAAAATAGTCCATGTATCGGACGAGGGCGATATCAGCACGCCCGCCGGTCTTCGCGCGGCAAGAGTCGACGTGCTGATCGTCACCAAAATTTAAACCACCAACCCAAGGAGAAAGACGTGATTAAATATTTTGACGAACTGGTCCAAGGCACCGACGAATGGTACGCAGCGCGCTGCGGCCTTCTGACCGCGAGCGAAATGGACAAAATCATCACCCCGAAAAAGCTGGAATACTCGAACAGCGAAAAGGAGCGCACGCACCTTTACGAACTGGCTGCCCAGCGCATCACCAACTACGTCGAGCCCACGTATGTATCCGACCAGATGCTGCGCGGCAAAGAAGACGAGGAAGAGATCCGCAAAATCTATTCGGAGAATTATGCGCCGGTTAAACAGGTCGGTTTCGTGACCAACGATAAATGGGGCTTCACCCTTGGCGTGTCGCCCGACGGGCTGGTTGGCGAGGACGGCCAGATCGAAGGCAAGTCACGCGCGCAAAAATTCCAGTTCGACACGATCACCAGCGACGAAATGGACGTCGATTTCCGCCTGCAGGTGCAGACCGCCCTGCTGGTGACCGAACGCAAGTGGGTGGACTTCGTATCCTACTGCGGTGGCATGCCGATGTTCACGAAGCGGATCTACCCTGACCCCGAGGTGCAGGGCGCTATCCTGACCGCCGCGACCATCTTCCACAAAAAGTTGGAGGAAAAGATCCAGCAGTACCACGACCAGGTGGTGATCCTCGGCCCCCGCCTGATCCCGACCATCCGCCGCCCTGCTGCCATGAATGCCGATATCATCGTGGAGGCGGAAGCTGCATAGAATCCCGTAAGGGGGATACGTCAGGCGATACCGGCGACGGGACTTAACAACTGGTAGAGGTTGGCAGGAATGTCAGCATAGCCGACATGAATTGTCGGGGCCGCAACGCTAGGCCACACCCCCCACAGGGAGCGCGTGACAGCACGGAGAGTACGGCACAAATTTTTAAGGAGTAAAAAACATGGTGGACGTTTCAAAAACCATCGCACCGAAAAGCGACCAGCTGAACGCCGACGACCTGATCGGAAAGCCATCCCTGACCATTGAAGTGACAGACGTAAAAGGCGTGGCCGGTGAACAGCCCATCGCGATCTTCTTCAAAGGCGACAACGGCAAGCCATTTAGACCCTGCAAGAGCATGCGCCGCGTGCTGGTGTTCGTCTGGGGCGAAAACGGCAAAGACTACATCGGCAAAGCAATGACGCTCGTGCGCGACCCCGAGGTGAAGTTCGGCGGCATCAAGGTTGGCGGCCTGCGCATTACCCACATGAGCCACATGAAGGAGGCGCAGACATTTTCGCTGACCGAGTCACAGAAGGTGCGCAAGCCCTACACCGTGCAGCCGCTGAAGGCGAAAGCTGCGGCCGCTGAAGCGGTGGCCGACGTGATCACCGACAAGGAACCGGAGCGCGTGTTCACCCTTAAAACCAGCAAGCAGACGGGCAAATTCCCGACGCTGGATGCGTGGAAAGAACAGGCGATCCTGATCATCGACAAGCTGACCGAACCGGCGCATTGCCAAGCCTTCCTTGACCTGAACGCCGAGTTCATCAAGGAGGTCGCGGCCGAGAGCGCAGCCGTTGCCGAAGAGGTCGAAGCGTACCTGAACGAAGCCGTTAAAAAATTAACAACCAAAGCATAGGAGATAGCCTTGACGAAAATCACAGTTAGCCTGCTGGTCACAGAAGAAAAGACCGACGACGAGGGCCGCAAGATCCTCGACCACGACAGCCGCAGCCCGGTCATTGAGTTGCGCGAGGTGTCGGCGGATCTATACATTTCCGACGCGGATACATTCCTCGTGTTCGAGCGCGAGACGTATCTGGCCGACCGGAAAAGACACAAGATCACCGTGATCGAAATGCAGGGCCGCGTGTACAACGTGACCAACAGCAAAAAGCAGATCGCGGACCTGATCAAAAAAGCCCGCAAGGAGGCGTGATTGAACCAGATCATCAGCTCCGAACCGCTGCCGACCGATTCCGACAGCAACGTAAAAGTGAAGGAGGCCATCAAGGCCGCCGTCGCCGCGTTCCAGACCCTCGACCTGAACACCGGCGAATACATGATCACGCTGCAATGCCTCTGCGCTGGGGCCTTGTCGGTCGAGAACCGCGCGCTGGAAAAGCGGTGGATTGCCCTGCTGGAGAAGGAGATCAAACGCCTGCGCAGGATCCACCTTCAAAACGGGGGGCCGCATGGCGCGCAAAAACAAGGATAGGGATTGGAACGACGGCCCCGACAGCGGCGACAGCAGTTACACCGCTGATCGGGTCAACCGCGCGATCCTGCTCGATATCCGCGACGAACTGAAAGCCCTGAACCGCGTCCTTGGCTGCTGGCGGTTTCAGGGGATGCCGAAAACGATCAGCACCATCGACAAACGCCTGCAGGTCGCTGGCATGTTGACCACCAAAAAACGCCGCAAACGGAAGGTAAAAAAATGATCACGGAGTCAGAAGCAAAAGAAAAATGGTGCCCGTTCGCGCGGGTCGGTGTTCACGCTGGCAGCGGTGGGGCTGCGGTAAACCGTTACCCAGTCCCAGAGGTGCAGAAGGACGCCAACTGCATCGGCTCGGCCTGCATGGCGTGGCGGTGGCGCACGCCGGTACCGCCCGGCATCACGCCTGAAGAGAAGCAAGGTGGCTGCGGCCTCGCTGGGCCTGCCGTCGCATGAAGGCGATCCCGCTGACCCGCAACTACGTCGCGATCATCGATGCGGAGGATGCGCCGAACGTCGAGCGTTACAACTGGCACGTCCACATATCGAAGGGCAAAGGCAAGCAGCCGGGGCAGCCCTACGCGCGCGCCAATATCAACGGCCGCAAGGTCTATCTGCACCGCTTCATCACAGGCGCGGAGCTGCCTTGGCAGGTAGATCACGGCAACCATCAAACCCTCGATTGCAGGAGATCCAACCTTGAAGTCAAAAGCCACATCGAAAATCAGCAAACCCGCAGGAACGTTAAAGCTCACCGGGCTCGGCTTCTCGCCGCTGATGGCAAGGGCATGGTACGCAGGGACAAAAACCCAGACGCGCCGAACGATAAAGGGGGTTAGTGATATTCGCGGCATGACCGTTTTCCCTTCGAACGTTCACAACCCGACCTATAGCCGCAATTTACTAAAATGCCCCTACGGCCGACCAGGTGATCACGTCTGGATTAAGGAGGCCCTGTTCCCCATCGACGGCATCGTATCCTACGAGCTCGACAGCGCGCCGGTGCAGGACGGAATCCACGAATGGGGATGGAAGGTGAAAACACTCCCAGCGATGTACATGCCACACTTCGCCTGCAGGTCCACGGCCGAGATCATCGATATCCGCGCCGAGCGCGTTCAGGATATCAGCCACGAAGACGCGAAGGCGGAGGGGATAATTTTCGAGAGCGCCGACCCGCCTTTTTACTACGTTGACGGCGACGACAGCCGCGCATCCTACGCCGACGATCCGATCCGGTCCTACGCTGGGCTCTTTAATAAAATCAACGGTCCGAAAGCGTGGTCGGAAAATCCGTGGGTCTGGGCCTTGACGTTGCGGAGGCTGACTTGAAAGGCTTTCCGCTGGGGGCGAAGTTTTACGATACATGGGACCGTGGATGGCGGCCGAAGACCGGCACGGTGGTGAAGACCATGAAGACGAGAGTCCGCCTGCGGTTCCGCAGCGACTATGACGAGAGGTTAAAAAAAGGCGGCCATTTGAGAACCTACGACCGGTGGCACGCGGTGAGATTTTTAAGGAGGATAGATTGACAAAATATTATCTGGCGCAAAGGCGGCATTGCAAAAACTGCGGCACCGACGTGGTACCGGATATGCCGGGCAACGGCTGGGTCGAATTCCTGCTGTGGTGCTGTTACCTGCTGCCCGGCATGATCTATTCCGTATGGCGCAGGAGCGCGAAAAACCGCACGGTCTGCCCCCGCTGCCGCAACCCCCACACCCTGCCATGATGGAGAGCACCGCCACCGTCAAGAACCAGCGGAAGACAGGCGTTGCCGTTGACCGCGAGGGGCAGGAGAAGGATCACTTTTACAGCACGCCATACGAGGCGACAGACGCTCTTTTTAACCATGAGACCTTCATCGGCCGCCTGTGGGAGCCCGCGTGCGGCATGGGCCACATAAGCCGCTATCTCGAGGGCATCGGCCGCGAGGTTATCAGCACCGACCTCGTGGAGCGCGGATACGGGCAGTCGGGGGTGGACTTCCTGATGGAGCATAAGCCGCTGGCCCCGAATATCATCACGAACCCGCCGTTCAAATATACCATCGCCTTCGTGCAAAATGCCCTGCGCCTGACCACCGGCAAGGTCGCCATGTTCCTGCCGGTCAGTTATCTGGCTGGCAAGGGGCGCGGCAAATCGATATGGCGAGGAACACCCATCGCGCGCTTCTATATTTTCACTTGGCGCGTTATGTCCGAGAAGGCTGGCAAGTTTGAATCCACCGGCGGGGGCATGATGAATTTCATGTGGGCCGTCTGGGATCACAAGCACGTCGGCCCGCCCACAACCCATTGGCTTTTCAAGGAGGAAGAATGCCCGAAATCGTCACCGCGTTCTCGCAAGATGAAGACACCCGAACCCAGCGGCACGCTTTTGTAACGGCCGCCCTGCATATCGCGCGCAACTGTGAACTGAAAGCGCCGGTGCTGATGCTGGCCATGACAGAACTGCTCTGCATCTATTACACTGCGCAGGCCGTGAACCACGACCCGAAGGAGCTTATAAAATACGTGGAGGCCGTGCTAAAAGAGATTGAAGACCGGCACCTGCTGGCAACAACCACCGCGAAAGGAAACGCATAAGATGGCTCGACATAACCTGATGCAATTTTTTGAATACAAGCACCTGCCCGACCACCTGCAGGCCGTGAGCATGCCGTTCTATGAACTGGCTGCCAAGGTGGACCTGCTACCCGATAACGCCGAGAAAACCGTTTCGCTGCGCAAGCTGCTCGAGGCGAAGGACTGCGCTGTACGTTCGGTGCTTTTCAAGGCAGAATAGTTACCGCCTGCCATGTGGCAGACGCTTCGCAAACTCAAGGCCGGGTGTTAATTCATCCGGTCTTTTTTTGTGCGCGATGGGGAAAGGCAGCTGGGCCGAGCCGCCGCAAAATTCGCAAGTGTGGCGGGCGCGCGTGGAGAGGATCCCCCACATAGGAAAGCCACAGTCGCAGCAACATATCGTGCCGCGCGGCCTGTAAGCAGGAGGCACCCAATGATCCGTGCCGTCAGTTATTGAGATTATACCCAAGGAGCGCCATGCAGGTTTCGATTTTTTCAACGAGCTTGTCGATAAGGTCGGCAACAACACCGTCCGTATAAGGCCCCTCGCCGGGGTCTATAACCTTGCATTGGCCAGCCTTATCGGCGGGCGGGTTTACTATCGTTCGCGTGCAGCCTTGCAGCGGCAGCAGCAGCCAGAGGACTAGCAGGAGCGTTATAGCCCCCCTGCGCGCGGTTCCATGTGCGGATCTTTTCATGCTTCTCCCCTATGTCGGTAATCTGTTTCTGCGCCTCGTCCTTGCGGGCCTGATCTGCGGCCGCCACTTCCGCCATCGCACGATCATAGCCGCCTTTATCGATGCGGTGATGAACGATGGCGAGCGTGCAAACCACGAACGAGACGGCCGCCAGCTGGCCCCAGAACCCCAATGCCGTCCACATTACTGCAACCCCGCTAGGCACATGGCCTGCTCTTTTTTACGCCGCGTCATGAGGCCCTTGAGCACTCGCCCTTGGAACTTTGCCCAGTTCACGAACTGGTTGCAGCTGGCGCGCACGTCGCCCGCGTTCAGCAGGCGCAGCATGGTGGACGGGTTGCCGTTTTTTAGGCGCACGAAACCATCCTTGCGGCCCTTTTCACCTGGTCCGACGTTGTAGATCAAAGAGTAATATGCCGCGCGCGTGAGAGGGTGCAGCGTGGCTGCGACCTTCGGATCCACGGCCGCGTTGAAGATGCTCTCCGCAACCTTGAGCTCGTCAATCGTGTGCTGATCGCATTCTGCCGGCGTTGCGGTGTCGCCCATCTTTACGCCCTTAGTGAAGCCGTCGCAGATGGTCGGCACGTCGCCCGGCACAGGGATAATCGCGACATAGGTGCGGCCTTCAATCTGCGGGTCGTGGGCGAAAAAAGAAAGGCAGGCTAAGACACCTGCCGACACTGCCACCGTGATCTTGTTTCCGTTGTTGGCCATCAATGCCCCCCGCCGCTGCTAACGCTGACAATGTAATCCTTCAACAGGATCACTCCCTGCACGATGCCGCCACCCAGCACCGACAGGACGGCGACGATACCGCCCATCCTGTTGAAATTCTTCTCGTGCTGCTCGATCTTCGGTTTCCAGTTTTCCTCGAAATCGTCGTGCTTCTCTTGGTGGACGGCGACGACTGGAATCAGCTTCGTCAGATCTTTCGTGACCTCGTTTTGGTTTTTCACCGCCTCGGTCAAGGCGCCTATTTCTTTCTCGAGGCTCATCGCGGGACTCCCTTATTCAAATTATTCTATCACGCAGATTATTATCAAAATAGTTCTCTGCGCGATAAAAATAATATTTCCTTTTACATCAAGCCCCAAACAGCTGCCGAGCCGTTGCCGCCGTTGCCGCCGTTGGCAGCTTCACCGCCGCCACCGCCGCCACCGCCGCCACCATTCGCGCCCGACGTTCCGTTGGTGCCTGCCGTCGTATCGACACCGCCTTGGCCACCGTGACCACCACCCAGCAAGGATTGACCGGGCGTAGTGGCTGGGATAGCCGTCGAGGTCGCCGCTCCGTTACCGCCGCCGCCGCCCCAATAAGAGGATCCACCTCGGAATAGAGTCGACGCGCCGTTACCGTTGGTCGGGCCGCTTCCGCCGCCACCGCCGTAGAAAGAACTGCCTCCCTGACCGCCTAGAACGGTTGGGTTGCTACCAACGCCTGCTCCACCGCCGCCGCCGTAACTGCCAGTTGCAGGCGTTGAAGACGCACCGACGACACCGCCTCCCGGGTCACCACCGGTGGAAACAACACCTTTCGATAGCGTTCCGCCGCCACCGCCGCCGGCATTGTTTGTGGTGCTGCCGCCGTTGCCGACCCCGCCTGCCCCTCCGTATGCGGTTGCAAGAGATGCGAGCGTGGTGTTGTTTCCGTCCGCACCATTACTATTGGCGCCTGTTGCGCCGGTACCGCCAGCACCGATGGTGATGATTTCTGTCGCGCCAAAAAGAGATGCGAGAAGAACAACCTCTGTTGATCCACCACCACCGCCGCCACCTGCAGAAACCGACGCCGCGCCCCGACCGCCGCCGCCGCCGCCAGCACCAAGTCGCACACCAAAGTTCAAATATCCGGGTGGCTTCGTAAAGGTGAAAGGCGATGCCGCATATAGGATTGGCAAATAAAACGGGTGGTAAACCTGAGAATAGAACGCGCTGCCTGTGCACATCACAAGGCGGATCTCGCCCGGATACATCACATAGTCGGACAGGCCGTCGATCAGTTCCGCGCCGTTGGGGTTGAGCGTGACATAGCCGGTGCCAGCGTTTTGCAGCGTCACATAAAAGCCGTTGCCGAGCGTAGCGGCCGCCGTGAATGCCAGCGTCCGGTTTACGGTGTCGGTGTACACCACCAAAGTGCCGCGGTCGCCCGCAACGATGGTGTCGTTCGCGCCGGTCCACGTCCTGCGCGTGACGCTCGTGCCAGCGGTGGCGTAGGTCATATCCGCCTTGAGGAACTTGTTTGCGGCCGCATCGCCTGCGCCGGGCGCGGGGACAAGGCCCTTGGTACCGCCCGAGCCGCTGTCACCGACCGCGACGTTCAGCATGGCCGTGGCCTGCGTGACGGTCAGATCCAGCGGGTTTGCGAGGACGCCCGTATTGTTGCCCTTGAACGTGTTGGCAGCCATCTGCGAAACGGCGAGGTTGCCCGACCCATCATTGCGCAGGCCGTTGCCAATGTTCAGTTCGCCCGCGAGGCCACGGCCGAGAGACGACAGCGCGCGCTCGTCCGTGATCATGCTGTTTGTGATGGTGGTGCTGGCGACCTGCACAAGCACCTGCGCGATAGGTACCTGACCGGAAGTGATGGCAGGCGCGACGGGAACAGCGCCGGGGGTTCCGGTGATAACCGAAACCGCGCCGGTAAAGCGGTCCACGACAATGCGGTCGATGCGGGGGTTCCCGACGGGCGCGGTGATGGTGGCGGAGTCCTGCGCGGCGACCTCGGTTAAGGTGGTACCGGCGAAGACATAACCAGCATCGAGGCGCACCTTCATGACCGGAGTATCGAGCGCGCGGGGTGCGAAGCAATCAACTAGACGGGCCGCGACCGCGAATGCCGCGTCAATATTTCCCTTATAAGCCGTGCTGTCCTGCGTGGTGAAGACGGGTGGTACCCATTTGCCGACTGTCATTTTAGACCCCCGTTACGGTGATGTTCGTGGTGCCAGCAACGCCGACACTTCCATTGTACACATGAATCTCCGCGCCGGTAGTGGTGACGTTGATCGCCACCCCCGACGTGCCGGTGCCACCTGACACCGTGACCTGCACGCTCGGCGGCAGGTGATACGCTGCTTTCATTTGCGGATAGTCCGCGAAGTTGATCGTGGTACCGCCCGAGCCGATGGCAACGTTCGTCGCCGTGCCGGTTTCCAAAGGCGCATCAATGACAAAGGTCAGGTCTTGCACATAGGCCACCGCGCCCGCGACAGGCGCATAGGATACCTGCCCCGCGAGATAGCGCGTCGTCACCTGCCCGATGGTCCAAGGTTCAAAGTCATAAATTCCCGCAAAGTCGGTGTCGCTGATGGCGAGATTGAACCCAACGGCCGCGTTGCCGCTTTCACCTGGTCCAAGCGCAAAGGCAGCGGTCGCCCAGACGCGGAACGTCGCAATAAAGCCTTCGTCAATGTCGGAGCCGGTGAAGGTCGCGAGCGCAATGGGGTCAGGAACGAACGTGTCGAAAACCTCCCAGCCGGTGGAGTTAATCGCAGGAGGCGAGGCGCCTGCGACAAGGCCGGTCAGGGGCATGGTCCAATTTGACCCGATGCCGATAGGCGTTGCGGTCTGCAGCGTCGTGACTCCGGTCGTCGTTCCGACATAGACGTTGAAGCCGGTCGCGTTGCCAGATATCGCGGGCGAATCGACGGTCAGAAGATGGTTGTCGGTCGTCGTAAAGGAGTCTTCGGCCGAGGGCAGCGTTTCTCCGCCGTCGGTCGTATAGGTGATCACGACGAAATAAGTGTCGGACAGCATGGTACCGCCGCTTTCCTCCGACAGTACAGGGGTGGCGGGGGCCGACAGCGGGACGTAAGAGGACGCGAGGTTTTCCGACAGCGGTACCAGCACGCCGGTGTAATGCTGGAAGAAGTTAGAGATCGGCAGCGAGGCGTTTTGAACCCAGTCGGGCGCATAGGTTCGCGACGACAGCACCTCGTTTTCGTTCGTGACGACCAGATCGTACATCGCGGGCGTGTTGCTTTCCTGATCCGCGATATCGACCGCGACGATGTAAAATGTCCAGCTGCCGGGCGGCACGCTGGCGTTGGTCATTTCGGTACCGCGCTCGGCCTGCGTCAAGAACACCGACGCGTCGAACGTGCCGCCTTGCGGGCCATAAGTCAGGTTATAACCCTTGAGGCCGTAATCGTTCGGGATCTGGTTCCAGCTCATGCCGACGGTGCCGCCGTGCTGCTGCGCCGTGAAGCCGGTCACGTCGGCGGGGATAGGCGGCCCGATGATGGTGTGCGCGTATGGGCTCACTTCCGAAAGGCTCTGCAGGCCGCCGCCGAACTGGTTGAACGACAGGAACTTGATATAGATGGTCTGCCCGATCTGCGTCTTGTCGTATCCGTATTCAAAAACCTGATTATCGAGGCGCGCAAACTTCGTGCCGGCCGCATGCGTTTCGTTCGTCGTGCCGTACATGCCGCGCCGCAGATAGGTCAGGTCATAGCTGTATGACTCCGTCAGGTTCGCGCTGGCATAGGCGACCAGCTCCCCGTCAACGTAACAAAGCGTGTTGCCTTGGTCAGCATCCGCCTGCGTGCCTGAAATCAGGTTGCCGAACGATTGCGAAAGGTCCACGGACAGCGTGTGCGCGAGGTCGGGATCGTCGCCCGCGAGCAGCTGCTGGGTCAGCACGCCCATGCGCGTGTTACCGCTGATGCGGCCGACCTGCGCATAGGTATCACCGTCGGCGGAAATCCACACGTCGCAGCCGCCCCAATTTTCGGGACCGGATACGGCCATCCACGTTTCAAGGCCGCCGTTGGTGGCAAGCTGCGTCGGGCATTCGAATATGATGGGCTCGTTTACGTCGCCGGGGTCTTGGTTATAGTTGGCCGCATAACCGCTGCTCTCTTGGAACGCATACACCGGCGCGCTGGCGATACCCGACATAAATTCCTCGACCGTGAAGGTCAGGGAGAAATCGCCGTTCTCCTTGATCTCTTTCACGCGCACCCATTGGCGGTCGAGGCCCAAGCCCGGATCCGTGATGGTGATAATGTCCATCGGGTCGAGGACGATATACCGGAAGTCGGTGTCGAACTCGTATGTGTTCAGGACCAGCTGGCGTTGCAGCATGAGGTTGACGGAAGCCTGCGCGGCCGTGGCATCCGCGAAAAGCGTCTGCGTCGAAGCCGAGTCAGGGTTCGGCCGCAGGCCATAGAGGTCGATGAAGGCTTGGTTCTTCGCCTCGGCCATGCCGGGGTTGTAATCGTTCGCGCGGTCGCGGAATTCCATCTGCAGCCAGTTAATAGCATCCGTCGCGCGCTTGCGGGAGAGGCGGATAGGGTCGTCGTCCTCGTTCAGCTGCAGGAAGTCGTCGTCGTCAAGGTCGAACAGCGGGGCCGTGGGCGCGATATAGGTGTGGCCGTTGCCGGTCACATCTTCGTCGCCGTAGGGGATCAATTTGAGAGTCGACTCCGACCACACGAACGCGCTGTTGGTCACGAGCGCGATTGATTCAAGAACGTCGGCGCAGGGGGTCTGGGCCGTCAATTCGAAGGAGAGCAGCAGACCCGTCGCGCACACATAATCCTGATAGGTCGTCAGGTCGCCAATTTTGCCTTCAGGGAAGCCTGCGCCCCATTGCGGGTTCGACAGGAACTCGGTCACGACGATGGACGGATCCGCGTCGGGCAGGGAGCCGACAGAGTGATAGCCCAGCCCCAGCACCTCGAAGTTATGGTTGCCGAGGTTCGGGCTCTGGCCGAGCGCATAGCCCGAGGCGCCAACCCACGCGAGGCCGTTATATCCGACCGCTTGGAATGCGGGGTTCTGGTTGCCGGCCGAATAACTGACCGTGACCTGATTGCCCGCGTTGCCGCTGTTGAAGGTGTACACGCCGCTGCTATCGACGCTGTATTGATTCAGCGCAGGCGCGCCGCCGACCTTCGTGAACACGACGCTGCGCAGGAACACCGCATCGGCCTGCCGGTCCCAGTTGATAACGTAGGGAGCGACCGCGGGGATCGTCGCGTCGAGCGAGATATAACCGCCGGTCGAGTTCGTCGTGGGCGGCTTCACGCCCGGCAGGATCCCACTGGGGTCCTCGGTGAAGTTGTCACCGATGGCGATGGGGCTGGCGTTTTGACGCTTGAGCGTGGCGGCCGACGCGCCGATGTAAACGTTCCAGCCGGTGATCCCGGGTCGTTCCTCGGGGCTTGCGACGGTCAGCAGGAAGTTGGTGGACACCACGAACGAAGCAATCGCGCTGCCGGTCGTCTCGCCGTCGGGGGTGACATAGGTGTTCCGCACATAATACGTCGCGCCCGCAAGCGCGCCGCCGGGGGTCTGGTTCAATACGGGGGAGCCGGGCCGCGCGATGGCATCGAGGTCCGAAATCAGGCGCACGGCCTTTCCAGCGTCGGCCGCGTTGAAGGTGTAGGTCTTGCCTTGGTTCGACAGGCTGTATTTGTTCGCAGGCGGAGGGGGCGCGCTGCTGACCATTTCGATCTCGCTGAACACCCCGTTATCGACAAGAAACGGTAAATTGTAAGTGGCCGCCACGGTATAAGGCCCCGTCGCGGGGATGGTGCGGCTCTCGAACAGATAGCCGTGGTTCGTTTCGAGGTACCCCCAAGCGGCCTGCGGATAGGTGCCGTTCATCACGGTCATGCCCTGCTCGGCGGGCGTGGTCCGGTTCTTGTCCTTCCACATCAGGCCAATGCCCGAAATCTCCCCCTCGCAGAGGCCGTAAACGAACGAGGTGGCATAGGTGTAATAAATCGACCCGCCGCCGTTCTTGCCCCCGCCGCCCCCCCCTACGCCGCCTTTACCGCCAGACTGGTTCCGGTGGGCCGTGGCCGAGAAGTCCCCAAACCAGAGCCGGTTGGGGGGGGGGCGCATGGCCC
>CAYTNJ010000001.1:38553-45386 GCA_964439155.1 uncultured Candidatus Peribacteria bacterium | reverse complement strand
CGCATGCCGAAAGGGCCGAGGAATTGGGCAAGGATACGGCCTCGTTTATCGAGTGGATCGGTCGCCAATAGCCCAAAGCTAGTCCATACTGGGAGCGTGGACATCCGCCTCCTCACCACCGTCCCCGATCTTCGCCTCTATGAGGAATGGATCGCACATCATGCCGATGCCACTCTTTGGCAGTCGCTCGATTGGAAAAAGTACCAGGAAGCGCTCGGCAGGAAGACCAAACTGTACGGAGCGTTTGAGGATGGCAAGATCGTGGCCTCGGCGCTGGTGATCATCGACCGCACCAGCGGCGGGCTTTGCACATGGGACCTGCCTCGCGGTCCGCTCGGAGTGGAAAGTGGACAGAGGACAGAGGACAGTACTGTGAAGATGAGCACTGCTTTGCTGTTGAATCATCTCGTATTAGAGGCGAAGCAAGACCGCTGTCTCTGCATCTATATTTCTCCGACTCTTCCCCTGGCGTCACTGTCCACTGTCCACTTTCCACTGTCCTCTTCTCCCCGCCACGAACAGCCCGATGCCACGCGCATTGTGGATTTAACGGTGCCCGAAGAAGCGATTTTGGCGCAGATGCATCAGAAGGGGAGGTACAACATCCGCGTCGCGGAAAAAAACGGCGTACGCGTCGAGGAATCGGCGGATACGGCGTCTTTCGCCAAGCTCATGGCGGATACTTCGGCCAGGGACGGCTTTCGGGCGCCCACTCGCAAGCAATTCGATGCCTTCCTGCAATCCATTCCCAAGAGCTTCCTACTACTCGCCTATGCGCCGGACACCAAAGAGCCGATTGCGGGAGTGGTGGGAGCTATTTGGAAAACCTGCGGCCTGTATTACTACGGCGCTTCCTCTTACGAGCATCGTTCCCTGATGGCGCCCTACGCCCTGCAATGGGAGGCCATGAAACGTTGCAAAAAGGCCGGCTGCGCGCGTTACGATCTGCTCGGGGTGTCTCCGCCCTCGGCGCCGCCCGATCACGCCTGGCAGGGCATCAGCTCGTTCAAGGAAAAGTTCGGCGGCACGGTGATCACTTATCCGCAGGAACAGCGCATCGTGCTCAAGCCCATCGCCCTCAGCCTGCTCGAGGCCAAGCGCAAGCTTTTGGGGTAAACCCGTCACATCGCCTCCGCCCAACCGCGGTAGAGCGCTTCGGTTTCTTCTTTTTCGAGTTGCTCATCCGTTTTACTGCTTTGTAAGGTCGTCTCGAAGCGCGGATGATAGTGACCCATGAGCTTTATGATCGGCGTCGCGGGCTTAACGACGTCGGATTGATCCTGAGATGTTTCGGGGAGGGAATCAGAGAGTTTGATCATAAGGACGACTATAGGACATATTTCCCCGTATGCAATATCGCGGAGGGACATGAGAGGCAGAAGTCGATGATTCCCTTTACTCCTCTCAACAGAATACCGAACAACCTGAGCATCGAATCCGGTGACCGCGGTTTTGAAACCCGCGACCCATAAAGCGATTTCGCCACATACGAAAAACCCCTCCCTTTTGAGGGGGAGGGGTTTTCGTTCGTCCTAGACGAGAATCGGGCAGTGCCCGTCAACTTTAGCTCTTGTAGGAGGTGGAGTTGACGACCGTGTCCGGATACTCGATCCAGAAGAAGTTCGTGTCCGAAGTGTCACGATCGATCCAGTGCACGTGGCTCTCGTTGGTGCTCGTACCGAAGCGGTTCACGTCCTTGGAGAAGTCCGTGAATTCGCTGATAGAAGCCTGGAGGGTCGACGTGGAGTTGGAGCTGATCTTGGAGTTGACGACTTCAGCCTCGAGGACGTACGTGACGGACTCACCCGAGTCCTGGGTCACGTCGACGTTCGAGGAAGGCAGACCGGCGCAACGGACCGTGAAGGAACCGGAAGCGCTGACTACCGAAGCCAGACAGGTGGCCTTCGTGGACGTGTCGTTCTTGTTATAGAACTTGAAGTCCGACGTGGCGGCAGCAGTCTGGTTGCCCGAGCCGAGCAACACGTTGGTGGCGTTGACGTTGAAGATCACGCCCGAGAGGACGGACTTGTTCAAGCCATTGAGCGTGTTGGCGTTCGTGGCGGTCGTGAAGCGGAACTGACCGAACGGACGGGACTGTCCGGTCGGGACGTTCGTGTTGTCAGCATCCGGGTTGGCGTTCGTGATGGATGCGTACTTCGACAGAACCACGTGGTTCGGGTTACCGACGATATCGGAGTTGGTGTTCGACGGCGTGTTGGTGCCGATGAACACTTCACCCGACGTGGTGGACGAGCCACCAGCGGCATCGTTGGCAACGAGGTTGTTGCTCGATTCAGAACCACGGGCGCGCACTGCGCCGGAACCCGTGCCGTTGTTCGAGACAGCCTGCTTCGAGATGAAGAACTGGATGACCTGCTTGCTGGATGCACCCTGCTCATCGGTCTTCATGCGGGGGCGGACAACAACGTCGGTCGTTTCGCCTTCTTTCACCACGAACTGGCGGTTTTCCATGTTGGCACAGAAGGTCGTGACCGTAGCGCCACCGTTACCGTTGTTCGTCGTGAGGACGTCGTCGGAGCCACAACCACCGATGGTGGCGGAGGCAAACGGAGTCGTCGCGCCGAGGCGGTAGAGCTCGAGACGCTCGACGGCGGAAGCCGTGGAGCCCGAGGAGGTGAGCTGGAGGTCCGTCACTTCGATGTCTTCATTCTGCGAGCGGAACTGGAGCTGGAGAATGGAATCCTCGAGCGCGCCGCCAAGGAGTTGGCGGGAGCGAACGGAGGAGCTCCTGGTTACAAACAGGTCACCCTGGTTGACCAAGTTGTAGCTCGTGGAGCCGGCAGTCGTGACGATGATTTCACAGGTCGTCACGGAGCAAGCCGTGGAGTTCGTCTTGATACCCGACAAGCTGGAACCGTCGTCGACCTGTTCGGCCTCAACGTAGCTCGTGGAACCGGTGTCGAAGCGGAGTTTGATGTCATCGTTCGTAAGCGACGCCGAGATGTCGGAGTGGACTTCGAAGATGATGGTGTCTTCCGCGGGGATGACGAAGCCGCCACCCGTAAGGTCATCGAAGGTTACAAGGCCGCTCTGAGCGGACTCGCCGGACTGGAGGACCGTGTCGACATTGCTGTCGCCGTCCGTATCAGCCCAAAGGGTGTAGTTCTGACCGTTCAAGATCGAACCCGACTCGGATTCGAAGATAGCGGACGTGAAGAGGATATCCTCCGCTTCACCGGCGCGACCTTCAAAGCGCAAGAGGGTGACGTTCTTGGAGTTCTTGACGGCGGTGTCGGTGGCCTTGAGGGCGCGACCAGCGATCGTCAACTCGGGGTTGGCGATGCGGTGGAAGTTACCGGAAACCGTGCCGCCCGGACGAACGTCATCGACGTCATCACCCGTGGACAGACCTTCGATATCCATGTTGTAGGTCGTCGTGGAAGTGATGAGACCGCCGAACGTGCAGCCCGTAGCATTCGTGGTGCCGTTCGAGGTCTTCGGTTCGGTACAAATGTGAACGCGGAAGCGATCACCGCTGCGGGGACGGTTGCCCGTGCCGTTGTCGATGAAGTCTGCGCGCAGTTCCCAGGTCTGGTCCTCGCTGACGTCGAAGTCGTCGAGGCGGTAGATCTGGAAGGTCGAGTTGGATGCGGTGCCCGTTCCGAAATCGGAGGTGCCCGTCAAGCGAACCGCAGAAACGGTCTCGCCGGTGACGGTGTTGCGCATTTCAACGTCTTCCAAGAGTTCGTGAACGTTGTCAAACGAGCTCGACGAGTTGAGGGAAAGACCTGCACCCGTGCTGGTCTGGCCCTGGATCGCGAGGAACAGGTCCTTGATGTCGACGGGTTCGCCGCCGGTCTTCAAGAGAACCTTGGCGAGAACGGCATCGTCATCGTCAGCCGTGAACTTCTGTTGGACCGGGCCGTCGATTTCGAGGGTGAATTCACCCGCGGAGATCGTGACCGTGCTCGCAACATCGGTGTCAAGGGAGACCTGGGAGCCGTAGAGCTGGCCATTGACGCCGTATCCGTACAGGGAACCGACGGCGAAGATGTCAGACTCTTCCTCGAATTGCATGACCAACGTGTCACCGGCGCCACCGACGATGTCGGCAACGACTTCGAGGGTGATTTTGTCACCTTCGAGGACAGTGAACGGAGGATCGAACACGAGGGTCGTGAAGTCGCCCTGCGACGTGGCGGCAGCGTTCGTGAGAACGGTGCCATCCGAACGGCGGATGCGAATGTTGGCGAAGTCGCCGTCACCTGCGGAACCGTTGTTCTCGAGGGTCATGGCGTAGATCGTCTGGTCTTCAACGGAGTTGACTCCGATTTCGAACTTGCCGATGACTTCCTGCTCGTCACCCACGTCGACTTCGTTCGGGGAGACGGTGCGGTAGTCGATCGTCACGCGTCCGCTGGCCACAGCGGCGACGCGGAACGTGTTGCCCCTCAAGGGGAAGTTGCCTTCGACGTCGAGAGCGTTGCTCTGGAAATCGGAGGGCAGCTCGACCGAGAAGTTGTGCTCAGCCGAGGTCGCAGCCGTGGAGCTGAAGTCCGCGACGATGTCGACGGTCTTCGTGCCACAGGCCGGGATGGTCAGCGGGGCGGACATGCGAAGGTTCGCAGTCGGGTTCTCGGAATCAAGCGTGCGGCGGCGCGAAACGCGACCGCCATCGACGGACAAGTAGACGCCGTCGATGTCGAGCTCGTCACCGAAGCCTTCGTGCAGGACCGTGAGCTCCTGGAGCGTCACGGAATCCTGACAGTCGGCCGTCAGATCGAGCGAGAGCATCACGACACCCACAGCGCCCTTCGGAACGGCGTCGCCGGTCGGGTTGGTCGAAGCGACCGTAGCCGACAGCGTGCCTTCACCCTGCTCGATGATCGTCCATTCGAACGTCATGGAGTCGGAGAAGACTTCACCGTCATCCGTCTGCATATCTTCGACGGAGAGCGTGTATTCCTCGCCGTCCTGCAAAGCAGAAGCGAGGGTGAGTTCCACCGTCATGTCGTCGATCCATTCGACGCCCGTGACGGCGATGTCGGAGTCACCCGAGACCATATAACGGTCCAGGTCTTCCGCCGTGTCCTGATCGAGCACCATGTTGAATTCGACTTCAATCGTCGTGGCGGACGTAGCCGTCACGTCGGTGATGAGGGGCTCGGAAGGAATCGGATCCGTGTCCATGCTGCAATCCTCGCCGTAGACCAGACCCTGGTCGACGCGGTAGAGCATGGTGACCATTTCCGCGCGGTTCATGTTGTCCGCAGGGCGAGCGCGGCCCGTGCCGCCGTCACCTTGGAGGACGCAGTGATCCGCCGCGGTCTGAACCACGGAGGTGTACCATTGACCATTCGGGACATCGACGAACGACGGAGCGTCGCCGGTGGCCTCGAGGCCGAAGGCACGGACAAGAACAGCAGCCGCTTCAGCGCGGTTGATGTTCGCAGCAGGGCGAGCCCAGCAGGGATGACTGCCGTAGCAGTTCATGTCGCCGCGGACCCAGCCTTCCTTGGCTGCCTCTTCCATGTAGCCGTAATACCAGGCACCGGAAGCAACGTCATCGAAACTCGGGACGGCCGGGGGGGTGGAAAGGATTCCACCGTTCAGCTCGACCACAAGCTTCACGAACTCCGCACGGTTCGCAAGATCGGAACCGCGGAAGCGAGCCTGGCTTTCATCGAGGTAGCCGGCATCCACGAAGGAGTCGACAGCCTCTTTGTACCAGACTCCCGCAGGAACGTCGGAGTAAGCGGCGAACGCCGTACCCACCTGGGTAAGCGAGATCGCAGCAACCGACACTCCTGCGAACCATTTCTTCATACGAGAAAGGTCCATAAGAAGTTAGGGAGAGAATGAATAAAACGAAGTTGTGGTATGTGCGTGTGTGTGGAAGGGAAAAGAAAGGGAGAACGCATCAGTACGTTTCGCCGTCATATCACACCTGTGTTGAGATGAGCGCGGGAAAAAAAGTCCGTCGCTCTCCTCCTTACATCTAAAGAGAGGACACCACCGATGTGACAGTGTGCAGGCTTGCCTGCACGAAGGAGAAAGTAATTGATCGTGAGCACGATCCGAACCGCCTATATATAAGGAAGTCGAATGTGAGAGTCGTCATTCATTGGGATGAATGGCGAAGTGCCGGAATGTAAATGACCGAGATGCACGATCCCCACTCATTTCTGAGCGGATCACCGGAGATGCTAGCGAGAAGCCTTGCGCTGCCGCAAGCGACCGGAGACTTATCCGTGCACCACATGAAACGTCTTTTTCGGGGGTCTGTTACACCTGCCCGATACTTTCTTTCGCCAAATCTCCTTAACAAAATGCAGCCAATCCGTACTTTCTCTTTCGCCTGTTTGAGTGAAATCGACATTCTAAACGCCCGAGAAACCGAAGAAAAACTGTTGAATTTTCTCTTCTTCGTTGCGTAACCACTACCATCTAGTAAAGTTTATTTAACATTTAGTAAGTATTCTTTACATTTCATGTCTATTTCCTGTCATTGGGCAATAAAACTGACGCTATAGGCGATTTTGTCGACGTTTATCCGGCGCGGGGAAAGAAAAGAAGGGGGAAACGTAAAGAAATTCATACAAACGAGAGAACAGATTTCTTGTACATGCTCAGAAATGTTAATAATTCTTTACAAGTTCCGCCAAAACGCTTTCCAAATATGTAAATAAAATTGTACATGCATGTGGATTTTCCCAGCCTAAAGGTCGAAATGGGCTATAGGGGGCGTGCAAAGGATGTGTTCAGCGTGAAAATAGGCGTAAGGCCTCGCGTCTTAGGGCAGGGCATCCTTCATGTGTCGCGGGTACAACGTCCAGGGATAGAGATGTCCCCTGCTCAGCAGTAAGTGCGAC
>CAYTNJ010000001.1:0-38543 GCA_964439155.1 uncultured Candidatus Peribacteria bacterium | reverse complement strand
GTTAGTACGTGAATCACGAGGTATTTCAGAAGATGCGCATACGATTATTTTTAAAATACAGAACATGCAATACATATAAGCAATTCTTTATATTTTTTATTTTACGTAATAATAACGCTGTCACCACTCCCCTGCCTCGCGCATTCCCCCACCATAGTTCTCCGCATTCTTTTCGCCGACTAAGAAACCTTCAATAAATGCGCCAGGACGCGTTTGGATTTTGGGATGAGTGGATATAGCGGAAAGATCGAAAAAAACGCTCAAAAGGGCTGCAAATGGGGTGGTTTTGTTGGGCTACCCGGCTTCATCTGTCGATTACGCCGAGGTGACCGCGGCGTAGTCCGCCTGAGCGGACGTAGCCGGGTCATTTTTTCTTCACGATTTGTCCTTCTTTTCCGTCGCGCACTTCGTAGCCGAGGGCGTCGATCGCGTCACGCAATCTGTCGGACTCCGCGAAATTTTTTCCGGCGCGGGCGGCAGCTCTTTCATCAACCAATCGTTGTACGTTTTCCGGAATATTTTTCGTCTCGAATGTGAAGCAACCGAACGTGTGCCGTATCAGCGTGATGAACTCGCGCACGACGGAAAGTGCTTCGTCATTCAACGGCGCGACGCGCGACCAAGAGGCGCATCCGAAGACGGCTGCGAGAGCTTGGGAAACGTTGAGATCGGCGTCCATCGCCGAAGCGAACATCTGCTTCCATTCGTGCGCGGCGTTGACCTCCGTTTGCTTCCCTTCGGCAGCGGCCTGCATGGCGGAAATTTCCTCCATCCACTCCATGATCGTGCGCCTCGCCTTGCGTGCGGCCTCCAAACCCTCCCAACTGAATTTTAAGTTGGTGCGATAGTGCACGGAGCTGAAGTAGTAGCGCAAATCGAGGGGGGAATAGCCCTTCTCCGAAATGTCAATAATAGTTAACACGTTGCCAAGACTCTTTGACATCTTTTCACCGGCGAGATCGATGCGCCTCTTGTGCAGCCACGTTCGCACGAACGGCTTTCCGGTGACCGATTCGCTCTGCGCGATTTCGCATTCGTGATGCGGGAAAATGTTGTCCTCGCCGCCGGTGTGAATGTCGATGGAGTCCCCGAGTAGCGACCTGCTCATCGCGGAGCATTCGATGTGCCAACCGGGGAAGCCGTCGGGTAGGGGATCCAAGAGCCGCGGGTTAGGAAACCCGCTCCCGCCGACCTGAGGGGAAGGCCACCTTAGAGCATGGTGTTCATTGGGGCCGACGCAGAATTTCCAGAGGGCGAAATCGGCGGGGTGTTTCTTTGCCTCGTTCACCTCCACGCGCGAGCCGGCGGCGAGGTTTTCGAGCGTGTTTCCGGAGAGTGTTCCGTAGGGCGTGAGCGTGGGAGAAGTGACGTCGAAATAGATGCCGTCGTCGGTGACGTATGCGTGACCGTTTTGGAGAAGACTTTCGATCATCTCTTTCATCTGGTCGATGTACTCGGTGGCCCGCGGGCGGAAGTCGGGCTCGAGCATGTTTAATACCTTCTCATCTTCCAGGTACATCGCCTCGTATTTGCGCGCGATGCCGATGACGGAATCATGGGTGACTTCGCCGAATTCTTCGCGCGCCTGCTTCTCGATTTTGTCCTCCCCCGTATCGGCGTCGCGCACCAAGTGCCCCACGTCGGTGATGTTCTTGGCGTGGATCACCTTTAGCCCGTGCCCAAACTGCAACCACCTTCGCAAAAGATCGGCCATGAGGAACGCCGAATAGTTGGCGATATGCGGGCGGCCGTACACGGTGGGGCCGCAGGTATACATGCTCACGACGCTCCTGTTTAAGGGGCGGAACTCTTCTTCCTGCTTGGCCAAGGAGTTATAGAGCTTCAGCGGCATCGTCAAAGAGCATAGCGAAGAGCCGTTCGGTCGCCCACAGTCGTCTTTTCTTTTAGCTCCATCGCATCGAAATTTCGCTGTTGACAGTGAGAAAACCGATGATACCCTGGCCGCAATGCACCTGTCGTTTGTCATTTCGGCCCGCCTTACGAAGCACCTTACAAAGGGGCAAGAGTGATGTAACGCAGAAACTCGAACTCTAAAGGCCCCTCTCGCAAGATCGGGGCCTTTTTGCTTCTTTCGGACCTTCACAGCACAGCCTCCATGAACCACGCTTACGTTCATGGCACGCAGAAAACGACCTGCCTTCGTCCGTAACCACGTTGGTTACGATAGCGACGGTAGTCGGTCAGCCCCATCGTAAGAAGGAGCAAAACATGTATCGGCACTTCCCGTACCACGTCTCTTCCTTCCCGACGCACATTTTGAGCAACGTCGCACTGCCGCTTCGGATGAAGATAACCACCTGGAACCCGCGCAAGATTCACCGCCGAGCGCATGTCTAATGCCTTCCTTTTAGCACCCCTCATGACGAGGGGTTGACCATAGAGGACGCCGAGATTCACGAAGAGTCTCGGCGTCCGTCCCTTAAGAATTTGGAAGCTACCATTCTTCCTTTCGAAAGCAGATCGTTTTCCGTTGTTTTTTCACAGCATCGCTCAGGAGAAATGGACCTGCGTTGTTCCTGTATGTGCAGGGAGAAAAGACGTCAGGATTGTCCGTTAGCACGGAGGGAAATTTCATGTCCAAGCTCAACTCTAACAAGCGCGAGCGCGTCAGCCGGCTCAAGAGACAGGAAACCCGGTCTGATCGGCGTGCCGGAAAGAGTAAGCTGAAACAAGTGATTCAAGGAGGATATTTTGATCCCAGGGCAGAGGATCAAGAGCTCCAACCCACCGCAAAGCCACTCATCAGCGTCAATTACGACTGCGACGAAGACGAGTAGCATCTCAGGACTCTCATTCCAGCTGGCGCGAACGCGCGCCAGCTGGAACACTTTAGACATCGCAGATCTATTTCCCGCTCTTTGATTTATTGCTCCAAGCGGCCTGCTGCAGCATCGAAGATGTTGCCAGGACTATCACAATCCTTTGTTTTCGAAGGAGGTCCATACATGCAAATGTTTTTCCATAGTTATGACTCCTTAGGATAGAAGGGAGGTGATCCATCTCCGCCGGCGGGCGTAAATCCGCCGGCGGCACTTTTGCACCAGACCGCTTCGAGCAACTCCGACGTTGTTCGAGGTCACACCTTTTTTCCTATTTAGCCGCCCGATCCCCACGCTTCTCTCCTGCCGTGCCCACGTTTACACGCACTATCGGAGAAGGGGGATCGGGCTCATTCGTCATGCAGTTCGATAGTTCGACGAGCTCACTACGGGACGAGCGCATCGTGACAAGCGCTAAAACTGGTCAGAGGCTGGGCGTTTTGCTAGGTTGAGACCCGCCCCTTCCCCTCGCTTCATGACCTACGCCGATATCAAACGCCTGCTCGGACCGAAAGGGGCGAGCCTGCTTTCGCATGCGTGCAAGACGATCCCCAAGCAGCAGCTGCACGTGCCGGGCCCCAAGGCGGCCGCCACGCTGTTCGCCGACTCCGACAGGTCTTACGCCGTGCAGAGGCATTTGAAGACGCTGTACGGGCACGGGAGGCTGGGCGGCACGGGATATCTTTCCATCCGTCCCGTGGACCAGGGCATCGAGCACTCGGCAGGCGCATCGTTCGCGCCGAATATCGCATACTTTGATCCCGAGAACATCGTGAAGTTGGCGATGGAAGGCGGCTGCAACGCGGTTGCTTCGACGGTGGGAGTGCTTGGCATGGTGTCGCGGAAATATGCGCACAAAATCCCGTTCATCGTGAAGTTGAATCACAACGAATTACTGACGTACCCGAACAAGTTCGATCAAATTTTCTTCGGCTCCGTGCGCCAAGCGAAAGACATGGGAGCGCTCGGAGTTGGCGCCACGATTTATTTCGGCTCACCCGAATCGACGCGGCAGATACAGGAAGTTAGTGCGGCCTTCGCGGAGGCCCACAGGCTGGGACTGTTCACCGTGCTGTGGTGCTACCTGCGCAATCCCGGCTTCAAGAAGGGGGGCAAGGATTATCATGCCGCCGCGGACCTGACGGGACAGGCGAATCACCTTGGCGTGACGATCCAGGCGGACATCATCAAGCAGAAACTGCCCGAGACTAATGGCGGCTTCACCGCACTCAATATCAAAGGCTCCCAATACGGCAAAACCGACGAGCGCATTTACACGAAACTCTCGAGCATGCATCCGATCGACCTGGCGCGCTATCAAGTGGCCAACTGCTACATGGGACGCATCGGCCTGATCAGCTCCGGCGGCGCCTCGGGCAAGAACGACTTGGAGGACGCGGTGCGCGCGGCCGTCATCAACAAACGCGCGGGCGGCAGCGGGCTCATCGCCGGACGCAAAGCCTTCCAGAAATCGCGGGAAGAAGGGGTGAAGTTGCTGCACGCGATTCAGGATGTGTATTTGTGTGAGGCGGTGACGGTTGCCTAGGAGTCACGCTAAAACCGGAACGACAACGAGTCGTTCCGGCGGGTTCTTTGCTACGGCTGCTTGTTCATACGATCACTTGTCCACGAATTCCAGGGCGATGTTCTTAATCCTGCTTTCGTGCGGGAAGCCGACGCTTTCCCGGTTGGCGATGCCGAGAAGTTTTCCTTTGAATTCTCCTTTATACTTGTGCTTGAGGGCCTCCTTGCCGTTGACGCTGACGATGACTTCCGTGCCATCATCTGATACGACGATGTTGTGAAAGGTATCGGACGCCAGGGCTGGTTGTCCGGCTTCCTTGGGCAACAATTCTTCCTTAAGAATGTCCCCCTCTTTTTCCCCATTGGCCTTCTCCAAGCGGACGGCGCCTGTCCCTGCAATGATCCTTACTCTGAGCCCGTCCAGGCTCTCGTAAGAGCGGGCCTTATTCACCTCACCTGTCGACCTCAGGAGCACTAGAAGGTGATCCGCATACAAGAACTTTTGATCGTTCTTTGTACGGTCCTTCCATGCCCAGTCCAGCGTGATGGTGACCTTCTTCACGACTTGCCTTTTGGAGAAGACGTAGCCGCGGTTGATTAAGATCAACTCGCCGTCTTTAACTCCGACGAGGGCTTCGTTGGGGCTACGGACGTGCCACTTGTCCGAGTCCAATTGCTTGAAGTCGTCCGTGACTTTCGTAGCGGGCTTGTCTTCGGCGGACGGGGCGTTCTGGGCGATGGCCAGGATCACGATCAGGGCGATGATCGTGAAGAATCCGATGCCGACCCACCGCTCTTGATTCACTTCTTCGTTGTTCTTCATGTCTTTCTCGCTTTCTTGGTTGCAGCCGTTCATTGCAAAGACCCAGTTGTTGACCTCTACTGGAGAGGATAAGTACTATCATAAAACTTATCTTATTTTTAGCAAGTATCCTGGTTTGGGGTTTAATTGGGGTTTTGGTGTGTTTAAAGGGGCTTTTTATGGGGAAGCCACTCGTGGGGACTGTGCGTGGAAGTTTTCTCCTGCCCCCTCACCCTAGCCCTCTCCCGCGAGGGGAGAGGGAACACGTAGGCCCTTGGTCGGGGCGGATTTAGACGCGGAGGTGTTCCCTGTTGACGATCAATTGTTGCCCGATGCCGAAGAGTGTCGAGATGCCCCAGTAGAGGGACACCGCCACTGGGAACTGGATGGCGAAGAAGCCGATCATGAACGGCAGCACGTACATCATCATTTTTTGTTGGATGTCTTGCGCGGTTTTTTCGGGCGTCTGCACGCCGCCGTGTTCGATCTTTTCGATCTGCTTCGCCTTTTTGCGATCGGAGATGGCGAAGGAAAGGCGCATCTGCAGGAATTGCAGAATGACGAGCAGGGGCGGAAAGAAGTAATAGTTCGGAAGCGTTAAATCGAGACCGAAAAACCCGGTGCCGAAGGACCAATCGAGATTTTGGTAGATCGGATAGATGAGATCGCGCGAGAGCGCCAAGGTGGAGCCGTCGCGGATGACGTGGAAGAGACCGATCAGGATGGGGAATTGCAGCAGAAGCGGCAGGCAGGATTGGAAGGGATTGATCTTGTGCTCCTTCCAGAGCTTCATGGTTTCCTGCTGCTGGCGCGTGGCATCGCCTTCGTATTTCTTGCGTACTTCTTCCAGCTTGGGCTGGAGCAACTGCATCTTCTTTTGTCCCTCAAGCGATTTTTGCGTGGGGAAGAAGAGGAGGAGTTTCACCAAAAGGGTGAGCACGATGATGGCCACGGCCAAGCTGTGCCCCGGCGCCACCGAGGCGATGAAGATGAGGAAGTTGAGAAAGGGCTTGGTAATGATGGCGCGGTACAGTTTGACGACGGCGCCCGGCTCGTACACGTCGAACCGCGCGGAGGCCGTAACGGACCCGGTACCTGCTTTGGCCGCGACTTCCGCCGGCAAGCGCACTTCGTACTTGGTCTTCTCCCCGAAGAGAGAATACTTCCAGGGCGCGAGCGAGATTTTTCCTTTTTTACCGGATTCGACGGTGATGTCGCCGGGGCACTCCACGGCGGGCGGCTGGTCGCTGGAAAGCGGAGCCACGGTGCCGCTGCCTTGCGCGGAAGAGGTGACGCGGAAGGTATCGAGGGGAGGAGCGGGGCAGCGCGCGGGAATGACCAGGGGTTTGCCCGTGAGGTTTTCCACCACGGCAACCGGGTGCAAGCCGGCGCGCACGGAGGCGTCTTCCATAGTCAGGAAAATGCCGTTGCCGCGAGGATCGGCCGGGGGAAAGAACCAGCGCACGGCGAACGTGGACACCAGGTACACGACAGCGAAGATGAGCGCGATGTCTATGAAACGTGATTTTTTGGAGGCTTCGGGCATTGGGCGAGAGTTGAGAGGAACGTCGAGACATCGCCGAGGATGTCTTCGAACGGAGCATCCAGACTAGCCGTTTTAGGACACAGCAACAACTGCGCGGCAGGCAAATCGCCGTGTTTGTTCAGGCTGATGCGCAGTGCCTCGCGGCACCGGCGGCGCATGCGGTTGCGGCGCACGGCGGATTTATCCAGTTTGGACGAAGCGAAGCAGCCGACATACAGCGCCTGCGCTTCGGGGTCCACGGCCGGATGCCTTGGTGCGCCCAGCACAAAGCGCACGGACAGGGTTTTGCCTTTCCATACCTTGCCTTTACGCAGCACGAAATCGCATATTTTCCGGCCGCGGAGGCGTTGCAGGGGCATGGGAGGAGATTCGCGGCTTTCGGGCAAAGCGTCAAATCTTCTTTGTCCTAGGGCGCATTTCCTCTATGTTGCCCGACTATGTCTGCCAAAGACGTCTTATCCGGCGATGATTATGAAGTTCTCGCACAGAGCTTGTGTGTGAATGCCGCTTTGGCTGCTCTCAAGACCGTTGAACCTGCAGCAAGGAAAGCCCACGCTATTTCGGTAAACATCTTGCTCCAGCGGCTGAGTGCACGGGAGCAGATAACGGAGACGGTGCGCATCGCCGTGGCTGCATTGGTAGAGAATGGCGCCATTGGTCCCGATGATGATGCTTTTGCAAAAAGTTCCAGAGCGTTACGAGGTGACGGGAATCCCTTTAAGCAGAAAATGGAGCAGCTGGTCAGCGATATCCTGAACATTTCCTAGCTTACGCTTTGCCTTTTCCCGGGAGGCGGAAATGATGCACGACCTGCCCGCGTTCGATTTTCTTGAGCTTTTCTTTGAGGATGATGCCGATTGCTTTACCGATCAGCGCGCGCCTCTCTTTGGCTTTTGGCGCACTGATTTTCTGGCTTTCTTTATCGGTGAATAGGCCATCCAATGCCTTGTTTTTAATATCATGATGAACGAATGCATGATTCGGACTAACCACGATATCGGCCTTACCATCCAGTTTGCCATCGGGTTGCGCCGTAATGTCTATGGTCACAACAACGTGCTTGCCGGTGACGGGATCGGTGTACACCGCAAGACAATCCGCGCCATAAAGATCGGCATCGGTTCCAACTGCAGGAACAAGGTACAGATTTTGCATCATATGCTCCGTTTCATCGGTGAAATATTTCATTTCGTCCCATAGGTGATAAAGCACTTTCTTCAGCCAGCTTGTATCGGGTTCTATAGGATTCTCCTTATAGGGATTCAGCCGAAGAGCATCTAGCACGGCCTCCTCTTCCTTGACCGCGCGGTCGCGTTTGTCGGCCCTGATTTGCGACATTTTAAAGTCCATTTGGCGCTGCGTGAGGGGTGCCATGATTTCACCCTTCGGATACATGTAGGCGTGCTCAAGGCTGTGGCCGTTGATCGTGTATGCCGCATCACCCGCATCGATTTCAAAAATATCATCGCTCCGCTCGCCCACTGCCTCTTTGTGTTTGGGCAGCAAAGGTTTTACCGGCAAGTCGCCCTCTTCTTCTGCTACAAGCGTTTCCTCCTCTTCCTCCGCAAGGTTCGCATAAGCGTCGGCCATTCTCCGGTTCTCTTCGTCCAAGCCGTTTGCCAACAGTTGCTTCAATTCGTAGCGCACTTTCGCAAGCGACTGCTCCGCGCCCGGTTCCTGCATATGATTTTTTCCATAAAGTTTCTCGGAAAAATCCATCCCTAAGCCACGCCCGGTGACATCTTCAACAAGCGCACATAATTCCATCACCCGTTCTGCGGCATCCGCATTGCGCGTTTGCAGGCCTCGGACTGTCTTGTTCACGCTCTCTATGAGAGTCTCCTGCGAAATCGGATTTTCTGTTCTTTGTTCGGACTGTTTTTGTGTGTGATCCATATTGTTAATATTATAGTATTTTTGGTATATTTTGTCAATCTCACCCTTTCAGGCATTCTCGTATGATCGCAGCTCTTTCTTATGGCGTCTCTGACCAACGACCAAGTCCGGCATATCGCGAAACTCGCTCGGCTAAAGCTGAGCGATGAGGAGGTGCCCGTGCTCGCCGAGCAGTTGAGCGGCATTTTCGGGTACATCGACATGCTGCGTGAGGTGGATACGACCGGCGTGGAGCCGACGCTGCAAGTTGCGGGATTGAAGAATGCTTTTAGAGAAGACGAAATTCGCGCGGAGCCCATCGCGGAGCCGGATGCCTTGTTGGCCACGAGCCCATTGCCGATCGTCGACCATCAAATCGAAACACCTTCTGCCCATGGCTGATTATGACGCCCAACGCTCTCACCATCGCGCAGGCGCATGAGGCGCTCAAAAAAGGGGAGCTCACCGCGACCGAGCTCATGCAGGCGTGCATCGACCGCGTGGAAAAAGTGGATGGAGCGTTGAACGCCGTCATCTACAAAAATTTTGAGAGAGCCCTGGAGCAAGCCAAGAAGGTAGATGCAACGAAAGACTTTTCGCACCCGCTTTCGGGCATCCCTTACCTGGCCAAGGACGTGTACTGCGAGGAGGGCGTACCCACCACAGCGTGTTCGAACATGCTGCGCAAGAAGACGTACCTGCCGCCTTTCGACTCCACGACGACCAAGAGATTGAAGGCCGCGGGCGCGATCAGCATCGGCAAGGCGAACACCGACGAATTCACCATGGGTGCTTCTACCGAGACCTCGTGCTACGGACCCACCAGGAACCCCTGGGACACGGCTCGCGTAGCCGGAGGATCGTCCGGTGGCTCTGCGGCGGGTATCGCAGCGGACGAGTGCCTATTCGCACTTGGAACGGATACCGGAGGCTCCATCCGCCAGCCCGCAGGGTTTTGCAACGTGTCGGGCATTCGCACCACTTACGGCCGCACCAGCCGCTTCGGTGTGCTCAGCATGGCCAGCTCCCTCGATACGATCGGCCCGCTGGCGAAGACCGTGGAGGATATGGCGATCATCCTGCAGGCGATTTCGGGCAAGGACCCCTTGGACGCCACGACTTCGGACAAGCCCGTACCGGATTACCGTGCACTGCTGACGGGAGATGTGAAGGGGATGAGGATCGGCCTGCCGAAGGAATATTTCATCGATGGCATGAACGCCGAAGTGGAAGGTGCCGTGCGCGAGGCCGCCAAGGTGCTCGAAAGCCTGGGGGCGATTCTTACCGATATCTCGTTGCCGCACACCAAGTATGCGACGCCGACGTACTACGTGCTGTGCCCTTCGGAAGTCAGTTCCAATATGGCCCGTTACGACGGCATTCGGTACGGCCACACCGTGAACAACGCCGACGGCCTCGTGGATTACTATCAATCGGCCCGCAGCGAAGGCTTTGGCAAAGAAGTGAAGCGCAGAATCATGGTGGGCACCTACGCGCTCTCGGCCGGCTACTTCGACGCGTACTACCGCCAAGCCCAGAAAGTGCGCACGCTCATCTGCCGCGATTTCGAAGAAGCTTACAAGACCGTCGACGTCATCCTCTCTCCCGTATCGCCCACGCCGGCGTTCAAAGTGGGCGCCCACGCCGATGATCCGATCGCGATGTACTTGGAAGATATTTTCTTGGACGGCCAAGTGATGGCGGGCATCCCGTGCTTATCCGTGCCGGGAGGATTTTCGAAAGAAGGGCTGCCCATAGGGCTGCAGTTGATGGGCCCGCAATGGGGCGAGGGGACGATTCTTAGGGCGGCGGACGCGTATGAGAAGGCGACCAAGTGGCATGAGCGCAAGCCCGCTCTTGCGTGAGAACGCAGTTTCCCTATCATCCATCCACTTCTTTCCCTCCTCCCTGCATGTCCTACACTACGTTGCGGCGGGTTTACGCGTTCTCGGATACGTACGGACGAAGCAAAAATCCCTTCCTGCAAGATGACGCCGACGCGCTGGTGTGCACCGATTTCCGGTCCTTCCCATTGGAAGAAGTGCGCCGCGAGTTCGACATCTACGGGCGCGAGGCGATTACGGCGCACATGATTCGCCTGATCTTCGCGCTGCATGACGCGTTTTTGGATTACAAATACGTGTCGAAGGAGATTCAGAAGGAGTTCCAGGAGACGTGCACGGGAGTATTCATCAATGCGGCCCCGCGCGTCAGCCGCGAGAACGGCGCGCCGTTTTACCTTGCCATCCCGAAGGATTTGAACATCCGCATCGTGACGACGGATTTAACCGCGCTCTCCACGGTGAAAGACCGCATTGCAACACTGCAGGTACTCAACAACCTCGATAACAAGATCTACTCCCCAACGGAGCAATTCCGCTCCAGCTACACACCGTTCCTGCTGCACCCCGATCACGGGCACGAGCTCGAAGACCGCGACGTCGACCTCATCCCCGACTATCCCGAAGACAAATGGGAGCTGGCGTACATCGACCGCTTCGGCAACATGATCACCTATTGCATGCACCCCGAGAAAATTTGGGAAGAAGTGCAGGCATCCGCCAAGAAAACGGACGGCAAGGTGAACGTGCTGGTTGGCAACGTGGGCCAGTACGTGACCATCGGTTCATCGCTGAAAGACGCCGATCCGGGCAGCCTGGTGCTCTACCCTAACGGCGGCTCCGGCGACTTGGACATTCTGCGCAAGTGGGAAGAAGGCGAGGACAGCTACGACCGCCTGTACAAGTCCGCGTTCTTCCAGTTTGCGAAGCCGGCGATCGGGGCAAGGATTAGGGTGGTGGACTAGGAGCAGCAGGGCATAAACGGCATCTACGAAAAAAGGGAGGACTTGAGCCTCCCTCTTTTCGCTCATGCGTGGTGAGCAGTGTTGGTGCGGGCATTTCTGCCCGCTGAGACTTTAGTAGTTCATCGTGCCGTTCACGGCTCCATTGAGGGAGCCTTCGGCATCGACGGAACCGTTCATGTCATCATCGACTTTCACTTTGGACTCGGCGTCGACGGAGGCGTCGGCGTTGCCGCTGACGCTCGCATCGGTGTCGCCGTCATTGTCGAGAGACGCATCCGTGCCTTCGCTGATGTCGTCCGAGGCATCGGCATCGGAGGAGACGGAGCTATCGCTGGCCGCGGAGCCGCCGAGGAACAGCGTACCCTGCGCGGAGGTGGCCGCGTTCAGCCTGGAGCGGATGTCCGTGACCATGTCGGCGTCATCGCCTTCCTGTTCGGCCGAGATGGCGTAGGTGCCGGCGTTGGCGAGGTGCGTGCGGATTTGGGAATCGATGTCGGCTTGGACATCGGCCGTGAGCTCACCGTTGGTCTGGAGCGTGCGGGCTTCGTCCATGCGGCGTTCGGCCAGCTTCAGCTCGGCATCGGCGCGCTCGGAGGCGGTGCCGTTTAAGCTGTAGAGCAAGCCTTCGTTCACGTTGGTCTTGATGCCGTAGAGCATGTCACCCGGCACGGAATTTTCTGCGGCGTAGGAGAGACCGCCTCCCGCGGCAACGATGGTAGCCGCGCTTAAACCGATGATGGCGAGAGTATTGATAGCCATACGAATAAGGGGGAAGGAAACCAAAACGGCTGCGCCACTCATTGGAGAGTGATGTGGCGGAACCACAGTTGTAGACGATGCGGGGCGGGGAGTCTTACAGGAAAACGGAGCATGGAAAACTTGATATTGCTTAAAATGGCGCTTCTCTCGTCATCCGTAAGGGGATGGGAGGAGTGAAATCCCCGGAATTGATGGGCGAAGGAAGGCATCTGCCACTGGTGACGCGGGGCGGAAAAAGGCATGACGAATTTCGTCGACTTTCAGAGGCACTTGACTGAGTAAATAAACAGTTCATTATGCGGTTATGAGTCAGGAACATAAGGACTGGGCCGATTTGGAAAAGCAGTGGGAAATCGCCGAAAAGCCTTTTGCCGCGGCCAAGAAAACAGCCGCCATGTATCAAACATGGATGGGCCTCGCGGGAAGGCATGATCAGCAAAGCGTGCAGTTTTGTTTGGATAAGCAGGCGGTCGAAGAGGCCGCAGCTGAGCAGGCTCTTCCTGCCTTGGTGGTGGCGCTCATCGCCTTCCGAGAAAAAATCGAGGAAGTGGGAAGGCGCTTGAAAGAAACGAAGGATGCCAAACAACATGAGGCGTCGGCGAACGAGTTGGAGACGCAGCAACGGCTGTTCGTCCTTCGGCAGCAGGTAATAGATACGGGAAAATCGCTGGAGGATATTCAGCGCAATATTCGTGAGGAAACGGCGAGAGCACTGAAAGAAGAGCAGAAGCGGTACGCTGCGCAGGCGGATGCGCGCATCAGAGAAGCCGCGATGAAAACGGCGCAGCCGAAACAGCATGGACCTTCGCCCGACGACATCATCAAGCGTCTCCAGGAAAGAGGCATCATCACGCCGGCGCCGTTCGTTCCCGAGCGACAGCAGCTTGTGGCGCCCCTTGTCGAGACACGACAACCGCAAGCCGTGACTCATGAAGGAACATTGGTGATGGATGACGATCGACAGAAAATCATCGCAGAGGCTCTGTTTTCAGGAAAAACTCCGCAACACGATCAAGCAGCCGACACACTCTCGCGAGAGATCCCCGTGCAACGCAGCGTCGAATTGCCGCTGGATGCGTATGACGTGCAGTGCTTTCCCGTCGTGGACGGTGAGCAGCCGGCTGCGTTGCATCTCACGACTATCACTCTGCGTTTCATCGTGCGTCAGCCCGACATTCGCTTGGCGCATTCCTGCAGAGCAAATCTCGTATTCCGTCGCGGTGGCTGCCAGATCACGGATTGCACGGATCTTACTGCGACGGAAATAGCGACAATCGAAGAGACATTGGGGAGCAATGCTCTACGCTTGCGACGCATCGCTGCAGATGTCGTTCCCGGCCCATTCACGCTCAAGCAGGTGAGTTTTCCGCCGCGGGAATAACCGAACCCTTCCATTCTCTACAGCCTCACTCCTCCCACCGCGCGCTCTGCGCCACGCGCTCCAAAAAGGCCATCGCCGAGACGATGCCGACGGAGGGCTTTTGTAAATCTCCTTGGAGAATTTTGCGCAACTGCGCATCGATCGCTTTGCCGCTCGGCTCGGTGAGCCAGATCTGCGTGAGTTCGGGGTGTTTGAGGTAATAGTCTTTCAACGCACGATCGGCAGCGGGGCTGAGTTGCTCGATCGAGAGTAAGTTTTCGAGGAGCACCACTTCGTCTGTTCCCGCGAGCAGCATTTGCGTATCGATAGTGGCGCCTTCACCTGCCTGGCCGAAGCCGATCACGATGAGTGCACCATCGATGATGGAGCACCGGTGGTGCTGCTTTAGATCGACAGAGAGCAACGCCGTGATGCCGTCGGGCAGATTGTCACACTGCAAATCCTTGAGTGCGATTTGGCCCGGCACATTGAGGGCGTACAGATGCGCGCCCGAACCGAGGAGTTCGTAAAAAGCCGACATGCCCGTTTCGCCGCCCACTTTTTGCACCGTTAACGCCGTGGGAAATTCGATGCTCACCCCGCTCTCGCCGATCGCTTGGCGCGCCCAGGAATGATTCATCACGCCCGCAAGGTTTTCGCCTTTTCCTTGCTCTACCAAAGGCACCGATGCCGCCGTGATGGCGCATCCCGCCAGCGCGAAATACAAGGGGATACTGGCCATGCACCTGTGCAGGGGACGCATGGCTGGGAAGTGTACGAGTATGAGTCACCGAGAGAAATTGCGCCGGTGTCCAATTACTTGGCAAACATCATAGTTTTGCGAATGCGGGCGAACGGTATTGATGAGCACAATGCTAAATAGGGCCATCGGTTCCACCGATGACCCCTTGTTGGTAGTTCAGCTCATGAATCTTTCACGAGCTGCAGGACATTTTTTCCGTGACTGACCCCGTCGTCATCACCGAAGGAAAAGGCATTTTTCTCCTGCTTGGCAAGCAGCGCGGCCGCCTCGGGTGAGTTCTTGACGACCAACGCCCCGATCGCGCCGCCGAGTTCGTCCACGCGTTTGACGACGTGAACACTACGCTCCACGAGCGCGTAGTCGTAGGACGAGGTTTTGGTGGTCCTTCCCAGTTCGAATTCCCTGGGGCAGACCATTTTCTTGCGAGCGGCAGCCCCCCAGAATTGAGAGGTTGAGCCCGAGAAGACCACCGTGACATCAGCGACGCCGATCATCCATGGCTCCACGAGCTTTTGATCGACGTGCGGAGGAACCACGATTTCCCAGTCACCCTGGAGCAGGGCATCGCGCTCCAGAATCGCCTCTGCCAGTTTGGGATTGGCCCGCTCGCCAGGATGAGCGCGGAAGTGGACGAGGAACGGCGGTCCTTCCATGGAACTGAGAGACCGCAGATGCCGCAGAGCCTTGAGTTCCATCACCGGATCCTTGAATCCCGTGACGTAGACCACCAGCTCGTTGGGCGAAAGCGACACCGCCTCTTCCATTCCGCGTCGCCGTTTCCTCAGTGTCGCACCCTGCCGCGCAGTGGTTCCCTCTTGGATCTGCCGCATGGACGGCACCCAATGATCCGGGCAGCCGACAGTGTGGACGGCACCATAGACATCGCGCTCCGGCGCATCGAGAGGCAGCGGCAGAATGCTGCAGAGCCGCAGTTGTTTGCCGATGCCCTTCAGCACATCGCTGTGGATGCCGGAACTCCCGGGAAAGTCTTCCATGAAGAAGATTTTTCCGGCGAGGGCTGGGTTTTTGCCCAATGCCCAGGAGGCGAGCAGTGCTTCGGGCATTCCCGAGGAAATGCCGAAAATGACAGCATCGCTTGTCGCCAGGCGCCCCCAATCCTCCTCCGACACGGGCACATTGTCCCCCTGGATGCGGTACAGGTTCAGCTCGCCAAATTCCGTCGCTTGCGCCGCCTGTTCCACTGCCTGAAGAACTGTCATGGCCCCTTTGTCGTTTCCGTATAAGAGAACGCTCTTCGTCACTTCGCACTCCTTCTGTGGGTGAATGAGCGACATCCCAAACGGGAAATGCCGCGTTTCCAAGTTTCGATCCCGTTATCAGACTATTAGTATTTAAATTTAAAACTATAATATTGTCAAATTCACGGAATCTCTGCATGGATACGCAGGGGTAGCCAAAAAGCATCCAGACCATATTGCGCCCCCCTGGGGTTCCTGGTAGGGTTTCGCAGCTTCCCGTAGGGAAGGACTGCTCTTTCGGATTGTTCATCAATTGGGACCGTAGTTCAGCTGGCTAGAACGCCACACTGTCACTGTGGAGGTCGCGGGTTCGAGTCCCGTCGGTCCCGCCATCGTTATAACCGCCGATCCCGTGAATGCGGCTCTCGGCTTTTTTCATGCAATCCCATTCGCCACGATCACGCAAACGCCCGCGAATAGCGCCCAGGCGATGACAGCCGCGATGAAGTGCGGACGGAAGAGCGAAGCGGGCGCGTGGGGTGTTTGGGAGTCCATGGGTGTTTCTTTACTATTATATACTATTTAGTACTTTTTGGCAAATCCCACTCTTTCCCCTATTTAAGGTAAAGCAGCGGATTCTTTTTGACACCGTTCACGCGCACTTCAAAGTGTGTGTGGATGCCGGTTTTGCCGTACACGCGACCGGTGCGGCCCATCCAGGCGATCACTTGGCCGCGCTTGATGGTGTCGCCTTTGTTCACGTAGAGCTCTTTGTTGTGGGCGTAGAGGGTGACAAGGCCGTTGCCATGGGAGACTTCGATCACATTGCCGTAGCCGCCGTTCCACTGGTCGCTGCCGCCGTTTTCGCCGCCCTTGCGTCCGTCCGCGCGGATGACCGTGCCGTCTTCGGCCGCGAAGATGGGGCCGCCGCCTTTGGTTTGAATGTCGACCGCGTAGTGGCCGGGGCCGAAGTATTGCGTGTAGTAGCAGTTGTTGCAGGGCATTTGCAGCACGCCGTAGCTGGGAGTGGCGGCCACGTCGGGCTTTTTGCCGGGAGAGACTTGCACGGGTTTGGCGCCGGGCTTGGGAGTGGTGCCGGGCACCGCGGCGACTTGCGTGGGTTTATCGACGATGGGCTTTGCGCCGGGGACGATGAGTTCCTGGCCCGCGAGGATGAAGTCGCCTTCCAATTTATTTTGGGCGCGGATGTCGGCGGTGGGTATACTGTAAAGTTCGGCGATGCGTGAAAGCGTTTGCCCGCGGGTAACGGTGTGCAGCACGCCGTCGACGGGCAAAATGATGAGCTCCTGCCCGGCTTTGACGGGGGTATTAGCCGGGAGCTTGTTCACCCAGATGATGGTTTCGGGTTTCACCTGGTATTGCGCGGCGATTTGCGTGAGTTTTTCGCCGTCACGCACCACGTGCGTGAGCCACTCGGCGTAGATTCTGCGCGAGCCTTGTTCGGTAAGGGATGATGATTTCATGAGAAAGCCGTCTTCCACCAGTAGCAGCTGGGGCGTGTCGATATCAATCGCCTCTTGGTTGGCCAACGCGTCGGGCGGAATATACGGCGGCAGCAGGGAACCCGTCAGCAAGCACACCGCGCAGAGGATGCGGATGCGAAGCGAGAGCCAGCGACGGAGCGGATGTTGCATGAGAGGATCAGACTTCGAAGGCTTTCAGGGCTTTGCGCATGTCGGCGTAACGGTCGGCGGAATGTAGCAACACTATGCCGTAGCGCCGATTTTTGTGGATGACGACGGAGAAAAGGCATTGGCCCGCTTCGTCGGTGGTGCCCGTTTTGCCGGCGATCACGTCGGACGACGAATGCAGAAGGTCATGCGTGTGGGAGAGGGAAATTTGGGTGCCCGCGCGGCTGGTGATGACGGCGGCCTTGGTGCCCATGCGCTGGGCGATGTCGGGGTGGCGGAGCACGTACATGGCAAGCCAGGCGATGTCACGCGGGGAGGAGACTTGTTTGGGTGCGTCCAGGCCCGTGGGATTTTCGTAGAGGGTATCTTTGAGCCCCAGGCTGCGCGCTCGCGCATTCATCTCGTCGACAAAATCGGGCACCGAGCCCGAGTGATGCGTGGCCAATGCCACCGCGGCGTCGTTGGCGGACATGATGAGCGTGATGGAAAGCATGTCGCCCACCGTGTACACGTCGCCCGCTTTCAAGCGGGCCACGGTGCCGTCGACTTTGTCGATACCGGAGGGAACGCGCACTTGCTCGTCGAGCTGGTGGTTCTCGGCGATGATCAGGGCCGTCATGAGCTTGGTAAGGCTGGCCATGGGGCGCGAGGTGCTGCTTCCCGCTTCGAAAATGGTCTGGCCGCTATCCATGTCGACCACCACAATGCCCGAGGCGGTGAGGGTTTTTGCCGCCTCTTGCAACGCTTGCAAATGCTCCGTTTCCGCGGGTGCGGCCACGCCGATCGAGGCGGGCAAAATGCTCGCCGCAGGCTGCGCTCCCCACACGGGAATCATGCCCATCAGTAAGACGGAAAGTACGGGTCCGTACATTGGTCGCAGTCTAGCGGATGGGAGGGGGGCAGACTACTGAAAGAATAGGTTTATGACCCTATAATTCTTTCTCTGTCAAACAGGCTTAGCGATAGACCACTCTGTCCGCCAAGCGCAGATCCACGTACTGTTTGGCCATCGGGGCGCCGACGGTGCGGAGGAAAAGACGGTAGCGTTCGAGTTGTTCGGCCAGGGGACTGCGCACGTCGAACCACAGTTCGTGCGCGGGCGTTTTGAGATGGAACTCGCGGGCGCGGATGAACATTTGGCGTTCGGAAACGGGCTGGCTGAATTGGTCTTTCAGTTCTTTTTCAGCATCCTGCATCGTCTTTAAAAAATCGGGCTCGATGAGTGTTGTCCACGGCACCGGGCGCGCGCCCCAGTCGACGATGGTGAAGAGAGGCAGCGCTGTGCCGCTTCCCACCTGCGACGGCAGGTAAGGCGCGTACATGCCTTTGCTCGTGAGAAAATCACTCGTGATCACCTCCCCGGTTTGCGTTTTGGGCGCGGTATCGGCTTGCCCGGCGGGCTCGCGCATGGCCAGGCGCGCAATGAGGGGATCGAGGGCGATGCGCACGGAGAGCGACGACGGATAATCCTTGCGCACGGTGACGCTGAGCAAGTCGGGCACGGCGCTGCGGTCGACGCGGGGGAGGGCGGCCGTAAGGAGCGGCGCTATGTCTTGCGTATTCAAGAAGAGCATGTGCTTGCCGAGCAACGGGCGAAGCGCCGATTGCACCAATTCTTCCTCGATGCGCGGATCGGTGCGGCCCACGCGGATGTCGCGCAGCTGCAGGATGGGGGACCAAAACGCGAGGCCGACCAGCATCGCCACGAGCCCAAGCCCGAGCAATCCGCCGAAGCGCAGCACGGTCTTGCGCAGCGCCGGCAACTTTCGCTGAAACCGCTGGAACGTGCGGAAAAACCGCTCGCGCGCATACTTGCGATGGCGCATGTTGCGGGACTTCACCAGACGGTCGGTATACGACGTCACGCGGCGGTTGTACCGTTGCGGCAGCCGGCGAGGCGACTTAAGCATCGGGAGTCATGATACCATCGCTCCATGAGACTTGCGTTAGTCGCCGACTGGCTCACCACTTTTGGCGGCGCGGAACACGTGCTGGCGGAACTGATCGAACTGTTTCCCGAAGCCCCGCTCTTCACCACCGTGGCGCGCAAAGGCCGGCTCGGCCCCATCGATAAAGCGGACATTCGCACGTCGCCGCTGCAGCGATGGTACAAGTTGCTCGGCAACCACCAGATTTTATTGCCCTGGATGCCGCGCGCGATCGAGCGTTTCGATCTGTCGGGGTACGACGTGGTCTTGAGTTCGTCGCATGCGGTGGCCAAAGGGATCGTTCCCCGGCCCGGCTGTCTGCACGTGTGTTACTGCCACACGCCGATTCGTTATGCGTGGGAAATGGAAGATCTGTACCTGCGCGACTTCCGCGTGCCGAAATTGCTGCAACGCCCCATCAAGCGCGAGCTCATGAAGATACGCAAATGGGATTTGACGACGGCCAAGAGAGTGGATGTGTTCCTTGCCAACTCGGCGACGACGCAGGAAAGGATTTCGCGCATTTACAATCGCGAGAGCACCGTGATTCCGCCGCCCGTCGACGACAGATTTTTTGCGACGACGATTCGAGAGGATAGAGGACGGAGGACAGAGGACAGTGAGAACGGCTATTTCCTCGCCGTTGGACGGCTTGTGCCCTATAAGCGCTTCGATTTATTGATTGAGACGGCGAATGTTCTGCAGTTGCCCTTGTGGATCGCGGGGACGGGGCAGGATGAAGCACGTTTGAAATCTCTCGCCGGGCCTACTGTAAAATTCCTCGGCTTCGTGCCGGACAAAGAGCTTCCCGGTTTATACGCGAACGCTAAGGCGCTGCTTTTTCCGCAGTATGAAGACGCGGGCATCGTGCTGCTCGAGGCGCACGCCAGCGGCACGCCGGCGATCGCCTACCGCGCGGGCGGCGCGACGGACGCGGTGGTGGAAGGAAAGACGGGACTGTTCTTCGACGCGCAGGAAGTGGCGAGCGTGCAAGCGGCCATGGAGCAATTTGACAAGCACGCCTGGGACCGCGAAGCGATACGAGCGCACGCCCGAGGATTTTCGCGAGCGGTGTTCCGCGAGCGCATCACGCGCGCCATCGGCGAAGCCTATGAAGACTTTCAGCGCAGACAACGCAGCACCCCTCCCGTAGACTGACCTCATGCAACGCGTACCTGATTCGCACAAAGGAGAAAACGGAAAAGTCGCCATCATCGGCGGGTCGCGCCATCAGCACGGGGCACCCCTATTTTCGCTGCTGGCAGCCGAAGCGAGCGGCGTCGATCTGCTTTTCGCCTGCGTGCCGGCTTGTCATGCAGAAACGGCGAAGGCGCACTGTCTCAATGCGCAGGTCCACTCTTTCGCGGGTGACGAACTATGCGGCGAAGACGTGGATGCTATTTTGGAATTGCTCGCGACCGTCGACTGCGCGGTGATCGGGCCGGGGCTGGGAAGAGATGCGGCGCAACTTTCGTGCATCGAAAAGATTATCGCCTCGGCATCATGCCCGCTCGTGCTTGATGCCTCGGCCTTGCAGCCGTTCACGCTTGCCGCTGTCCGAAAGAAGACAGTCGTGCTCACGCCGCACAGGGGAGAGTTGGAACGCATGGGCATCGCGCAGGAAGACTTGGCGGCGACAGCAAAGAAGTTCGGCGTGACGCTGCTCTGCAAAGGACAAATCGATCGGATCGCATCGCCGGATGGACAGGTGGAGGAAGTGGAAGGAGGCAATGCCGGCCTGACCGTCGGCGGCACGGGAGATGCGCTTGCGGGGCTTGCGGCAGGGCTGATCGCACAGGGCATGCGGTGGTCCGAAGCGTGCCGTCTTGCATCGTTGACGATCAAAAAAGCCGGCGACCATCTGCAGGCGCGGCAAGGATTTTCTTACCGCACGCAGGACGTCATAGAGACGATCCCGATGATTCTCCACGGCGGCGGACGCCTGCAGCAAGATCTGCCGGGACGCGGCACGCTCATCGCTTAAGTCATGCAACGCTCTCCTTTCCCCTTGCTGGCCGCGTTCCCGGAATTGGACGTTTGCATTCTCGAAAAAGAAGATGCGATCGCCAGCGATGACGCTACCGTTTCAGCCCTTGGCGATGGGAAAATCGTGTCGACGGACCAGGTGCACGGAAAGACCGTGCGCATCGTGCGTGAAGCGGAGATGCGAGAGAGCGAAACGCACGGACCTGCGGCCGATGCCATCGCCACCGACAAAGCGGACTTGTGGCTTACCGTGCGCTGGGGTGACTGTCAGAACTTCGTCGTCTATGCGCCCGATAAGCACGTGATCGCCACGGTGCATGCGGGATGGAAAGGGCTCTCGCTTACTATCCTTCCAGCCCTGTACGAAGCGCTGAAGCAGGAATGGAACATCGAGCCGAAAGAGACGTGGGTGGGCTCCGGTCCGTCACTTTGCAAGAAGTGCGCGGACTTCACGGACCCGGCGAAAGAATTGCCCGCAGATTGGGCGCCGTTCATCGAGGGCCAGCACGCCGACCTGCGCGCGATCGCGCACAAACACCTCACGGATTTGGGCGTGCGATCCGAGCGGATCGACCTGCAACCGGACTGTACGCGCTGCCTGCCGAACCGCTATTGGACCCTGCGCGGCGGCCATAAGGCGGAGATGGAAAAAAAGTTGCGGAACGTTCTCGCGTGCCGACTTCGGGCGTGATACCTTTGGCACAGTCTCGACGTCTCGTTAGAACGGATACGTTTCTTCTCTAATATCTTGTCACGGGAGGCTTAATCACTCGGTACCGTGGTATCGGGTTGCGGTCACCCACCTGTACAATCAGGGACAAGCGTGTCCGATTCGACGGCCTGTTGGGACGATTTTGTCGTTAGCTTGTTAGCTTTTTAGCTAATTAGCTTATTAGGAAAAAAGAAAGCTAAGAAGCTAACAAGCTGATAAGCTAAGAAGCTCTTCTATGAATCCTCTCGCTTCCTACGCCGTTCCTCCTTCGGGCTATCTTGATCGTGAGATTCGCGAGGAAGCCGACCCTCACCGCTTGCCCTTTCAGCGTGACCGCGACCGCATCGTGCATACGCAGGCGTTTCGCAGGCTGCAGGGGAAGACTCAGGTGTTCGTTGCCGGAGAAGGGGACCACTATCGCACGCGCCTGACACACAGTTTGGAAGTGGCGCTCGTGAGCCGCGATTTGGCGCGCACCCTGGGGCTGAACGAAGACTTGGCCGAGTGCATAGCGCTCGCGCATGACTTGGGTCATCCGCCTTTCGGCCATGCGGGAGAAGAAGCTCTGGACGCCTGGATGCGCACGCACGGACTCAGCTTTGAACACAACGAACAATCGCTGCGCATCATCACGTTGTTGGAAGAACACATTCCCGGGCAGCCGGGGCTCAATCTGCAAAAGGAAATCGTGGAGGGATTGCAAAAGCATTCACTCACGGGCAAGCAGCACACGCTGGAGGCGCAGCTGGTGAACATCGCCGATGAAATTTCCTACACCGCGCACGATTGCGAGGACGGATTGAAAGCGGAACTTTTCCCCTTCGAGCAGATCAAAGATATTCCCTTGATTCGCCAGGCTTATGCGCTCACGCAGCCACGCGGTACGTCGCTAAGGGGAGGGCTGATTCGCATCTTGCATGCCGACGTGCTGGCCGAAACGCGCAAGCGTCTGGATGCGCACGGCGTGCGCACTCTCGCAGACGTGCAATCGTGCGCCGAGCCGCTCGTCGGGTTTTCTCCAAACGTGCACGACTTGCTCGATGAATGGCGCACGTTTTTGTGGAGCAACTTCTACGTGCATCCCAAAGTGATCGCCCCCATGCAGGAGGGGCAGCAAATTTTGATCGCTTTATGCCAGCACTACTTCGCCAATCCCGCGGATAAAATTCTCACTTTGCAAAACCGCACAAAGAGCAGCCTGCCGGAAGCGGTGAAAGATTATGTTGCTGGCATGACCGATGCGTATGCCAAGGAGATGCTTGGAAAAACGCAAAACACACAAACGTAAAACGTAAAATACGAGTCGTATTTGTGTGTTTTACGTTTTACGTTCTTTACAAGTTCGGGCTTTCCTCCAAGTACTGCAGCGGATCCGCCTTCTCACCGTCGATCAACACTTCGAAGTGCAGATGCGGCCCCGTGGTGATGCGTCCCGAGCCCTTGCCGCCGGGCTGACCGCCCGATTTGGCGATGGGGTCGCCTTTGCGTACTTGCTGGCCTTCGGTCACGAGGAATGCCGATACGTGGCCGTAGAGGGTGGCCATGCCGCCCCCGTGATCGACCGTGAGGGAACTGAATCCCAAGCCGTTGTCCGACACCTGGGCGACGATGCCGTCCGCCGGCGCGAAGATGATCGTGCCCTGCGACGTGGGGATATCGACGGCATGGTGATCGAACCCGAAGCGCTTGCGATAGCCCGCGTCTTCGAAGTGCGCGGAAATGCCGAGCAGCGGCTCTACCGGCCAGGCGAGCAATTGCGGGCGCGTTCCTCCGCGTCGTTCCCTGGAAATCTCCATGGCGAATCCGCGGGCGTCCCACATTTGCTGCAGCGAGGCCAAGATCTGCTCTTCGGCTTTTTGTTTATCCTGAAGCAACGCCACAAGTTCTCGGCGGCGCTCTTGGATTGTCGCGGCGTCGAGGGGATCGTCGGAATCTTCCAATTCGAGCAGCCCGAGTTCGTAACGCAAAATTTCCTCGCGACGACTGAGCACTTCTTGCTTCACGCGTAAATCCCTCACGGTCTCCTCCGCCTCGCGCGCTTTGCGCACGTCTTCGCCGTCGGACCCGCCGGCGTCTTGCAGTTCTTCTTCCTCGCTCTCTTGCAGTTGCGCGTGCACGTGCTCCTGAGCACTTCCGTTTGCTTCAGGCTGCCAAGCGAGCCTTCCGCCCAGCGCAAACCACGTCGCCACGGCGATGACGCCGAGGGTGAGAAGCGGCCGGGGAACGTGAATCTCGATCGACATGTATCTGGTCAGTATAGCAGTTCTCTCTGTGGAGAGCCATGTGCGGGAAACTTTGCTTCCTAGGATGGGGAGATCATCGTGCCTTCAGCGAAAGCTCTTACACCTATTTTATAGGTGAATTTTTAATACTTTTTCTCTAAATTCATCTATTTTCCTGCTTGGCACTTGACTTTAATAGATGAATTTTCTATACTTTCTCTATATTTTCATCTATAAATGCACGCCACCACGCTTAAACACATCGGCGATCTGCAGGCGGAGTACCACAAACTGCGCCAGGGGAAACAATCGCTGCTGACGCTTTTGGAGGAAGCCGAGCTGCCGGAATCGGTGTATAACTCCAACGCCATCGAGAATTCCACACTCACGCTCGATGAAACAGAGCGTATTTTGCATCACCAGGAAATTCCTCCCTATCACTCGCAGCGCGAAGTATTCGAAGCGATCAACTTGGCGCGGGTGACGGAGTATTTGAACACGAAGATCGACAAGCACGAACCGCTCGTGGAGGATTTGATTTTGCTCGCGCACAGAACGCTCTTAAGCCACATTCGCGATGAAGTGGCGGGCAGGTTTCGTCATCCCGGCGAGTATGTGCGCGTGGGGCGGCACATAGCGCCTCCCCCCGAACACGTGCCCAATTTGATTCATCGCTTGGTGCAGGATTTTCATGACGCGAAGGACCCGCTGCAGAGCATCGTGAATTTTCATCTCGCCTTCGAGCACATTCACCCATTTTGCGACGGCAACGGCAGAGTGGGCCGCGCGCTCCTCAACTTTCAGCTGAAAGCCGCGGGCTACCCGCCCATCATCATCCGCAATAAGGAGAAGAAAACGTACTACGCCGCACTCTCTTCGTACGACGCCGACCGCTCGACCAAGGCCTACGAGCGCATCATCGCCGCGCTGCTGAAAGAAAGCTTTCACAAACGCATCGCCTACCTGCGGGGCGATGACATCGTGGCGCTCATCGACATTGGCAAGGAGCAGTCGGCCTTGTCTCCCCAAAGTCTGCTCAACGCCGCGAAAAAGCAGGCGCTGCCGGCGTTTCGGGAACGGGGACATTGGAAGGTGGGGAAGGGGATGTTCGGGGAGTGGCTCGACGAACGATGAATTGTGTTCCGGTGGCCAAAAACGCTATACTGTCATGGTACGGACCCCCTAGGCGCGTAGCTTCCCCCTTCGCCAGCGGGCTACGGCGGACAAGCAGCTGGTGCATCCTTCGTTTCAACGGCAAGCTTTCCTTCCCATCGTAGGCGCGTAGCTCAGCTGGTAGAGCATCGGTCTCCAAAACCGAGGGTCGTAGGTTCGAGCCCTACCGCGCCTGCCATCACAATTGTCACCATCGCGGCCTGCCAAATCAGGCCATTTTCCTTGTTTCCATGGCTATTGTGAGGCTGTTGTATCAATAGATATTCACACCCTTTTTCTGCGTATTTGCAATACCTGCGCACAGACAAAACTACGGTTTTTTGGTATAATAACGGGATACTCTCATGCCACGAACACACGCACCATTATCGCGCCGAGCGGGCCGTCCCGAACCTCCCGGCAGTGCTTGGATGAGCCGGGCTCGCGGCATCGCGGCAACATGCCTGTGCCTTACGGCGTTTTCGTGGGGCGCGAGCGCGTTCGCGGCGAGTTCGTGGAGCCCAAGCCTGCTGGTGAATACCGAAGGCTTCCAGGTGATCGATGACGACGATACGACAGCCGACATCGTGCTGCGCTTTGGAGATACCATCAATAAATCGCTGACGTACGAACGCACGGCGGGACAGTTCCGCTTCGACGATGACTTGGAAATTCTGGGGACCGCCTCGGGCACCACGATCCATGCCAACACGCTGCTTCGATCGTCAGGATCGCTCGTCACCGAATCGGGTGCGTACATCGACGGCACGCTCGTGGTGCAGGCGGGCAATAACCGCGTGGGCATAGGTACCGCTTCGCCCGATACCCCTCTCGATGTCGTGGGCACGGTGTCGGGTTCGTCGGTGTTCACCTATGACCTCGTCAACTCGCGGAGCGCGACCTCCGGATCGGTGCTCGTGTCGCGTACGGCGAACACCCCCGAATGGAAAAGCCCGACCGGCGCCGTGATGTGGTATATCGACGGCGATTTGACCATAGGTAACGGCAAGAGCGCCGTGGTAATCATGCCGTTCGGCATGACCGTGACCGATGTGGATTTGAAGGTAAAAACCGCTCCGACGGGCCAGCAACTCATTGTCGACATCAACGAACAAGGCTCCACGATTTTTTCCACGCGCCCCGAAATAGACGCGGCAGCCACGCGCGAGGACGGCAATCATGCGTTGTCGGATACGTCGCTCGCGGCCGGCGCCGAAATCACCATCGACATCGACCAAGTGGGGTCGGGTACGGCGGGCAACGGACTCACCATCATGCTCAAGGGCGTACGCGCGTATTGAGAGAAAAAATTCGTGTATGCTTCGCCGCGCATGCAACGACTGTGGTTTTGGGTATTTTTGGCGCTGACCGTGACATGCGCGCTCTACATCTGCGCGTTCCACCTGATCGACGGCGATTTTTGGTGGCACGTGAAAGCGGGAGAAATTTTGTGGAAGACGAAGCGCTTGATCACGGTCGAACCTTTTTCCGCGACCTTGGACGGGCGGCCCTATACGGCGCTGCATGAGTGGCTCGCGCAGATCGTGTTTTATCTCACGTACGCCGCGAGCGGTGTTACAGGAGCGATAGTGCTTCGCGGCCTTTTGGTCGCCGGCGCGGCGGCTGCGCTGCTGCACATCGACAGGCGTGCGTTCGTTTGGCAGTCGCTGCTCGTGGTGATCGCCTTCTATGCGTTTCGTGCAAGCTTCATGGTGCGGCCGCAGCTGTTCACGCTGCTGCTGCTGTGCACATCGTTACTGCTGACGCTCCGTTATGCTTGCAGGCATTGGGCGTACTTTGCCGCGGTGCTGTGCATCCAGATTCTGTGGGTCAATCTGCACGGCGCTTCCGCGATCTTCGGCGTGCTGTGCGTTGCGGGGCTATGCCTGCAGGCGTTGGCCGATTGGTACGGAGCCCGAGAGAACGAGGCGGAGGACGCACTGCGCTCCGTGCGGTTTTTCGCACTGCTGCTGGCGGCGTGCGCGGCGGCGCTGCTGCTCTCTCCCAAGGGCGTTTATACGTTGGCGGACATGTATGCCCACCGCTTTGATCGCACGATTCCGCTGGTGCGAGAGTGGATGCCGATGGGTTGGGGGGATTACCTTCTCAAGGTGGTGCCTTTCGGCTTTTTGGCAGCGGTAAGCGTGCTTCTCCGACGGCGGTTTTGGGTGCTGTGCGCGACGGTGCTGGCCGTGCTTTTTCTGATGTCGTTCGAATCGTTTCGGCATTGCATACTCTTCGTGTCGGCGTGTCTGGCTGTGACGTTTTTTCAATGGAAAGGGACACGAAAGGAGACGGCGCTGACGCTGAGCCTCGGCCTGACGGCCTTCGCGCTGCTCGTGGCCGGCATGTACCGACAGGACTTATCGCTGCGCCGGGAAGGGGTGTTCGGTTTCGGCGTGCGGATTTCGGTGGAAAAAGCTTTCGATTTCGTGGAGCGAGAGGGCATAACGGGCAAGATGTTCAACACGTATAACCAGGGTTCGTACTTGCTCTTCCGGGGGTATCCCGACAGGCAGGTGTTTGTGGACGGGCGCAACATCGACTACGGCTATCCTTTCCTGCAGAAATTGATGGATGCCGGCACGAATCCCGTGCGCTGGAAGGAGCTGGAGGCGGAGCATCGTTTCGATTACGCCGTGGTGGAATATAAGGCCGTGGCCGATTACGGCTCGCTGCTGCCGTACATCAACAGTATGGAATCGGATTCCTCCTGGGTGCTCGTGTACGTGGATGATGACGCGGCGGTGTACGTGCGCGACCTTCCGCGCTACGCAACGCTGATCGAGAAGCATGCCTACCGCATCGTGCGTCCCGGCGCCCTGGAATTTACCGACGCGCTCGCCGCGCTGCCGGAGGACCGATGGCCCCAGGCCGAAATGGAATTGCGGCGGGCGGCCGCGGAAGACCCTGCGAGCATGAAGGCCAGGCTGCAGTTGGGCGACCGCTATTTCGCCACGGGCCGCCTAAAGGAAGCAGATGCGCTCGCGCTCGCAGCGGCGCAGGCACAACCGCTGCGTCCGGAACCTTACGAGCTCCTTGGGCGCATTGCCGCGGCGAACCAAGATTGGTTGCAGGCGGGAGAGTACCTGGAGCGCGCGGTACGGCTGTCGGCGGGCGAAGGCCCGGGTATCAACTACGATTATCTCGCGATGATTTTTTCCAAATCCGGGCAGCAAGACAAAGCGGACGCGTATCACCTCAAAGCCGTGCGTGCCGGTCAGTCGAGCCCGGTTATGGACGAATGAAGCGGACGCCGCGCCATGAGCCCCAGGTTGCCGGCGAACAGCGGAATCACGAGCGACTGGGCATGCAACAAACCGGCGATGGAGAGTGCTGCTTTGCGTGCCTTGGGAGAAACGGGCAGCAGGTGCAGCCAGTAGCGCAGCGGATAGGCATTGGCCACAGGGAACACCGTGACTTGTTCGAAGCCTGCGCGCTCGAAGAGCAGGCGCATGGTGCGTTTGGTGTGCAGGAACGTGTGCTCCACGTCGATCATGGGGCAACGTTCGCCGAGCAATCGCGCAGTGAAGGAACCGACATCGTGATTGATAAACAGCGCCACTCCTCCCGGGCGCAACGCGCTTAAACAAAGAGCGACGAACGCGGCGGGATCGGGAACATGATCGAGCGTTTGAAAGCACGTGAGGAGATCGAAACGTTCCGCCGGCAGCAGGGAGGGCGATGCCAGGCCTTGCACGATATGCGGGCGCACGGACGGATCGGCAAGCGCGATGGCATCTGCGGAGGGTTCGATGCCGCTCGCTTCAAAACCCAGTCGGCGCATCTCCTCCAGCATGAAGCCGTTGCCGCAGCCGATGTCGATGGAACGCCGTTCTCCCTTTGTGGGGAGCGAACGCATGGCGCGGCGGATATGGCGTGCATAAATGGCGCGAATGTGCGGTTCGAGATCGCCATAGGTATACGCCCCATCGCGATACAACCGCGCGAGCGCTGCTTCGTCGATGAGCGTGCGCGGATACACGAGACCGCAGCCTTCACAGCGCAGTATTTCGCCATGCACGCGGTCGGGTGCGCGGCGTGCGGAAAATACCTCGGGGGTTAGGTCGCCCGGGCGGAGCGTTGATGCGTAGAGCGTGCGAGCATGCTCGTTGGTGCCGCAGAGAGCGCAGACGGCTTCGGCCATGCGGGCAGCATAGCGAAAGCGTCGCCGACGCGCGCGCAGACGGCTTCGGGCGTGAGGCCGGCTTGCTCCCGCAGGAAGACAGTCGACCCTGAGCGATGCTCCACTTCATCCGGGGCGCACAATAGCAGGTGCGGCGGTCGTGCTTGAGCGTCAGCAAGGGCTTCCGCGACGGCGGCGCCGAATCCTCCGGCACGGCGGTGCTCCTCGACGGTGGCGATGAGCGCGACATCCGCAGCACAAGTGCGCAGGGCGGCAACGTCGAGAGGGGAGACCGTATGCACGCTTAGTACTCGCGCCGAGATGCCACGCCCTGCGAGGAGTTCGGCTGCGCGCAGGGCGGTCTCCACCATCGACCCAGTGGCGAGCAGCGCGACATCGGTTCCCGCGCGCATGGTTAAAGCGGAGCCTAAGGCGATGCCGTTGGATGAGGAGTGCAACGCAGGTTCGCCGTCTTTACCGAGGCGCAGGTAGCTGGGACCCGGCAATCGCGCGATGTCTCCGACGAGAGCCGATGCTTCTACGGGATCCGCCGGACAGACCACGGTCATCTGTGGCAGCACGCGCATGACGGCGATGTCTTCGAGTGCGTGATGGGTCGCGCCGTTATGGCCATACGCATAACCGCCGCCAAGGCCTACGTTGCACTCTGGCAAGAGGGCGAAACACTCATCGTTGCGGATTTGCTCGGCGCTGCGCAGCTTGACAAAAGGGCTGATGGAGTACACGAATACCCGGTGTCCGCTCAGTGCCAACCCGGCGGCCACGCCGATCATGTTCTGCTCGGCGATGCCCATGTTGAAAAAACGCCCGGGAAAGCGCGTCTGAAATTTTTCCAGCACATGAAAACCCAAATCGCCCGTGAGCAGCATGACCGAAGGGTCGCGCTCCGCGCATGCGAGCAGGCCGGCAAGAAAGGCAGAACGCATGGGGTTTAGGATGCGGAAAGCTCGCTTCGGGCGAGCGCGTACCGCTCGTCATCGGGAGGCAAATAGTGCCAATCGATTGAGTGTTGCATGAACGACACCCCCTTGCCTTTGACGGTGCGTGCGACGATCACATGCGGGCGTGCCGATGTCACGTCGCATCGGGCGAGTGCGGCCGAGAGCGCCTCGACGTCATGGCCATCCACCTCCTGCGTCGACCAGCCGAAGGCGGCCCATTTTTCCGCCAGCGGCTCCAGGGCCAGTACGTCTTCGGTACGTCCGAGCGCCTGGATGGCATTGGCGTCGATGATGCAGAGAAGATTTCCGAGTCCGTGATGTGCGGCGCTCAAAGCGGCTTCCCACGTGGATCCTTCATCGCACTCGCCATCGCTCACGATCACCACCGTGCGGTATGTCTTGCCCGCGATTTTGCCTGCCAGCGCCATGCCAACTCCTATGGAAAGCCCGTGTCCGAGCGATCCGGTGGCCACTTCCACTCCCGGCAAGGAGGGAGAGGGATGCGCGGGCAGCCGTCCGCCGTCGCGCAGGTAGTGCCGCAATTCCTCCTCCGGGAAAAATCCTTTCGCCGCCAGCACCGCGTACAGCGCGGAGGCCGCGTGGCCTTTGCTCAGAATGCAGCGGTCACGGTCTGGTGCTTGCGGATGCGCGGGATCAATACGCAGAAATCCGCCGTAGAGTGTTGCCAAAATGTCGATCACGGAAAACGCGGACCCGATGTGCCCGCTATGCGCGCGGTGAGCCATCTCCAATACCTTGAGACGCAAATCTCGCGCGCTATTCGCAAGAGTGCCGGGAGCAATGACGGTCGCCACAGGTGTCATGGAGAACGATTGTAGCCTATCCTGGCCACATGCGTATCGCTGTCACGGGAGCAACGGGAGGCATCGGGCGGGAGCTTTGCGCCGAGCTTATGCGCCGCGGTCACGACGTGTGGGGCATATCGCGTTCGGCAGGGAACGACGAAGGCATGCGCGTGTCCCGCGTAGACATGGCTGACCCCGCTTCCCTGCTTGCATGGAAAGAGGAAATGCACGCGCAAGATTGGCTGCCCGATGCGATTGTGTTGCTTGCGGCACTCCAAGAGGAAGACATGACGCCAAACGGATACGACGCCGCGGCTGCGAACAGGATGCTACGGGTGAACGTGGAAGCGCCGCTTGCCTGCGTGGAGTTATTCCTGCCGGATTTCACGGCAAGAGGACGAGGGAGATTCGTGGCGATCTGCTCTACGGCTGCGCTGCGTCCTTCGCGCAGATCGGCCGCGTACGGAGCCTCGAAGGCGGCTTTGGCGATGGCGTTTCGCTCGTTGCGACTGCGCTATGCCACGCACGGACTCACCTTCGGCAACGTGTTCTTAGGACCGGTAGATGCCGGCATGTGGGAAGGCAAACATCATCCTCTCGTTCCCTCCGCGAAGCGCGCAGCCTCGGCTTTGGCGACGTTCGCATGCGGCAAAGGCGACAGTCTCTATTTTCCGCGGCTTTCGACTGTGTTGCTGCGACTGAGCTTGTGGCTACCCGATCGTGCGTTTGCGGCGGCCAGCCGCTTGCTGCTTCATCCGTGACGGCGCGGCGCGAGGCGTCTATCCTGCTTCTCTCATGGACCAGCCCTTCTCCCTCTCCGCCGTCGTCGTCTGCTATCGCGATGCGCCGACCATCCGGGCGCTTCATGAACGGCTGAGTATCGCCTTAAGGGCCATCACTCCGCGCTACGAGATCATCTACGTGAACGACGCCAGTCCTGATGATTCCGCGCAGATTCTCCAAGAGCTTTCGGCGCGCGACTTGCACCTGACGGTACTGCATCACTCCCGCAACTTCGGGGCGCAGGCCGCCTTTACCTCGGGCATGTTGCAAGCCGCGGGCGACGCCGTGATTTTGCTGGACGGCGACTTGCAGGATCCGCCCGAGTTGATTACGGAGTTCGTGGCCAAATGGCGCGAGGGATTTGAAGTGGTGTACGGCGTTCGCCGCAAGCGGGAGCGCAGTTTGGGCAGGATCAACCAGTGGCTGTACCACTCGTTCTACGTACTGTTCCACCGCTTGTCGTACATCAAGGTCCCGCCCGACGCCGGCGAATTTTCCTTGCTCGACAGGAAAGTGGTGGAGTGGATCAACGCCCTGCCCGAGCGCGACAGGCTGATACGAGGGTTGCGGGCGTGGGTGGGTTTTCGCCAAACGGGCATCGACTACGTGCGGCCCGAGCGGTTTGCCGGCGTGTCGACGAACAGTTTCTGGAAAAATCTCCGCTGGGCGCGGAAAGCGATTTTTTCTTTTTCCTACGCACCGCTCGAGTGGGTGTCGTGGCTGGCCGGCATCGTGACGCTGCTGTCGGGCGGCGCCATCGTGTTTTACATCGCGACGTTCTTTTTGTTGCCGGGCACGCCGCGCGGGCTTACCACCATCTTCGTGCTCGTGCTGTTTCTCGGCAGCGTGCAGCTGCTATCGCTGGGAGTGATCGCCGAGTACGTCGGGCGCATTTTCGAGGAGACCAAGCAGCGGCCGCGCGCCATCGTGCGCGACGTGTGGAATGATCACCGGCAGAGCGGCGTGCCGCTGTGGGAACGATAGCAAGTTTGCTACACTCATGCGCACCGATGCGAAGGATGCGTTTTTCTCCCGGCTCCCCGCTTATTCCTTATGCGGTATTGGCGCTTTTTTTGGCGGCGTTTTTTTGCGGACTCAACGCGGCGTATCCGCTGCTTGGGCACGATTGGTACTACTTCTTCCCGCGCTTGCTAGTGGGCCGGTGGCACGCGCTCGGCAGCGGCTGGTCGCCGCTTCGCTGGGCGCCGCAACTGTGCGGAGGCTTTCCGGTGTACGGCAATCCTCATGACGTGTTTTACTCGCTGCCGCAACTGCTCAGTTTGGTATTGGGCCTGTGGACATCGGTACAGCTGACGGTGCTGTGCGCCATGCTGCTCGGCTACGCCGGGTGGTACCGCATGGGGCGTGACGTGCTGCGCCTAGATGCTGCTTGGTCGCACGCGCTCGCATTGGTAACGCTCGCCAACGGGTACTACTTCATGCACGTGATCGCCGGACATTTGTCCTTTGCCATGCTGCCACTCGCAGGATGGTTCCTGTGGCTGCTCTTTGACCGTACGGACAGACTCCTTCGCCCGTCATTCGCTCGCATGGCGGCTTTTGCCTTGCTCGCTGCATGCACGCTCTATCAGGCGGGTTACTTCGCGCTTCTTCTTACGGGTATCACTGCGGCGCTGTTTTTGCCGTTCGATCTGTTGCATGCGGCAAATCCCAAGAGACGCGCCGCGCAAGTGGGCATGCGATCACTTTGCTATGGCGTCGTTACATTGGCGCTCTGTGCCAGCAAGCTGGTCGCCGTGTGGAGCTTGATGCGCTTTTTGCCGCGTTCGACCGCGTTCGATCATTTCGCGCCGGACACTTCCGCGCTCGCGTTCATGCTCAAGGCCTTCTTTGCCATGCCGCAAGGATCGTTCCTCTTTTCATCCGACGAGAAGATTTGGGGCATCCATGAGTACAGCATGTTCCTTTCACCGGTCATCCTCGTGGGCTTGGCCTGCTTGGCTTGGCACTCATTGCGGGAATACCGGCGTATAGGCGCGCGAAAAACAGCTCTGATTTTTGTGTACTCGCTTGTCCTTGTCTTCTTGTTTGCACAGCTCACGCGCGGATACGGCGTGTTCCCGACGGTGCTTCACGGCCTGCCGATTTTCTCGTCTCTGCGGGTGGTGGTGCGCTTTTTGTATGCCCCTTCTTTACTGCTCGGCATGGGCGGCGTACTGGGGCTGGCATGGCTCAGCGAGCACCGTCTTCGGGCTTCGTCGCGCGCATTCGCCGCTCCTCTGGTGGGACTCGCGACGGTGGGAGCCTTCCTGTGCGCCTATGCGCCCATGCTCATCAAGCTCCATCCGTTGCAGTCGGTGAAGTATCAAGAAGTGCAAGAGGGGATCGCCCTTTCGGGCTATCTCCACAAAGCCGTGGACAACGTGCATATCCTCCCGGCGGAGATGCCTTCGGATTTACGATCGGTGTTCGCCGGCACCACCAGCCCGGGATGCTATGAACCGCTCTTGAAGGGTGTCACGATCCTGCAGCCGCTTACGGAAGGATCGGTGGAGCACTTGAGCGACGGCTTTTACAACCTGCGCAATCCGGCCTGCCTGCAGTATCCTGCCCAAAACGACTGCAAGCCGGGCGACCGCATAGCGGGCGCCGACGCGCAGAACTTGCTGGCGTTCCGCAACGGCCTTCCCACGACGTGGCGCCTTTCGCCTCTGCAGCGCGCCGCCGACCTGCTCACGCTGCTCCTGCTCGCGGCGTGCGTGTCCACGGTTCTTTGGAGCGGATACGGGTTCGTTCCGTCTGTCGCGGCTTCACTCCGGCGTCTTCTCTTCCGTATCCGTAAGCATCCGTCAGTCTTGGTCGCGATGAGCGCCCTGCGCTTAAGCGTTCCCCGCGCCGTGCTGCGCGAGAGCCCGGGCTCTGCCGAGAGTTTCCGCAGGCTTCTCATTTGGGCGGCCGTCGCGTCGCTGCTCGCGCTCGTCATCGGCATGTGCGCGTTCAAGATGACCGACAGGGATATTTGGTGGCACATCACCGCGGGGAAGATCATGTTGCAAACGGGTTCGCTCATCGCCACCGAGCCGTTCGCCTGGACGCGTGCGGGCCTGCCGTACCTGGCCACGCACGAATGGTTGGCGCAGATAATCTTGACGCTGCTGTGGTCTGCAGGCGGCTCGACCGCTCTCATTGTTTTTCGCACGTTCGTACTGGCGGCTTGCCTCGCGATCATCGCTCGCTTGTGCAGGCGGGGCTTGTGGCTGCTGTTTCCGGTGTTCGTCTTGGCGATCATCGCGTTGCAGCCGACGATGATGGAACGTCCGCAACTGTTTTCTTTCGTCATCTATTCGACGTTCCTGACCCTGACGTTCAGCCTGCTCGACAGTTGCTCCAAGCGTGCGCCGACCAAGCGCGAAAAATACGGAACGGCGCTGGCATTTTTCCTGCTGCAAATCCTTTGGGTGAACACGCACGGAGGTGCCGGCATGCTGGCGTTTTTCTTTCCCGTGGCGCTTGGTATCGACGCACTCGCGCGTACCCTCGGCTCGCGGCAGCCACTCGCCGCGCTGCCCGCGCGATCGCTCTGGATCGCGGGCCTCGGTGCCGCATTGGCCATTGGATTTTTCGTATCGCCCACCACCTATCATAACGCCACGTATCTTTGGAACCTGCTCACCGATCGCACGATCATCTACATTCTCGAATGGCAGCCGCGGCCGCTCGATCAGTATTTCAAGCTGATCGTACCGCTGTGGATCATCGGCTTCACGGCCATTGCCTCGGGCAGGAAGCACATGCTCGCCAGCCTGTTTTTGTTCGGCCTGACCGGCTGGCTATCGCTCAAGGCGCTGCGGCATGAATCGTTCTTCGTGCTCACGACTCTCGCCGTCACGCTGCACCAAGTGTCGAACATGGCGTCTTGGAAACACCTGCATGATTGGCTGCTCAAGCGCCGGACCTTTACCGCGATCGCGGCCTGTCTGATGCTCGCGGCTTGCACGACGTATGCACGCACGCAGTACGTTTCCTTCACCCATGCGGATCAAATCCAAGGCTATGGTCTCTTCGATTACGGCAAGAGTGCGGCTGACTTCGTAGAGCGTGAGCAACTGAGCGGCAAGATGTTCAATACTTACGGCATCGGCGCCTATCTGCTGTACCGCGGCTATCCCGACAGGCAAGTGTTCATCGACGGGCGCAACGTCGATTACGGCTTTGCGTTCATGAACTTAAATTTCCTTGCGGGAAAAGATTCCGTGCAATGGAAGAAGTTGCAGGAGAAGTATCCGTTCGACTTTGCCGTAGTCGACTACTTCGCGAACAAAGACAAAGAGCATGACCGCCTCTTTTATTCGATGATTTTGGAACAGGACCCCGAGTGGGCGATGGTGTACGTGGACGATTGGGTCGCCGTGTATTTGAAGAGGACGCCCGCCAACTTGCCGCTGATCGAGCGCCTGAGCTTTAAGCTGCTCACAGCAGAAAACCTCGAATACAAATCGGTACTCGCCGACGTGCCCGTGGAACAATGGCCCGCGCTCGAAGCCGAACTGCTGCGCGCGGTGAAAGACGACCCGCGCTCCATCAAGGCCCGCATAGAACTGAGCAAGATGTTCATCCGGCAGAAGCGCTTAAACGAAGCCCAGGCCATGGCGCAGGACGCAGCCATCGTCAAGCCGGGCGTGCCGGAACCTCATGCCATGTTCGCCGCCATCTTTGTGCAGCAACAGCAGTGGAAGAAGGCAGCGGACGAGTTGGACATCATGCTTAAGCTTGCCGACAAGGATTATCCCGACATGGATTATGGGTACCTGGCGGAAGTCTTCACCAAAGCGGGCCGCCTGCGGCAGGCACGACGCTATGCGCACAAAGCCGGGCTGACCTTGAGGGCATCCCCGGTATCCGATCAGCCCGTGACGGAGCTCCCGCCGACTTTGCCTCTCTCTGCCGCAGCGCAGTCTTCTGTTTCCCAATCCTCCGCCTCATCGCGGGACGTGCCGATGGTCAATCCCGCGCAAGACGCTCTCGAATTCGGCGCCAAAGCTTTGGAACTGGCGCAGCAAGGCCGCAACGCAGAAGCGAGGGAGAATTTTCAAATCGCCATCCACCTAAACCCCAGCAACCCCCAAGCCTGGAACAACCTGGCCACGCTCTCGTTTTTTGAGAAAAAATATGACGAGGCGAAGGAAGAATATGAACGGGCGTTGAAGGAATGGCCGGAGTATTCCGACGCACACTACAATCTGGCTCTCTTGCTCGTGCAGACGGGCGATAGCGAAGCAGCGAAGCCGCATATACAAAAAGCGAAAGAGCTCGGCAAAGACGTGTCCCCGATCGAGCACCTGCTGCAACAAGCCGCGCCGAGGTAATTGCCGCGACGTTTAAGACATTTCCCCTCATTCTCGCAAGCGAGGGTATTTCCGTAACAGCTAGACGATTTGGTACATTTGCAGGATCTGTATTCTTGCCCTTCTTGCGTCATAAGTCATTGTCTGTCGGCGTTACAACAATGAGCAGCGCGCTGCTTGTGGTGTCTCTCGCGCTTTTCAACGTGCTTCTTCCGGCGACACCGACACTGGCGGCGCTTTCCAACGGGGCAAATGCCATAGATCTGCTGCAACAGTTCGACCAAACGAGCTTTTCTAACCCCGTGCCGGTGTTCACCAAAGCCGGCGCCAACGATGGGCCGAACATCTTCGGCGTGTATGCGGCCACGGGCATCGCTTATGACTCGACCTATAACCGCTTGTTCGTTTCGGACACGGGCAACAACCGCGTCTTGGTGTTTCGTACCAACACCGGCGGTACGCTGCTCAATCATGTGCCCGACAACATCCTCGGGCAATCCACGTACTATGGCGATGCCGCGGCTACCACGCAAAACGGCCTGCGCGCGCCCCGCTCTCTCACGTACGATGCCACTGACAATCGCCTCTTCGTGACCGACAGCGGCAATAACCGCGTGCTCGCATTCTCCGTGTCGGCGATCACGGATGGAGAAAATGCCCTGCTGGTGTTCGGCCAAACGAATTTCACCTCCAGCGGCTCTGCTACAGCCGTGAATGCACTGAACAATCCCCAAGGCCTCGCCTTCGACCCCAACGACAAGCGCGTGTTCGTCAGTGATCAAGGCAACAATCGCGTGCTGGTGTATTCGGGAAAAATCACCAACGGGCAAAACGCAGTCGATTTGATAGGGCAGTACGACGAGACGAATTTCGTCGATCCGATTCCTCTGTATACCAAAGCGGCTGTGGCGAATAACGGCCCTAACAAGTTCGGCTTCAACGCCCCTACCAACCTCGCTTTTGATACCAGCAACTCGCGCTTGTTCCTTTCGGACAGCACCAATAACCGCGTCCTTGTCTATGCCATGAACGGCGACGGCACGTTCGTGGACCGCATTCCGGATAACGTGCTGGGGCAGACGACGTATGCGGGAAATGCCGCGGGCGCGAACCAGCCGGGTATGAGCGCGCCAGCAGGTCTGTCGTATGACGGCACGAGTCGCCTATTCGTATCGCAATTCAACCAAAACCGCGTGACGGTGTACGACGTCGCCGCCATCACCGATGGAGAAAACGCCACGAACGTACTGGGGCAGACGACGTATACGGGCGTCACGGCGGGCAACAACCAGCCGGGCATGCGTGCGCCGCGCGGCCTTTTGTATGACGGTGCCACAAATCGTCTTTTCGCCTCTCAAAGTAGCCAAAACCGCGTGACGGTGTACGACGTGGCGGCCATCACCAACGGCGAGAACGCCACGAACGTGCTGGGGC